>NZ_KV786087.1:162343-162647 GCF_001806835.1 Brevibacterium sp. HMSC24B04 | reverse complement strand
CGGGAGTTTTTGTTGCTAAAGCGTGGGTGGGTGCTGGAAGTGGGGCGAGGCGTCGAGGTGTTTGGTTGGGCTGGCTGCTGGGGAAGCGCCGAGGTGCCGGGTCGCGGAGGTGGGTGCTGGTGGTCAGGGGCGCAGCGCCTCGTGTTCGTGGTGGGAGCGGGCTTGGTGCTGGCCGCGGGCACCCGGTGGCCGGATTCTGCGGCTTAGGCACGAATCCACCCGTTAGCCGCATGGGGACACCCGTTAGCCGGGATCTGCGCTTTAGCAGTAACTGCTAACGGGAGTTTTTGTTGCTAAAGCGTGG
>NZ_KV786087.1:130329-162323 GCF_001806835.1 Brevibacterium sp. HMSC24B04 | reverse complement strand
ACCCGTTAGCCGCATGGGGACACCCGTTAGCCGGTTTCTGCGCTTTAGCAGTGACTGCTAACGGGAGTTTTTGTTGCTAAGGCGTGGGTGGGTGCTGGAGAAGCGCCGGGCTGCCGAGGTGGCTGTTGGAGGTGCCGAGGTGTCGGACCGCCGAGGTGGGGTCGGGGGGCAGGGGAGTGGCACCTCGTTCTATCCCGACTAAAGGCTACTCTGCCGTCTAGTCGGAAGAACGAGGCAAAAACGGCGATTTCGCCTCTATATTCCACCTAGAATGCAGAGTTCACTCCCCATAGGTTGAAAGTTAAACCCACTCGCTGTTAGACTAAAGATTGAAAGTTCAACAGACTTAAGGAGTTTCACCATGACCGCACTGCCCGCAGGCCTGACAGCAGGCACCTGGAACGTCGACGCCAGCCACTCCGACTTCGCCTTCCGCGTCCGCCACGCTGGAGTTTCGCGTGTGCGCGGTACCTTCGACGTCATCGGCGGCAGCTTCACCGTCGAAGACACCTTTGAAAGCCTCTCCGTCACAGCCCACGCTGACGCAGCATCCGTCGACACCGGCAACGCCGACCGTGACGCACACCTGCAGCAGGGTGACTTCTTCCTGGCAGAGGAGCACCCCCAGCTGACCTTCACCTCGACCTCGGTGGTGCCGGGCGACGATGACGAGTTCACCCTCGTCGGCGACCTCACCATTCGCGGCGTCACCAAGAGCGTGGAATTCAACGCAACCTTCAACGGCGCTGCGGAAGACCCCTACGGCCAGACGATCGCGGGCTTCGAGGCAAGCGCAAAGATCGACCGTCGCGACTTCGGTGTCGCATTCGACGCCGTCATGCCTGGTGGTGACCTCCTGGTGGCCAACCGCGTCGACATCCTCATTGAGCTCGAGGCCGTCAAGGCCTGACTTCCAGCTGCCAGGCGCAGCCGAACCTCGGCAGCGCGCCGCGGAAAGCAGCCCGTAAGTGTTGTCCAATATATTGGACAACACTTACGGGCTTCGCTGGTTTACAGGGCTCGTAGAGGTTGACCATAAAAGGAGACAACCCCTACGAGCCCTTGGAGAGCCGACGACGATGTCCTACACCAGGCACGATCCCAGTCGCACAGTCCGAGCCCCGCGCGGAACTGAAATCACCGCCCGCAGCTGGCAGACGGAAGCCGCGATGCGCATGCTCATGAACAACCTCGACCCCGAGGTTGCCGAAAGGCCCGAAGACCTCGTGGTCTACGGCGGAACCGGCAGAGCAGCCCGCAGCTGGGAAGCCTTTGACGCGATCGTCGACACCCTCAAAGAGCTGCGCGAAGACGAAACTCTGCTCGTCCAGTCCGGCAAGCCCGTCGGGGTGCTCCGCACCCACGAATGGGCACCGCGAGTCCTGATCGCCAATTCAAACCTCGTGGGCGACTGGGCCAACTGGGAGCACTTCCGCAAGCTCGAAGCTGAAGGCCTCATGATGTACGGCCAGATGACCGCGGGCTCCTGGATCTACATCGCCACGCAGGGCATCCTCCAGGGCACCTACGAAACCTTCGCCGCCGTTGCCAACGAACACTTCGACGGCACACTCGCCGGCACGCTCACCGTCACTGCCGGGTGCGGCGGTATGGGCGGTGCCCAGCCGCTTTCAGTAACACTCAACGGAGGCGCGTGTCTCATCATCGACGTCGACCGGACCCGCATGGAGCGCCGCCAGGGCAAGCGCTACCTCGACGAGGTTGTTTCGGACCTCGACGAAGCTCTCGACCTGGTTCTCGCCGCCAAGGCCGACAAGCGCGCCCTTTCTGTGGGTCTGGTGGGCAACGCGGCGGACATTCTTCCGGAGCTGCTGGACCGCGGTGTTGCCGTCGACATCGTCACCGACCAAACCTCAGCACACGACCCCCTGTCCTACCTGCCGCTTGGTGTCAGCGTGGACGAATGGTCTGAAGAAGCCGAAGAGAACCCCGAAAAGTTCACCCTGCGCGCGCAGGAGTCGATGGCCAAGCACGTCGCCGCAATGGTCGGCTTCCAGGACAAGGGCGCGGTCGTGTTCGACTACGGCAACTCCATCCGCGATGAAGCCCGCAAGGCCGGTTATGACCGTGCCTTTGAGTTCCCCGGCTTTGTGCCGGCCTACATCCGACCGCTGTTCTGCGAGGGCCTCGGCCCCTTCCGCTGGGTCGCCCTGTCCGGAGATCCGGAAGATATTCGGGTAACTGACGAAGCGCTCAAGGAGCTCTTCCCTGACAACGACCACCTGCACCGCTGGCTCGACGCCGCACAGGAATACGTCGAGTTCGAAGGTCTGCCCGCCCGCATCTGCTGGCTGGGCTACCGGGAGCGCCACAAGGCGGGCCTGCTGTTCAACCAGCTGGTTGCCGACGGCAAAGTGTCGGCCCCCATCGTCATCGGCCGTGACCACCTGGACTCCGGTTCTGTGGCCAGCCCGTACCGCGAAACCGAAGCCATGCGAGACGGCTCTGACGCCGTGGCTGACTGGCCTTTGCTCAACGCCCTGGTCAACACTTCGTCGGGTGCCAGCTGGGTGTCCCTGCACCACGGGGGAGGTGTCGGCATGGGTCGGTCTATCCACGCCGGCCAGGTCTCGGTTGCCGATGGCACGGAACTTGCCGCGCAGAAGCTCGAGCGTCTGCTGACGAACGACCCCGCGATGGGCGTCATCCGCCACGTGGATGCTGGCTACGAGCGCGCTCACAAGGTCGCCGCCGAGCGCGGGCTGTGGGTTCCCGCAGATGAAAATCTCAAACACCGCGCCGAGCAGGACGCGTAGGCTGAAGTCATGACTTCTCTGCTCGTCACCGACATTGCTGAGCTCGTCACGAACAACCCGCACGCGCAGGACCTCCTGGGCGTGCGGCAGAACGCTGCGATGCTCGTTGAGGACGGCACGGTGGCCTGGATCGGCGACACCGCGAAGGCACCCGCCGCGGACGAGGCGGTCTCGGCTGCCGGCCGCGCTGTCATCCCCGGTTTTGTCGACAGCCACAATCATCTGATCTTCGCGGGCGATCGTTCGGAAGAGTTCGCCGCCCGCATGGCCGGGCAGGCCTATTCGGCCGGCGGCATCGCCACGACCGTCAGCGCGACCCGCGAAGCTTCGGCCCATCAGCTGGAGGGCAACCTCGTGCGTTTGCTGCGGCAGGCAGAGCACAGCGGCACCACGACGTTTGAGATCAAGTCGGGCTACGGCCTGACAGTCGAAAGCGAACTCGAGGCGCTGCGCATTGCCCGCCGCCACACCGCGGAGACGACCCTCATGGCGGCCCACGTGGTGCCGGCCGAATACAAGGAAGCGCCGGATAACTACGTCGACCTGATCATCGAACAGATGATCCCGCGGGCCGCCGAGGAGGGCTTGGCCAAGTGGATTGACGTGTTCTGCGAGGAAGGCGCTTTTGATATCGAGCAGACCCGCCGGATTGTCGAGGCGGGGCTCGCTCACGGTCTGAAGCCTCGCCTGCACGCTAATCAGCTCAGCGATATGGGCGCCATGGCCCTGGCCGCTGAGGTCGGTGCGGTCTCGGCTGATCACGCGACTTTTGTCAGCGATGAGGACCTGGCTCGCATTGCCGAGGCAGGAACTGTGCTGACGCTGCTTCCCAGCATTGAGTTCTCGACCCGCCAGCCGTACCCGGATGTCCGCAGGTACCACGAGGCGGGGATCACGGTGGCGATTGCATCTGACTGCAATCCCGGCAGCGGCTTTTCTAATTCGATTCCCTTCTGCATGGCCATTGCCGTACGCGATATGCACTTCACGGTCGAGCAGGCGCTGTGGTCAGCCACGGCCGGCGGTGCGCGCGCCCTGCAGCGGACCGATGTGGGCGCACTGACCGTGGGCAGTCGGGCTGATTTCAGCATCCTTGACGCCCCGTCCTATCGGCATTTGGTCTACCGGCCCGGCGTGCAGCAGATCGCTGCGGTCTACCGCGCCGGCACACAGATCTCCTCGAACCCATCCCCATTCACATGTAAGGAGCTCCCGTGACGACTTCTGTCGCTCTTGACCCCCAGGCTCTGTCGTTCGCCGATGTCGTAGCTGTTGCCCGGCACGGCGCACAGGTCACCATCCCCGATTCCGTTCTCGCCGATGTCGCAGAGGCCCGACGTGCGGTGGACGCTCTGGCAGCCCACCCGAAGCCCGTCTACGGAGTTTCGACCGGCTTCGGAGCGCTCGCGCAGCGCCACATTCCGCACGAGAGCCGCGCGCAGCTGCAGAAGTCGCTCATCCGCTCCCACGCTGCGGGCATCGGCGACCCGGTCGAGGTCGAGGTGGTGCGTGCGCTCATGCTGCTGCGCGCCCGCACTCTGGCCACCGGGCGGACGGGTGTGAAGGTTGAGACCCTGCAGACCTATGTTGAGATTCTCAACGCCGGCATCACCCCGTGGGTGCATGAGCACGGTTCGCTCGGCTGTTCGGGTGACCTCGCCCCGCTGTCAGCGTGCGCACTCGTGGTGATGGGCGAAGGGAAGGTGCACGGCCCGGACGGTGAGCCCGTCGATGTTGGCCCCGTCCTCACCGAAGCGGGCATCACTCCGGTCGAGCTTGAGGAAAAGGAGGGCTTGGCGCTCGTCAATGGAACCGACGGGATGCTGGGCATGCTCATCCTTGCGCTGTACGACCTTGAAAAGCTTTTGACGACCGCCGATATCAGCGCGGCTATGTCTGTTGAGTCCCAGTTGGGCACCGACCAGGTGTTCAAGCCCGAACTGCACTACCCTCTGCGTCCGCACCCGGGCCAGCGCACGAGTGCGGGCAATATGTTCGCGGCTCTGCAGGATTCCGAGATTATGGCCAGCCACCGGGATTCGGAGCATTTGGTGCAGGATGCGTATTCGCTCCGCTGTTCGCCGCAGGTGACCGGTGCCGCCCGGGATGCCGCAGTGTTTGCGGCCCAGGTGGCCGCACGCGAAATCCGCTCGGCTGTGGACAACCCGGTGGTCCTCCCGGACGGCACCGTGTCCTCCAATGGCAACTTCCATGGAGCTCCGCTTGCCCACCAGCTGGACTTCTTGGCGATTGTGGCGGCCGATGTCGCCTCTATCGCGGAGCGACGCACGGACCGTGCAATGGACAAGACGCGCAATGAGGGACTGCACTCGTTCCTGGCGCACGACCCGGGTGTTGATTCGGGGCTGATGATTGCGCATTACACGCAGGCGGCCATGGTGTCGGAATCCAAGCGACTGGCCACACCGGCGAGTGTTGATTCAATTCCGTCGTCGGCCATGCAGGAAGACCACGTGTCGATGGGTTGGGGTGCGGCCCGCAAACTGCGCCAGTCTTTGGACAACCTGGCGCGTGTTCTGGCAGTCGAAATCTATGCGGCAGCGCGGGCGGCGGATCTGCGTGACGCGGCCGCCAGCCCCGTGACCGGCGCTGTCATCAGCTTGCTGCGCGAAACGGTTCCCGGCCCCGGTTCGGACCGTTTCATGTCGCCCGAACTCGCGCAGACTGTTGAGCTTGTGACCAGCGGCGCTGTCCTCACGGCAGCTTCGGAGCTCGGAACCTTTGAGCACACGCTCGCGGATGTCGACGGCACGGTGCTCGCCGGGGTCAGCTGATGTCGGTTCTGGGGCTTATGGCCGCAATCCGCGATGTCGGGCGCGACCCGTCCGGCCTGGGCTACCGGCGCTTCGGCTTCAGCCGTGAAGAGCGCACCCTGCGTGAATGGTTCATCGACGAGTGTCGTAAGCGCGGCTTTGACGTCGAAATCGACTCCAATGGCATCACGTGGGCGTGGGTGACCGAGCCTGGGCCGAACGCCGTGGTCACCGGATCTCACCTGGACTCCGTCCCCGGCGGAGGCGAGTTCGACGGCCCGCTGGGTGTCGCCTCGGCCCTGGCTGCGGTCGATCAGCTGAAAGCCGACGGGCGCCTCGAACGGGCGGACAGGCCCCTGGCGATTGCCGTGTTCCCCGAAGAGGAGGGCAGCCGCTTCGGCGTTGCCTGCCTGGGTTCGCGCCTGCTGACGGGGGCCATCGACCGTGACCGCGCTCTGGCACTCAAAGACGCCGAAGGCGTGACGTTCGCGCAGGCGGCCAGCGCCTACGGCCTCACACCGGAGCACATGGGCGCTGACCGTGACCGCCTGAACCAAATCGGATCGTTCATCGAGCTGCACGTCGAACAGGGCGTGGGGCTCATCAACACCGACCAGCCGGTGTCGATCGGCAGTTCGATCATCGGCCACGGCCGCTGGAACTTCCGGTTCACAGGGCAGGGCAATCACGCCGGAACAACCCCGATGAGCCACCGGGCTGACCCGGTTGCTGCGGCAAGTTCTGTGATCGGCGGGATTCCGCAGATCGCCGGGGCGCACAGCGGTTCTGTCGCCACGGTCGGCAGGACGCACATTCACCCCGGCGGGACGAACGTCATCGCCTCGTCCATGGACTTCTGGCTGGACATCCGCCACCCTGACGACACGGTTGTCGAGGCGGTGCTCGCCGACATCACCGACCGCGCCCAGGACCTCGCCGCGAGTGTTGAGGGGCTCACCGCCGAAGTGCGGCGCGAATCCTATTCGCCGACCGTGGACTTCCACGCAGCACTTAACGACAGGCTGCAGGCGGTCTTGCCGAACGCACCGCGCATGCCGTCAGGAGCGGGCCACGACGCCGGCATTCTCGCCGCCCACGTGCCCTCGGCCATGCTCTACGTACGCAATCCCACGGGTGTTTCCCACGCGCCGGAAGAAGCGTGCGAAGAATCCGACCAGATCGCCGGAGCGGCCGCCCTTGCCGATGTTCTGGCCGCGGAACTGAAAGCCACAGCATGAAGCTCTTCTTTCCCCGCGCCTACATAGACGGCGAAATCCGCACCGATGTCCTCGTCACTGCTGATGCGAGCGGCACCATCACCGCCGTCGAATGCGGCACCTCACGAGCCCCGGAGCCAGCTGCCTCCGTGCCAGCCGCCCCCGGCACCTCGCCCGGTTCCCCAACCGGCACCTCGTCAGAAGACATCCACGTCTTCACCGGCACGGCGTTCCCGGGTGCGCACAACGCGCACTCGCACGCCTTCCACCGCCTGCTGCGCGGGCGGACGCACGATGACGGGGGCACCTTCTGGACGTGGCGGCAGGAAATGTACGCGGCAGCTGCCTCCCTGACCCCGCAGCTGTACCGCGAGGTCGCCACAGCGGTGTTCGGGGAAATGATCGAGGCAGGCTACACCTCGGTCGGCGAGTTCCACTACGTCCACCACGCCCCGGACGGCACCGCCTACCCCGACCACGCCATGGAGTGCGCCCTGGCCGAAGCGGCAGCAACAGCCGGCATCCGCCTGGTCCTCCTGGACACGTGCTATCTGCAAGGCAGCATCGGCAAAGAGCTCGCACCCGAACAAGCGCGCTTCGGTGATGGCAGCATTGACGGGTACATGCGCAGGCACGCCAGTCTGCGCGCGGCACTCGCCGACTTCAGCCCGCTGGTCACCGTCGGTGCGGCCATCCACTCGGTGCGCGCCGTCGCCGCGGAAGACCTTCCGCGCTTTGCCGAACTCGACGGCCCCCTGCACATCCACCTGTCCGAACAGCCCGCCGAAAACGAACAGGCGCTCGCCGCCTACGGGAAAACGCCCACGCGGCTGCTCGCCGAGGCGGGGCTCCTGTCCCCGCGCCTGTCGGTGGTGCACGCCACCCACCTGAGCGATGACGACATTCGGCTGCTGGGGGATGCCGGGGTGCACATCGTCATGTGCCCCACGACCGAGGCGGATCTCGCCGACGGGATCGGGCCGGCACGTGCGCTCGCGGACGCCGGAGCGGTCATCTGCCTGGGCTCTGACCAGCACGTTGTGCTGGACTCCATGCGGGAACTGCAGGCACTGGAAGCCGGTGAGCGGCTGGCATCGGGCCAGAGGGGACGCTTCAGCCCAGCCGAACTCATCACCGCCCTGACACAGTCCGGGGCTTCGGCGTTGGGTCTGCGCTCTGGGATTGCGGTAGGGTGCCCAGCAGACATCGTCACTGTTGAGCACGCAAGTGTTCGCACCGCCGGTTCACGCGGAGAACAAGTGGTGATGTCGGCCACCGCTGCGGATATCAGCGCCGTCATCGTTGCCGGCCGGGTTCGCCGCTCTCGCCCTAAGAGCGCTGAACAGGATCCGCTGGGGAGGCTCTACACACGGTTTTTCAAGGAGGAATAACGTGGCAGAAGTTCCGGCACTCAGGCGTTCCGTTGGGATTCTGCGCCATCTGGGCTCGTCACTGCGGCCCATCAGCGCCGGAGCTCTCGCACGCACCCTGGACATTCCCCGCTCCAGCCTGTACGACCTCCTGGCTGTTCTCGAAGAGCTCGACATGGTGCGCAAAGTCGACACCGGCTATGTGCTGGGCTCCGGTATCAGTGAACTCGACGCCGCGCACTCACGTCACGCGTCTCTGCAGCGGATTGCCCAGCCGGCTGCGCTTGAAACAGCTGAAGCGGCCGGCGGTTCCGTCCAGTTGGCGGTTCTGCGCGGCTGGGAGACGGTGTACCTGCTGAAGGAGTCAGCCAAGAGGGCGCCGCGGATCGTCACCGAGGCCGGCATCCGCATGCCCGCCTATCTCACCGCGACCGGCCGGGCGATCCTGTCCCGGCTGGAGAGGCGCGAGGTGGTGGCGATCTTCTCTTCTGAACTCGTCTTTGCGCAGCGCACGGGGCAGGGGCCCACGTCGCTGCGGGAACTCAACAGCGAATTGGCCGGTGTTCGCTCCCGCGGCTATTCGATTGAGCACGGTGAAATCAGCGACGGCATTTGGACTGTTGCCGCCCCCATTGTCGATGCCGCGGGCAGGCCGATTGCCGCGTTCGGCATTTCGCTGCCCACTGATGACAGTGGGGAAGATCGTGAAAAGGAAGTCAGCGCGCTGGCAGTAGAAGCCGCTGAGGGAATCTCAGTGCGTCTGCGCTGAGCCTTTGCCCAGGAACAGTTCTCCGCTGCGCACCGAAACAGCCGGCGGTGAGGAGCGTGGAAGCTTTGAAAAAATACGAATTCAGTACAGAATGGGTTTTTCGGACAGAATCACACGTTCACGAAGCGCACAGATACGTCTCATCTATCGCCGAGCCGGTTTTATGTCAGTGGTTATCGGTAGGCTGAGATTCGTAAGGGTGAACTTGGCGTCACCCGCTGCGCTGTAACAGGCGCATACGCAGAAAGGAGCAGAATGGCGGATGTCCCGGCTCTTCGGCGCGCAGTTGCGATGCTGCGCGCTGTTTCCCTCAGCAACGAGCCCATGAGCGCCGGACAGCTGTCACGGGAACTCGATATTCCCCGCTCCACCGTCTATGACATCCTTGCGGTCCTTGAAGAGCTCAACGTTGTCAGCAAGCGCAAGAACGGCTACGTGCCGGGGCCGGCATCTACTGGCGTGGGTGCTGCGTATCTGCGCTCTGTGCCGTTGGTCAATGCGGCAGCTCCGGCCATGCGCGCGCTGGCAGACGCCATTGACGGCTGCGTCCACCTGTCCACGCTGCGCGGCAATGAAGCACAGATCCTCACGGCAGACCGCGGTCCTGACGCGCCCGCGTGCCCGTCGTGGCCCGGTGACATGGAGCCGATTGCAACATCAGCCGCCGGCCAGGCGATTCTGTCCTGTCTGCCCAAAGGTGCGATTGCCGAACTCATCGACGAAGACCTGATGCCCAAGGTCCTGGAAGAGCTTCGAGCGGTTCGTCTGCGCGGCTATGCCATCGAACGCTGCGACGATTCCAGCACGTGGATCATCAGCGCCGCACTGCAGCCCAGATCAGGTTCGCTGGTTGCGGCCCTTTCCATCGTCCTGCCGGCCAACTACTGGAGTGCTGACAACGAACTGCGCGTTGCGAAAGCCCTCAAGCTCACCGTCAAGAGGCTTTCTGACCGTCTGAACTGACGGTTAGGGTTGTTTCGTGACTTTGCGACACGACCCTGCAGACGAGCCCTTCTTCCGTGAATGGAACGAAGCGCGCCGCCGCGAAAACGGAGGCCAGCGGACAATCACACGGTCCCGTAAGCGCTCAGCCCTCCTGCAGGAACACCTGGGACTGCACCGGGGTCTTCCCGTCCCCGCCTGTCTCATAGTCGGATCAAAGGGCAAAGGCACCGCGGTGGCGGCAGCAACCGCGACTCTGCACGCCGCGGGTCTGCGCGTGGGAACCATCACGAGTCCGCCGCTGCGCCACAATCGCGAACGCATTCGCATTGACGGCCGCGCGATTTCCCAAGCGGACTACGAAGCGCTGTCCCAGCGGGCCGCCCGTGCGCTTGAGGCTCTGCGCTCCTCAGATGACGGCTATCTGCCGCCTTCGGGCATGTACACCCTCATTGGGCTCAGCTGGTTGCTGGATGCAGAGGTTGACGTCCTCGTCATCGAGGAAGGCCTGGGCGGTTTGAGCGACGATGTTTCGCTGTTCTCCTACCCGGTTGTCGCGGTTACGCAGATCTTTGCGGAACACCTGGATGTTCTGGGTGGTTCGCTCGATGCTGTTGCGGCTGATCTGCTGGGAGTCATCGACGACGCCACACAGCGGGTGGTGGCGTTTTCACCGCAGCCGCCCCAAGCACAGAGCCGCCTGCCTGAGCACACAGACTTCGTTAAAACCGGCGCGACCCTGGAGCGCAATATCCGAGTAGGCGCCAAAACTGCGTGCAGTCTGCTGGAAGTCAGCTTCCCAGACCGGAAGCAGGCAGGCCTGCCGAATGCCGAAGAGCTCGCAGAAAAGCTGATTCTGCCCGGCCGCGCGTCCCTGCACACGGTCAGTGGGGCGCAGTGGTGCATCGACACGTCCATCAGCCCGGAAGGTGTGGCTGATATCCGTGCTCGCGCCGAAGGGATCCTGCGTCCCGGTTTTCGGGTGCTGGCTGCATTTCCGGATGTCAAAGACGTCGAAGGATGCATAGCCGAACTTGAAGGGCTGCCCGTGACATTCGTCGGTGCGGGCCGCGAATACCTCAACTACAGCCGATCACAGGCCGACACAACAACCCAGCAAGCAGTGCATAACGCCCAGGCCGCCGGCAGTGATGTGCTGGCGGTGGGCACGCAGTCCTTCGCCGGGGAACTGCTGGAAATCCTCGAAGCCGACACTGACCGCTGGTGGTGAGGAAGCCCGATCAGTCGTCGTCGACGACCTCGCCCTCGATCACCTGGGGGCCTTCACCTCGGCCGTTCCTGCCGCCTCGACCACCCGGGCCGCCGATCCGACCGGAAGCCGTCCACCCCTGAGTCTGCCCGTTCTGCGTGCGGAAGGCGCGGAAAGTCGTGGTGATCCGGCGGGCCAGCATCAAGCTGAGAACACCGTAGATGGCCAGCAGGAACGCGGCCAGGTACATGCCGATCGTGATGGTGTCAGCCGGGAAGACGGGCATGAGGAAACCGGCGAAGACCGCGGAAATGCCGAGCACCAGACCCAACCACCACGAGCGCGCACCCAGGCTGCGCATGAGAACAGACACAAGGATGACACCCGCGCCGAACAGAACGGCCGCAATGCTCATGACCACCACGAGGAAGCCCAGAAGAGCCTTGGGTGCCGCCAGAATCAGAATGCCGAGCAGCGCCGACAGGATCGTGTGACCCAGCGCCAGACCGGACTTGCGGCGCACTGAGGCGATCAGCGCGAGCGCGGCATCAGCCAAGAACCAGAAGCCCACCAGGTAGGAGAACACCACGGCACTGTGGCCTGGCCACACCACCAGAAGAATCGAAGCAATGAGCGCGAAGACGCCCTGCAGAACTAAGAACAGGTTGATCGGGCGGACTGCCACGGTAGATCCCTTCCTCACACAGCAATGTCCAAAAGCGCCTGACCGGCAGGGTAGGCGCCGACTGCGGCCGGGAGTTTCCCCGGTCGTCCCGACAGGTACACGTGCCGCAGCCGGCCGGTGGGCTGAGCCTCGGGACTGGGCTCCAGTCCCAGTCGGTGCAGTGTTTGCTGGGCAACGGCGCCGTGCGAATCGTACAGCTGCCTGATGCCCGGGCGGGCGGCGCGAATGACGTCAGCCACCAGGCCGTAGTGGGTGCAGCCGAGCACAATGTCGGTGATGCCTTCGGGGGTGTCGGCCATTGCCTGGGCGACTGCCGCGCGAATGCTCACGGGGTCAGCCGCATCAATGGCCTGCGCCAGTCCGAAGGCCGCTGTTTGGTGAACATCAACACCGGCCGCAAACTTCCCGATCAGCTCGTTTTGGTACTCGCTGTTGGTGGTTGCCGGGGTTGCCCACACGGCAAACGGCCGGCCGGCTTCCGCCGCGGGCTTGATGGCCGGGACGGTGCCGATGATTGGGATCTTGAACTCTTTGCGCAGGGCCGGCAGCGCATTGACCGAGGCGGTGTTGCAGGCCACGACGATCGCATCAGGTTCGTGCTGGGCCAGGGTGCGGGCTGAAAACAGTGCGCGTTTGGTGACATCAGCACCCGACAGGCGGCCGTAGGGGGCGAAGTCCGGGTCCATGGCCAGTACAAGGTCGGCCTGCGGGGCGGCCCGGTGGATGGCGTGGGCGAACGCGGTAAGGCCCAAGCCGGAATCGAAGACGCCGATGGTGGTCATAGCCGCAGCTTTCTGGGTCGAGGTGTCAGCGAGTACGGGTTGTTCTGCGCTGGTCCGGCGGGGCTTTCTGGGTCGGGGCCGGCCGGGATGGATGCGCCGGCTGGGCTGGTGGCCGCAGAGCCGCTGGGGCCCGCGGGTCCGGTCGGTTCGGCGGCACCCGCGTGGCTGCCCGAGGTGCCGAGGCTTGCGGGTGTTGTCCGGTGCGGAGTTCTGGGGGCGGGCGGGGTGAAGCGGCGCATCTGCCTGAAGTGCGCCTCTGTGAGCCCGGTGCTGTATTCCGGGGCGATCATGAGCAGACGATCGCCGAAAAGCGTCGTGAAGTGCTCCAGGGTGGTGGTGTGGACGAGGTCGTCGTCAATCCAGATGGCGCGGTCGTCGGGATTGTCGCGCAGGAACTTTTCGACCGCTTTGGCTTTCCACCACGTGTGCGGGTCGTCGGCGTAGTAGTTGAATGACGAGTCCGGCATGGCTTCGACCGCGTAGCGGCGCGTGAATCCGAGCTTCGGTTCGATTTCTTCCGTGCATAGGTGCGACCACGTGGACAGCCACACCAGCTGGGCGTAGCGGCGGCGCAGAAAACGCTCCATGAGCTGCACAATGTGCGGTCGGTAGTGCAGTTCGTAGTTCCAAGCGTGAACAGCCCGACGCTTCTCCCGTTTGAACCGGGGTTCCGGCACGGGATAGGAGTTGAGAACGCCGTCGACGTCGAGAAAAATCCGCACGGGCGACTGGGCTTGGACCATAAGTTCATGGTAGCCGTCGCCTTTGATTGAGCAGACATCGTTACAGAAATATCTGTTGACCAAAGCCCTGATGACGATAAAGTACAGGTTCACGGCTCTCAGTGGACTCTCAGCCTTGAGGCTGACTGAACGGACTATCAGAGTAGATAGGCGTCGTAGCCAGTGAGTGCGGTGTGAACAGAAAGTTGCTGTCAACGGAGACAAAGGAACATCATGCTGAAACGTTTGCGCTCGACGGCTGTTGCCGCAGCGGTCGCCTCAATAGCCCTGGTCGCCTCTGGCTGTGCCGGCGGTGGCGGAGAAAAAGGCACGGACATTCTGACAGTCGCAACCGGGGGCTCTTCGGGTGTTTATTACCAGGTAGGCGCCGGGTACGCGAAGCTGCTCAAAGACTCGCTGAATTCTGAGACGACGGTCCAAGCCACTGGCGCCTCCGTTGAAAACCTGACTCTCATCCAAGACGGAAACGCCGAAATTGCCTTTACGCAGGCTGACGCGGTTGACCAGGCACTCAAGGGCGAAGGCCCGTTCGAAGACAAGCAGATCGACGAGATCCAGGCTATTGGTGCACTGTACGACCAGTACATCCAGGTGGTCACCACGGAGAAGACCGGGATCAAGTCTTTTGATGACCTCAAAGGCAAGCGCATTTCGGTCGGCGACGCGAACTCCGGTGTGGAGCTGAACGCTCGTTCTGTGGTCAAGGCTTACGGCTACACCTATGACGACTTCAAAGTCGACTATCTTTCGTACGGAGATGCCATCGACGCAATGAAGAACGGTCAGTTGGACGCCGCTTTCTTCACTTCCGGTATTCCGAATTCGGCAGTCAGCGACCTTGCTACAACTGAGAAAGTAGTTGTGCTGCCTCTGGATGGTGACGGCGCGAAGACTCTGCTCGAAGAACACGACTACCTGGGTGAAGCCACTATCCCGGCTGATACCTACAACTCTGCGGAAGACATCAAGACCCTGACGATTCCGAACCTCCTGGTTGCCAGCCCTGAACTCACAGAGGAAGCTGGCTATGAAATCACGAAGGTGTTCTACGACAACTTGGACAAGCTCGAGTCGTCGCACAGCTCAGTCGCGGATATCGACCGGGACACCGCTGCTGACGTCAAAGTGACCGACCTGCACCCCGGGGCCAAGAAGTACTTCGAAGAAGAGGGACTTCTGTAAATCTCTCATGGCCAGCCGCAAACCGCCGCCCAGCAGCAAGTGGACCTTGAGTCGTCGCGCGCTGCTGGGCGCGGGGCTCGGCTCGGCTGCGGCTCTCCTGCTCGCTGCCGATGTTCCGGCCCGCTGCCTTGTGGTCAGTTCTGTCCGACCGGAGAAGCAGAACTTCTATCACGTGCCCATCAGCGATGGCGACAAAATCACGCTTCGGTGGATCCACTCGGTAGATCACAACCCGTGGGTGGAGCACTATTTCGTCCAGGGGCGCGAGCTTCGGCTGGACTGCATTGAGCTTCGGACGATGGGAGCGGGGACCCCGTCGTCTGCGCCGCGAGTGTACAGAGCCGGCGAATCGCTGCACATGTGCGGTTTTGATCGGCTGTACGACTCCCTCAACTGGATACATTCCCACGACGTCGCACACACAGTGACAATCCGCCGACAGCAGGGAACCGGGTGGTCTTCGGACGTTATCGAGACCGAAGATCTTCCTCATCGAGCTTCGATCACCCTTCGCGTTCTCTGAACGAGGCGTCCTTTTCGGGCAGTTCGCGTTCGGCGTTCACCGCCCTTCAATCTTGGAGATCTCATGAATTCGACAGCAAAACCGAAGTCTGTTTCCGATGATGATGGCCTGCGCCCCGATGGGGAAGTCGCCGAAGAAACACAAGAGCTGCTGGAAGATTTGGACCGAGAATCGCGTACTCGGCCCTATCAGGACACGTGGTTGAAGATCCCGGTTCTCGTTGCCGGGGTTGTGCTGTCGCTCTACCACATGTACATCGCGCTGTTCTCCGGCCCGCCGCAGCTGGTGCACCGTGCAATCCACGTCTCTGCCATCCTGGTGCTGTGCTTTGCGCTGTACCGCCCCACGCGCAAGCAGGGCAAGCCGACAGTTCCCTGGTATGACTGGGTGTTTGTCGCGATTTCAGCGTCGATCGCGATGTACATCGCACCGAAGTACAGCGAAATCGTTTCCGCCGGTGGTCGTTTTGACACGATCGACGTTGTATTCGGCGCACTTCTTGTCTTTGTGGTTCTGGAAGCGGCACGCCGACTCACCGGCTGGGCTCTGCCCGTTCTTGCGGTGCTGTTCATCGTGTACGGAATCTACGGCCGGTATATGCCCGGGGCTTTTAAGCACCGCGGCTACGACCTCGACCGCATCCTCAACTTCATGCTGTCGACGAACGAAGGCGTTTTCTCCACTGCCATCGGCGTTTCGTCTACCTACATTTTCCTGTTCATCCTCTTCGGCGCAGTTTTGGCAAAGTCCGGTATGGGCGAGTTCTTCAATAACCTCGCGATGGCGATAGCCGGTCAAACCCGTGGCGGTCCCGCCAAGGTGTCGGTGATTGCCTCAGGCTTCCTCGGATCGATCAACGGTTCGGCGATCGCCAATGTTGTGACAACGGGTGCATTCACTATTCCGCTTATGAAGCGCATCGGCTATCGCCCCAACTTCGCGGGCGCAGTTGAAGCGTCGGCTTCTGTCGGCGGGCAGCTGCTTCCGCCGATCATGGGAGCGGCGGCGTTCATCATGGCCGAAACTCTGGGTGTTCCCTATCAGCAGATCGCACTCGTGGCAATCGTTCCCGCGCTGCTGTACTACCTCGGCGTTATTGTCCAGGTGCATTTGAGGGCGACCCGCGACGGTCTGAAGGGAATTTCGAAAGACAACATTCCCGCTGTCCTCAGCGTGCTGAAGGAGCGCGGTCACCTGCTGATTCCGCTGGCTTATCTGCTGTTCATGCTGTTCTTCTCGGGCCGAACGATTCTCTTCTCGGCCGTCACAACGGTCATCGTCACGATCATCGTGGCCCAGCTGCGCAAGAGCACGCGGATGTCCATTATGGACATCCTTGAGTCCCTGCGCGATGGTGCGATCACAGCTGTTTCTGTTGCTGTCGCCTGCGCGTGCGTCGGGATCATCGTCGGGATTGCGACCCTGACGGGACTGGGCGTCAAACTCGCCGGAGCGATTGTTGCCATCGGCGGAGGGCTGTTGCTGCCTACGCTCATCATGACGGCGTTGGCCTGCATCATCCTCGGAATGGGCCTTCCGTCTATTCCGGCCTACATCATCACGGCGACCATGGCTGCCCCAGCTCTGGGCCAGATCGGTGTGGAGCCTCTGGTTGCGCACCTGTTCGTGTTCTACTTCGGCCTGTTCGCCAACATCACACCACCGGTGGCGCTGGCAGCCTTCGCCGGAGCCGGCTTGGCTGGGGGCGATCCGATGAAGACCGGTTTCGCGGCAATGAAACTTGCGGTGGCCGGCTACATCGTTCCCTTCGTCTTCGTATACAACCCAGGCCTGCTGTGGCAGGAGGTCGCAATTCCCGAAGCGCTGTGGATCACGGTTACGGCAACCATCGGCGTTCTGGTGCTCGCCGTTGCCGCGGAGGGGATGTTCATGGTCCGAGTTCCGATCATCGTGCGACTCATCATGGCCTCCGGCGCAATCCTGCTCATTGTGCCCGGTTCGATGACAGACATCGTCGCGTTTGGGATTCTCGGCGTCGGTTTTGCCATCCAGCTGGTCCTGGCGAGGAAACAGCAGAAGCTGAGCATCCGCAACATCTGACAGGCACCTCGGAGGAGCAGCGGTGATCAAACGGAACTTTGGGGTGATCGGTGCAGGGATCATCGGCGCCGCCGTTGCGCGGGAGCTGACGCAGCGCTTTCCCGGCGCATCAGTCACAGTGCTGGACAAGGAGCAGTCCGCCGCTGAGCACCAAACCGGCCACAATTCGGGGGTGGTGCACGCCGGGCTCTACTACGAGCCAGGCAGTCTGAAAGCACGCCTGTGTCGCCGAGGCGTCAACCTCATTCGCGACTATGCGCTCGACCGCGGCTTGCCGTACGAGGAGTGCGGCAAACTCGTCGTCGCATTGAACGAGACTGAGGAGAACCGTCTTGCAGCTATTCATGAACGGGCCGTCGCAAACGGGGTTCCCGGCATTGAGCTGATCGGTCCCGATGGGATTCGCGATGTCGAACCGAACGCGGTTGGCCGTCTGGCTCTGCGCTCGCCTCACACAGCCATCATCGACTACGGGGCGGTCGCGCGTTCGCTGCTTTCCGATGTGGAGCAAGCGGGCGGACGCCTGGTCTTCGGCGCAGAGGTCATAGATTATGCCAACGGAGACAACAGTTGCTCAGTTGTGACGCGCCGCGGCGAAGAAGAGCAGACATTCGTCTTCGACCACGTTGTTGTATGCGCTGGCCTGCAGTCTGACCGGGTTGCCAGGCTGGCCGGCGGCGCGGAATACCCCAAGATCGTGCCGTTCTTCGGCCAGTACTCGCGCCTGTCGCCCGAGTACAGGACGATTCTCAATGGACTCGTCTACCCGGTTCCAGACCCCGCGTACCCGTTTCTCGGGGTGCATCTGACTAAGCGCGTAGACGGCGAAATGCTGGTGGGGCCGAACGCCTTTCTGTCGTTCGGCCGTGAAAACTACAGCGGCCGTCGAATCGGCTTTTCGGACAGTTTCGCGGTAGCTGCGGACCCTGGCTTTTGGCGGTTCGCCAGTCGCAATGTCAAAGCCGCGGTGCGTGAGCTCAGCGGCGTGATTTCCCGCCAAAAGTTTCTTGCGGGTGCGGAGCAGTATGTGCCCAGTCTGCGAGGCGCTGCATCGACCCCGATCACCCGCGGTATCCGTGCGCAGGCCATGGACCGCAGGGGAAACTTGGTCGATGATTTCGTGATCGAAAGAATCGGGGGTGCGACTCTGGTTCGGAACGCTCCCTCGCCTGGCGCAACCTCGTCCTTGGCTATTGCGGAGCACTTGGTGGACGGCATTGACCTGCGGGGGTGAGACTGCCGTACGCCTGATCCCGCAGACAGCCCCGCCGTCGGCGTCTACGGTGTCGTCGTCAGCACGGGAACGTCGGAGTCCAGCAGAATCCGCTGTGCCTGAGAGCCCAGGATGAACTTGCCGATCGCGCTGCGCTTGCGCAGGCCGATCACAATCATGCTGGCGTCGTTTTCTTTGGCACACCGGTTGAGGGTTTCGACCAGATTGTCTTCGTGTTCCGGCTGCAGAACCTCAGCCTCGACCCCGGCTTTGCGGGCCTGCTCTTCCAGGGCCGCCGCTTCAGAAGCATCGAGGGTTGTCACTTCGCTTGCCGCACCCAGCCGGGGAGAGTTCACCACGAGAGCGCGAACGTCGCGAGCCTTCGCCTCGGCAAAGCCCGCCTTGAGAGCAGCCTGACCTTCGGGGGAGGGGAGATAGCCGATGATGACCGTCATGTGCCCACTGTAACGTGGACTGCATGATCGATCCGCTGCTGGCGCTCGCCCGCGATGCCGCTTTCCTCGGGTGGTCGCGCATGGGCCTGTGGGCCTCGAAACTGTCCCGCGCACACGTTGAAGCCAAAGACGACCCCAACAACCTCGTCACCGAAGCCGACGCTGAAATCGAAGGCCTGGTGCGCGGTTACTTTGCCCGTTTCCGCCCGCAGGACACGGTCGTGGGCGAAGAATCCGCCGCGCCCCTGAACGCCCATGAGGTGGAGGACGGTTCCGCTCTTCTGTCCGGTCTTGTGGTTCCCACCCTGGTTCAAGACCCGCAGTTTGCCGCACGCCTGCGTGAGATCGAACTGCTGGAATGGCACGTCGACCCGATCGACGGAACTGTCAACTTCGTGCGCGGACTGCCCGCCCACTGCATCTCTTTGGGTGCTCGTCGCCCCGACGACCGCCACCCGGCTGAAGGGCAGTGGGAAATCGGCTTCGTCGCAGCTCCCGTCCTGGACACCGTCTGGTACGCCCGCGCAGGTGCTGGGGCTTGGGTGCGCACAGGACTGCCGCAAGAAGCAGAACTGACGACCGGCGCCTCGGCGACCAGAATCAGCGGAACCCCGGCGGGACTGCCGGGAGCAGTTGCTGCGACCGGCTTCGGCTATGCGCCCGAAAGGCGCGCCGAACAGGTCAGCAGGCTCAGCCCCGTGCTGCAGGAGTTCGACGACGTCCGACGCATGGGCTCAGCCGCAATCGACGTCTGCCTAGCGGCGGAGGGGAAAGTCAACGCCTACTTCGAACGCGGTCTGGGCATCTACGACTGGGCCGGGGGAGCGGTCATCGCCCGCGAAGCCGGCCTGCACGTGCAGCTGCCCACCGACCGCAGCGAACCTGTGATCATCGCCGACACCGCCGAACGCATGGAATTCCTGCGCCGCCACGCGTAAGGGACAGCGCGGCAGGGTCAGCGCGGCGGCTGAGCTTCAGGATCGCCTGTGGGGCAGCCGGTCAGTAGTACACGGCCAGCGGGCCTTGCGGGCCGTCGACAACCTGGACGGGAGTGTTGAACACGCGCGTGAGGACCTCGCTGCGCATGATCTCCTCCGGCGTGCCGAATTCGACGACCTGGCCCTCTTTGACAGCGCAGATGCTGTCCGCGTACGCGGCTGCGAAGTTGATGTCATGCAGCACGATGACAACCGTGCGGCCCAGCTCATTGGCCACGCGGCGCAGGTGGCGCATCATGATGACCGAGTGCTGCATATCGAGGTTGTTCAGCGGCTCATCCAGCAGGACGTAGTCCGTTTCCTGCGCCAACACCATCGCCACATAGGCCCGCTGCCGCTGACCGCCGGAAAGCTCATCGAGGTAGCGGCCTTCTAAACGGCTGAGTCCCAAGAAGTCGATGGCTTCGCTGATCGCGGTTTCGTCCTGCGGAGTCAAGCGGCCCTTGGAGTGGGGAAAGCGTCCGAAGCCCACCAGCTGACGGACAGTCAGGCGGGTTACGAAGTGGTTCTCCTGGCGCAGGATCGACACGATCTTCGCCAGTTCGTCGCTCTTGGTGGTCGTCACATCGTGGCCGCCAACCGTAATGTGGCCGGAGTCCATGGCCATGAGTCGACCGATCATCGTCAACAGGGTCGACTTGCCCGCCCCGTTGGGGCCGACGAGTGCCGTAATGCCCTGCGCCGGAATCTCCAGGTCGACCGGACCGATGCAGACGTCATCAGCGTAATTCCGCGCGACGTCGGACAGGTTGATCACAGGCGCCCCTTTCGGAGGATGTAGACGAGGAAGAACGTGCCGCCGACGACTTCCATGATGATGCCCACACTGCCTTCGGCGTAGAACAGGTTCTTCAGAACAAAGTGCGAACCGGCCAGAATCACGTAGCCGACGAGCACACCCATGGGGAACAGCAGACGGTGGTCAAAGGTGTCCGCCAGCTGGTAGGTGATCATCGCGGTCAGAAAGCCGAAGAACGTCATCGGGCCGACCAGTGCGGTGGAAATCGCCATGAGAACGGCGATCATCAGCAGTGAGCCGATCAGCAGCCGCTTGTGGTCGAGCCCCAGGTTCACGGCGGCTTCCCGGCCGAGAGCCATGAGGTTGAGCTTGCGGCTGATGAACCACAGCCCGCTACCGGCCAGCACCATCAGGGGCAGAACGTACGGCAGGTAGCGCGCGTCGGCGTTGGCGATCGAGCCGATGAGCCGAGCAGTGAGGACATCGAACTCACTCGGTGTGAGCAGTCGCTGCATAAAGGTGGACAGAGCGCCCAAACCGCCGCCCAGCACAAGGCCGATGAGCAGGGTGATCTGCAGGTCGTGACCGGAAACATCGCGCTTGCCGCCGAAACCGCCCAACAGCCACCCGTAGAGCAGGCCTGACATGGCAGTCATGATGGCAACCTGGGCCAAGAACGGCACGGCCCCGGTCAGCGCGGCCGTGCCGCTGGCGCCGAGGAAGAACACCGCAGCGGTCTGCACGAGCCGGTACAGGGATTCGAAGCCCATGATCGACGGGGTGAGAATGCGGTTGTTCGTCACCGTCTGGAAGGCAATCGTTGCGGTGGACTGTGCGAACGCCACGACAGCAATGATGACCAGGGTGGAGGCGCGCAGCTTCGAAATGGCCCAAAAGCCCGGGTGGCTCATGGGGACGGGGCTCTTCCATGCGAGCGTGGCAGCCGTGATCGCAACGGCGAGCACGGCCAGCCCGATCATCATCATCCAGTAGCGGCGCTTCTTTGCCTTGGTGGGAAGAGCGCCGGAAAAGCGCTCGGGGGCCGCTCGCAGGGAGTCAGCGACCAGGCACTCCTCAAACAGGATGGGGTGACCGGCGGGAAGGCGCTCATTGGCCGAAACCCGCGGAGGCAGGGAGCGGGGAGTGTCAGACACGAGACTTCTTCCTCAGCAGGAGAGCGATGAACACGACCGAGCCGACAACGCCCAGGATCAGGCTGACCGGAACTTCGAACGGGGCGATGATGATCCGCCCGATGATGTCAGACACGGTCACGGCGGCAATGCCCATGAGGGCCACCCACGGAAGATTGGAGCGCAGGTCGTCGCCGCGGAACATAGACACGATATTCGGGACCACCAGGCCGAGGAAAGGCAGGTTGCCGACGACGACCGTGACGACACCGGTCGCCAGTGCGACGAGCCCCGTGCCCAGCAGGATGACCCGGTTGTAGTTGATGCCGACGTTGACGGCCACGCTTTCGCCCAGCCCTACAACCGTGAAGCGGTCAGCGGCGATGAAGATCGCTACGGCGATTGCGACGATAATCCACAGCGGTTCGTACTGGCCTTTCAGCACCGAGGTGAAAGAGCCGGCAAACCAGATGCCGAGGCTCTGCAGCATGTCGGTTGCCAGGGCGATGTAGGTGGAGACCGCGCCGACGACCGCGCCGAGCATGAGCCCGACGATCGGCACGATGACGGACGAGCGCAGAGTCACTTGGCGCAGGAACGCGAAGAAGATGAGCGTTCCGATGAAGCTCATGATGATCGCCCCGGCCATCTTGACCAGCAGTCCAGAATCGGGGGCGATGATCATAGTGAGCAGCAGGCCGAGCCCCGCCCATTCGGTGGTTCCGGTGGTCGTCGGTTCGACAAAGCGGTTTTGGGTCATGAGCTGCATGACCAGGCCGCACATGGCCATGGCCGCACCGGAGAGCACGAGTGCAATGGTCCGGGGGATGCGCGTGATCGCGAACATTTCGGCACCGCCCTCGCCGAAGATGTCGAAGACGCCGACAAAAAGAGAAGCAACGACCAGCGCCGCAGTCAAGACGACTGCGGCGCCGAATCGCCACGTGAGCAGGGCGGGGCGTGTCACTGCTTGCCGAATTCCTCCGCGAGGTTCTCAAGGACCTCGGTGTAGGTCTGGATGGATTCGTTGACGTAGGTGTCCTCCGGCATGTACAGCACGTGGCCTTCCTTGATGGCGGTCACGTTCTTGAGTGCAGCGGAGTTCGAGACGACGTCCTTTGCCGGGTGGTACTTTTCGCCGTCCTTCATGGTGATGGCGGCATCGCGGTCCATGACGATGATCCAATCAGGGTTGGACTTGGCGATCGCTTCAACGCTGACGTCATCGCCTTCGTGGTCTTCCGAGGCTTCCGGAACGTCAAGGGCGGGCTTCAGGCCGACCATGTCGAACAGCGGGCCGGCACCGCGGCCCTGGGAGGGAGCGGAGTAGTTGAGGTTGCCGCCGGTGGAGATGAGCCCCATGACGGTTTCGTCCTTGTTGTAGCTGTCCTTGGCTGCCTTTTCGGCGTCCTCGAACTTCTTGACGAGTTCGTCAGCCTCTTTTTCCTTGCCGAAGATTTCGCCCAGAGCGGTGGTCTGGCGCTTGAATTCTTCGTCCAGGGGCTTGCCGTCGCGCGGTTCGAGGTCGACGATCGGGGTGTCTCCGGCGAGTTCCTTGATCTTGTCGGTGTGCTGGGTGAAGCGCTGACCGGTGATGATCACGTCAGGTTCAGCGGCCACGATCGCTTCGAGGTCGGGTTCGCGGTGGTTGCCCAGGTCGACGACAGATTCGTCTTCGCGCAGCTCCAGCGATTTCGGAACAATCTTGCGCGGCGCGGCGACGGGCTTGATGTCCCAGTCTTCGAGCGTCTGGAAGGAGCGGTTGTCCAGGGCGACAACCTTCTTCGGGTTCTTCGGAACCTCGACGGTGCCGTCGTTCGTTTCAATGCTGACGGTTTCAGCGCTGCCGGACTCGCTGTTTTCAGCGGTGCCGGAGCCGCATGCGGCAAGGGTCAGTGCGAGGGAGCTCGCACCGATGAGTGCGGCGAGGCGTCGTGCAGTCTTCATGCTGTTTCTTTCGTGTATGCGTCGGGAAGTTGAAGATTAGGTAAGGCTTACCTAAAGGGCCCGAACACAGCATAGGGGAAGTATTTGCGAAAGAAAAGTCTAGCTTAATGGCCGGTTCTTTGTCGCACCGCCGTGGGACCTAGACTTGCCGCTATGTCATCACGCCGCCGCCTGTTTCTCGGTGCCCGCTTCCTCACCTTCGAAAAGTCCCAGCCGCAAGCCTCAGCCGTCCTCGTCGACGGCGAAAAGATCGTTGCTGCAGGAGAGGCTGACGAACTGCGGGCTCACACCGCAGGCGCTGAGACCGTTGACCTCGGCGGAGCCACTGCGATGCCCGGCTTCGTCGACGCCCACATTCACGGTCTGTCGCAGGCGCTCGGAGCTGAACAGCTCAGCCTTTTCGGCACGGAATCCCTCGAGCAGGCAATGACGGCGCTGGCCGACTACGCGTCAGGTGTGCCGGATGGCGAATGGATCACCGGCGCTGGCTGGGACTTCACCAAGTGGGGCCTCGACGCACAGCCGGACCGCGCTCACCTCGAAAAAGCCGCACCGAACAACCCCGTGGCCCTGTGGTCGATCGACTACCACACGCTGTGGGTCAACGGGCTCGCCCTCGAAGAGGCGGGTGTTGGCCCGCACACCCCCGACCCGCACGACGGCGAGTTCGTCCGCGAACCAGGCGGGAGGCTCACCGGGATCATTCGCGAAGGCGCCGCAGAACTGGTGAAAGCCGCAATCCCAGACCCCTCCGCCTCGGCCGCGGCTGACGCTTTGAAGGTTCAGCAGCGCACGTGGCTTTCCGAAGGCCTCACGGGCCTGCACGAAATCGAAGGCGAACTGTCCCGCCGCGCCTGGCTGGAACTCGGTCAGCGCGGCGAACAGGACATCCGCGTTGTCAAATACCTCCGCCCGCAAGAGCTCGCCTGGGCAAAATCCTCTGGCTGGACAACCGGTGAAGGCGACAGCTGGTTCCACCACGGCGGACTCAAGCTTTTCGCTGACGGTGCGCTCGGCTCGCACACGTGCCACATGTCCTCGCCGTTCCCGCCGGCAGAAGGCGAAGAGGCTCCCAACTACGGGGCCGAGGTGATCTCGGAAGACGCGCTCACCGACGCCATGATCGAGGCGTACCGGGCTGGGATCGTGCCGATCGTCCACGCCATCGGCGACCAGGCGGTCCACCAGGTGCTGGGCGCCTACGAACGCTCAGCGGGTGAACACCGCGCGGCCGAAAAGCGCCTGGGCCGGACGCTGCGCCGCCGCATTGAGCACTCGCAGTTCGTCCAGCCCGGCGACATTCAGCGCTTTGCCGACCTCGAGGTCATCGCCTCAATGCAGCCGCGCCACTGCATTTCCGACCTTCACCTACTGGCGCAGATTCCACTGGACGCCGCACTGGCCGCCTACGCGTGGACGCAGCTGGAAGACGCAGGGGCGGCGCTCGCCTTCGGATCCGATGCGCCAGTAGAGCCGAGCACCCCGTGGTCCGCCGTGTACGCGGCGATGACCAGGGCAGACATCAGCGGTGACAGGTCGAGCACCTATCAGCCGGAGCGGCGCATGAGCGCCTACCGCGCGATCGCCGCCCACACCTCCGGTGCGGCTTTCGCGGCCGGCAGGGAAAACGTGTCGGGGCGGATTGCTCCGGGCATGGAAGCCGACTTCATCACCGTCGACACCGATCCGCTGTTCCGCGAGAGTGCTGACGGGGCAGCGTCCTTCGAACAGGCCTACCCGGATGAGGACGCCCTGTTCGAGCAGGCTGAGGCCATCCGCGACACCCGCGTGGAAACCGCCATTGTCGGCGGGCAGGTGCGCTTCAGCCGCTGATCCGCTGGCCCGACCGCAGGGCGAAACAGCCTGTGCTGACTCAGGCGCGCCGATTAAGTATCATGGCTCACAGAAATTGCCGTCATCACGCTCTTCGGGAGAGCCCACGCGAAGCCATCGCGTCGGCGCCGTAGGTGCAATTCCCTCCCCGGGAAACTCTCAGGCCCAGTACTGGAGAGCGGAGGCAACTCTGAAACCGCTGTCGGATTGCACTCAGTGCGCGACCGCACGGCAACAGAGCGGGGAGGAAGCCGCAGCTGCGCCAGCTGGCCAGCAAGACTCCGACCCAAGGAACGCCTGTGACTTTCGAGAACCGCACCGCTGCCCCGGAAGCCGTTACCGCAGCTCTGTCCCACGTCACCTCCTTCACCGGTGACTCCGAGCGCCCTTTCGCTGACCGCCACATCGGCCCGCGCGCTCACGAAACCGCCGCCATGCTTGAAGCGGTCGGCTTCGATTCCCTTGAAGCTCTGGCGCGTGCCGCTGTTCCGGAGAACATCCAGGACGACGGTGTGCAGACCCCGGCCGCTCTGTCGGAAGTCGAAATGCTCGCCCACCTGCGTGAACTCGCCGCGAAGAACGTGCAGAAGACGCAGATGATCGGCCGCGGCTACTACGACACGATCACCCCGACCGTCATCCGCCGCAACCTGGTGGAAAACCCCGCCTGGTACACCGCCTACACGCCCTACCAGCCGGAAATCTCGCAGGGCCGGCTTGAGGGTCTGCTCAACTTCCAGCAGATGGTTCAGGACCTCACCGGCCTCGACATCGCCAACGCCTCGCTGCTGGACGAAGCCACCGCGGTCGCAGAGGCCGTGCTGCTCATGCGCCGCGCCAACAAAAAGGGCTCCTCGGTTGTTCTCGACTCCGAACTGCACCCGCAGACCATCGCGATCATCCGCGCCCGCGCCAAGGCCATGGACTTCCAGGTGCAAATCGCTGACCTGTCCCAGGGACTCGTCGGCGAAGACGTGTTCGGCATCGTCTGTGCGCAGCCGGGCACCTCGGGTGCCGTGCGCGACTTCACCGACGCCGTACGAGGTGCCAAGGAGCGATCCGCAATGGTCACCTTCGCGTGTGACCTCCTTGCTCTGACGATGCTGCGCACCCCCGCCCAGCAGGGTGCGGACATTGCCGTCGGCTCTGCTCAGCGCTTCGGCGTTCCACTGTTCTTCGGCGGTCCGCACGCCGGCTTCATGGCCGTGACCGAAAAGCTCAAGCGGCAGATCCCCGGCCGCCTGGTGGGCGTGTCTAAGGACGCTGACGGCAAGCCCGGCTACCGCCTGGCCCTGCAGACCCGCGAACAGCACATCCGCCGCGAAAAGGCCACGTCGAACATCTGCACCGCCCAGGCGCTGCTGGCCAATGTCGCATCCATGTACGCCGTGTACCACGGTCCCGTGGGTCTTGCGAAGATCGCCAGCCGCATCCACCGCCTGGCCGTGGCCTTCGCCGACAAGCTCGATGGCAGCCTCGAATCTGTGTCGGAAAGCTTCTTCGACACGGTTGCTGTGCGCGTGCCGGACGCTGACGCGGCAGTTGCCGCCGCCTGCGAAGCCGGCATCAACATCCTGCGGATCGACGACACCCACGTGGGTGTGAGCTTCGGCGAACCGCACACGGTTGCCGACGCCAACACGCTCCTGGAAGCCCTCGGTGCCACCGGCCGCATCGACGAAGAAGAATTCGAAGCAGCCGGCACCGGCGCCTTCGGTCCGGCAGCTGTTCCCGCACCCCGCGTGCCGGAAGCTCTGCAGCGCAACACGCACTTCCTCACCCACCCGGTGTTCAACACCTACGGTTCCGAAACCCTCATGATGCGCTACCTGCGCACGCTGGCAGACCGCGACCTCGCGCTGGACCGCACCATGATCCCGCTGGGCTCGTGCACCATGAAGCTCAACGCGGCAGCCGAAATGGAAGCCATCACCTGGCCCGGCTTCGCATCCATCCACCCGCTGGCACCGGAAGACCAGACCGCCGGCTGGCGCGAACTGATTGACAACATCGAAGAGCTGCTGGCCGAAGTCACCGGCTACGACGTCGTGTCGATCCAGCCCAACGCAGGCTCACAGGGCGAACTGGCAGGCCTGCTGGCCATCCGCGGCTACCACGTGTCCAAGGGCCAGCCCGAGCGCACCGTCATGCTGGTGCCCAGCTCCGCCCACGGAACCAACGCCGCATCGGCCATCCTCGCAGGGCTGAAGGTGGTCGTCGTGAAGTCCGCAGAAGACGGCTCGATCGACCTTGAAGACCTCGACGCCAAGATTGAGAAGTACCGCGATGTGCTCGCCGGCATCATGATCACGTACCCGTCCACCCACGGCGTGTACGAATCCGATGTGCGCCGCGTGTGCTCGTCCATCCACGACGCCGGCGGTCAGGTATACATCGACGGTGCGAACATGAACGCGCTCGTCGGCGTGGCCAAGCCCGGCCAGTTCGGCGGCGACGTCAGCCACCTCAACCTGCACAAAACCTTCACCATCCCGCACGGCGGCGGTGGCCCCGGTGTGGGCCCGGTCGCAGCCCGCGAACACCTCCGCCCCTTCATGCCCGGTGATTCCAGCGACAGCCGCGCCGTCAGCGGGGCAGAGGACTACACCTCGCTGCCGATCTCCCAGGCCAAGTACGGTTCCGCCGGCGTCCTGCCGATCTCGTACGCCTACCTCAAGATGATGGGCCCGGACGGACTGCGCGAAGCCACCTATTCCGCGCTGCTGGGAGCCAACTACATCGCGAAGTCGCTCAGCGAGGACTTCCCGACCCTCTACACCGGTGAGAACGGGCTGGTGGCACACGAGTGCATCCTTGACCTGCGCGCCATCACCGCCGAAACCGGAGTGACAGCAGAAGACGTAGCCAAGCGGCTCATCGACTTCGGATTCCACGCCCCGACACTCGCGTTCCCCGTGGCCGGCACGCTCATGGTCGAACCGACCGAATCGGAAGACAAGGGTGAACTCGACCGCTTCATCGAAGCGATGAAGACCATCCGCGAAGAAATCCGCGCAATCGGCAGCGAATACACCTACGAAGAATCGCCGCTGAAGAACGCACCGCACACCGCCACCTGCGTCATGGACGACTGGGACCAGAAGTACTCGCGCGAGACCGCGGTCTTCCCCGTGCCCGGTCTGAAGCTGACCAAGTACTTCCCGCCGGTGCGCCGCATCGACGGTGCCTACGGCGACCGCAACCTGGTCTGCGAATGCCCGCCGCCAGAAGCCTTCGACATCGAATCGGCCGACGCCGAAGCCTGACAGAGGAGACCCCATGACCAAGCAGACACCCCTGCACCAGATCAACGCTGAACTCGGCGCGAACTTCACCGACTTCGGCGGCTGGGACATGCCGCTCAAATACGGCTCCGAACTCGCCGAACACCGTGCCGTCCGCGAATTCGCCGGCATCTTCGACCTGTCCCACATGGGCGAAGTCCGCGTCACCGGCGCCGATGCGGCCGCCTTCATGGACTACGCGCTCCTGTCGCGCTACTCCATCATGAAAAACGGCAAGGCAAAGTACGGCGTCATCATCGACGAGGCCGGTGGCATCCTCGATGACGTCATCACCTACCGACTGGGCGATGACGAATTCCTCATCGTGCCCAACGCCGGCAACACGCCGACCGTCGTGGCCGCACTCGAAGACCGCGCCGAAAAGGCCAAGGCTGCCGGCGCTGCCGCGGACTTCGAAGTGCGCAACGAATCCGACGACACCGCGCTCATCGCCGTGCAGGGCCCGAAGTCCGAGGAAATCCTGCTGGCGGCCGTATGCGGCAGCACCGAGTGCGACGACCGAGAAGACTGCGCCAAGATCAAAGACCTCGAATACTACGCGTGGACGTTCATCACGGTCGACGGCGTGGAGGTCTTCCTGGCCCGCACCGGCTACACCGGCGAAGACGGCTTCGAGCTGTACATCAAGAACGCCGACGCCGAAGCCCTGTGGAACCGGCTCATGAGCATCAACGAAGCCGAATTCGACGGTGCCGCACTGCCGTGCGGACTGGCTTCGCGCGACTCCCTGCGCCTGGAAGCGGGCATGCCGCTCTACGGCAACGAACTGACGCGCGAAACCACGCCGTTTGACGCGGGCTTCGGCGGCATGGTCCGCGGAGCGCTTAAGAACAAGGGCGACTTCTACGGCCGCGAAACAATGCAGAAGCTCAACGACGCCGACCAGGCTGAGGGCACACCGCGCAAACTCGTCGGACTGTCATCGGAAGGCCGCCGTGCCGCGCGCGCCGGTGCTGGCGTTTTCGTTGACGGCGCCGAGATCGGCGTCATCACCTCCGGCCAGCCGTCGCCCACCCTGGGCCACCCCATCGCCCTGGCCTACCTCGACACGGCACACGCCGAACCCGGCACCGCCGTGACCGTCGACATCCGCGGAAAGTCCTACGACTTCAGCGTCGTCGAAACACCCTTCTACAACAGCGGTGCCCACTGATACCCGCTTTGTGCACCGCTGACATCCCTTTAGGCACCCGCCCGCAGACCACCTGATTGAGAGGAACCCACAATGGCTGAACTGCCCCCGCTGCCGGAGAACTACTCGTACTCGGCAGAACACGAATGGATCAACGCCACCGGCGATAACATCGTCGGCACCACCGTCCGCGTCGGCATCACCGCAGTAGCCGCTGACGCACTCGGCGAAGTCGTCTTCGCAGACCTCCCCGAAGTCGGCGACACCGTCACCGCCGGTGAAGTCTGCGGTGAAGTCGAATCGACCAAGTCGGTTTCCGACCTCTACTGCCCCGTTTCAGGCGAAGTGACGGCCGTCAACGAAGACGTCGACGACAACCCGTCGCTGCTGAACTCCGATCCCTACGGTGAAGGCTGGCTGTTCGAAGTCTCCGTCACCGAGGTCGGCGACATCATGGACGCCGCCGCCTACGGAGAAGCAAACCACGTCTGATCCACCCACCTGGTCGCCCGGACCGGACCCTTCCCGGTCCGGGCACGCATCCCCACCCCCTCGCCCCACCTCGGGCATCCCCAACTCGACACCACCTTGGCCGTGCAGCGTCGCACACAGGAGGAAACATGACCGTCAGCGTTTTTGATCTGTTCAAAGTGGGCGTCGGCCCATCGTCATCCCACACAGTCGGCCCTATGCGGGCAGCCGCGCGCTTCGTGCAGCTGGTCGGAGACAGACAGCCCGCAGCGCTCGCAGTCGATGTTTTCGGATCCCTTGCCGCAACGGGAGCCGGTCATCGCACATTCGATGCGATCCTCGCGGGCCTCGAAGGCTGCGAACCCGATCGCATCCAGCCGGATGACTTCGCAGAGCGCACCGAGCGGACCGAAAAGACGGGCGTGCTGCGCTTCGGTGACAAGTGGGACATCGAGTTCAGCGAAAAAGACATGGTCAAACGCCCCCTGACCGTGCTCGACCACCACACCAACGCGTTGACCCTTCAGGCAAAGGATGGCGACGGCGGTGTCATTGCCGAAGAAACCTACTACTCCGTGGGCGGTGGTTTCGTCGTCAGCCAGTCCGAACTCGACGGCGGCCTCCAAGAAGAAGCGGAAGAGGAGCGAGCAGAAGCTCCCTATCCCTTCACCTCGGGAGCGGAACTCGTTGAACAGTGCCGCACATCCGGGCTCGAGGTGTGGCAGGTGATGCTGGAGAACGAAAAGGCCCACCGCAGCGAAGAGGAGATCCGCACGGGCCTGCTGCACATCTACTCCGTCATGGAGGAGTGCGAGCGGAACTCCGTGGCCCGCGACGGCATTCTGCCCGGCGGCCTCAACGTGCACAGGCGCGCGCACAAGTGGCACCAGCGCCTGCTGCAGGAAGACCCCGAACGCAGGCCCGAGTACTACCAGGAATGGGTCAACCTCGTAGCGCTGGCCGTCAACGAAGAGAACGCCAGCGCCGGGCGGGTGGTCACCGCGCCGACCAACGGAGCCGCCGGCATCATCCCGGCTGTCATGTTCTACGCCTTGAACTACGTGCGCGGTGTTGAAGGCGGAGCCCGCCACGGCGGCATCAACTCCGAAATCTCGATGAGCCGGGACGAGGCGATCGTCCGCTTCATGCTGACCGCCGGGGCAATCGGTGTGCTGTACAAGGAGCGCGCCTCGATTTCCGGTGCCGAAGTCGGCTGCCAGGGCGAGGTGGGGTCAGCTTCCTCAATGGCCGCCGCCGGTCTTGCCGCGGTACTCGGCGGAGGCGTCATGCAGGTGGAAAACGCCGCTGAAATCGCCATGGAACACAACCTGGGACTCACGTGCGACCCAATCAACGGGCTCGTGCAGATCCCCTGCATTGAGCGCAACGCCATCGCTTCGGGCAAGGCGATCAACGCCGCGAAAATGGCCATGTGGGGCGACGGAACGCACCGCGTGTCCCTCGACGAAGTCATCGCCACGATGAAGGCCACCGGCGAGGACATGATGGACAAGTACAAGGAAACCGCCATGGGAGGCCTCGCCGTCAACGTCGTTGAGTGTTGACGGGTGTTGGCCGGCGGAGCTGGTCTCACGCTTTAATGCGTTTTTGCGGGTTAATGCAGCGCATTAAAGCGTGAATCTGCATTGGCGCGTGATTCTGCCTGGCTTGGCCGCCGGTTGGTGCCGCCGTGGCTAGCGGCGGCGCGGCTCGCGATGCTGGTCTCACGCTTT
>NZ_KV786087.1:100209-130309 GCF_001806835.1 Brevibacterium sp. HMSC24B04 | reverse complement strand
GCGATGCTGGTCTCACGCTTTAATGCGTTTTTGCAGGTTAATGCAGCGCATTAAAGCGTGATTCTGCATTAGCGCGTGATTCTGCCTGGCTTGGCCGCCGGTTGGCGCTGGTTGGCTGTGTGGCAGAAGCATTGGCTGCTTTGGTTGGTGGCGGCGCGGCTCGCGATGCTGGTCTCACGCTTTAATGCGTTTTTGCGGGTTAATTGCAGCGCATTAAAGCGTGAATCTGCATTAGCGCGTGATTCTGCCTCGCTTGGCCGCCGGGGCACAATAGGGTGTTGGTTTTTGGTGGCGAGGTGCCGGCTGGCTCGGGAGGGCGACTGTTATGCCAGGTAAGACGACTGGCGGCGCTGTTGGCGACGACGTTTATCGCTCGAAGCTCAGTGTCGTCACGGCTGGTGCGCTCATCCTCGCCTCGGGAATCTTTTTGCTTGATGCTCTGCTGCGCGGAACAACCGCCCTGTGGCTCATTGCCGGTCCGGCGCTGCTGGCTGTGTGCGTGGCCGCGTGGGCATTCATCTATAAGCCGTGCCTGCGCCTGCGGGGCGACCATCTGGTGCTGCGCGGGCCGATGCGGGAAATCACCGTGCCCTACGCGGCTGTGCGCGATGTACAGGTTCGGTCCGTTGTGACAGTGACTACCGACGACCGCAGCTATTCAGCGTGGGCGGGGCCGGAACGCAATCGTCGCTTCGCGGGGGAGGATGCCGCTCACGATGCCGCGACTCTTATCCGCAGCCGAGCCGCCGACGCCCGCGGCGGTGCTGAAGTGACTGGTGGGGCTGCGTCGGAAAACTCCGACGGTGTGCGGGTGCGCTTCCTCTGGGTTCCGTGGGCTGTGTGCGCGGGGCTTGTTGCAGTGAGCGTTGTCGCCGCCCAGGTGCTGTAAGCCCGCCCGGCAACCGGACCCGTCCTTGCGAATAAACTCGCCCTCCGCCTCGTTGTTCGGCCCCGGTGGTGCAGATTTGCGGTGTAATGCGGTTTCACGGGTTAATGCGGCGCATTACGGCGTGATTCTGCATTAAAGCGTGAGTCTGGCACGTAAAGGCTGCGCTTCAACCGCCGGCAGCCCAACCCGCCCTTGTCAACAAATCCACCCTCTGCCTCGTCGTCCAACCAACCCTGCCAGCTCGTTCAGCCTTGGGGTGGTGCGGATTTGCAGTGTAATGCGTTTTCACGCGTTAATGTGCTGCATTACGGCGTGATTCTGTATTAAAGCGTGAGTTTGGACCGCTAAGGCTGCGTTTCAGCCGCCGGCAGCCCAACCCGCCCGGCAACCGGACCCGGCCCTGTCAACAAACCCACCCTCCGCCTCGTCATTTAATCGCTCCACCGGCACACAGAAGCGGGGCCCGGGTGTTTACCCGAGCCCCGCTTAAGCTCGTCAGCGTCAGCGCCAGCGCCTCAGCTTCAGCGTCAATGCGACTGCATCAGCGCCTCAGCCTCTGCATCAGCGCTTCAGCTGATCACTTCTTGTGGCCGACGATGGTCCAGTCCGTGGTTTCGAACTGTGCTGCACCGAGGTTCACGACATCTTCAGAAACACCGTGGACGGTCGGGGTGGCGTAGAAGGGGATCATGACCTTTTCAGCCCAGAACTGCTTGTCCATTTCGTTGGCCAGTTCGAGGCGCTTCTCCGGGTCAGCTTCCTTCTGTGAAGCCTTGACGGCGTCGCCGATGTCCTCGTTCGAAATGCCGAAGTAGTTCTGCTGGGATTCAGCCGGGTAGAACAGGTTCGCGCTCGTGGTGATCGGGAACGGGGTGCCCTGCCAGGAGAACGTCACCATGTCGAAGTTCTTCGGGGTCACGTAGTCGGTGAAGTATTTGTCAGCCGGGACGGTGTCCAGCTTGACCTTCATGCCGATCTTGTTGAGGTCGTTCATGACCTGCTTGGCGCGCTTTTCGTTCGAAGCGGTGTCAGCCGGAACGACAACCGAGAATTCGAGCTTTTCGCCGTCCTTTTCGTAAATTCCGTCGTCGTTCTTTTCGTAGCCGGCGTCCTGCAGGATCTTTTCGGCGTCTTCGGGCTTGTGCTGTGCCCAGCCGTCCGTGTTGTCCTGGTAGCCGTCCTGACCGGGCATGAACGTGTAGTTGTTCACGTTGATGACCGGAGCTTCAACGGGGCCGACAGCAGCCTGGCCGATGACGTCGCGGTTGACTGCCATGCCGATGGCCTCGCGGACCTTTTCGTCCTTCAGGCCCGGGCGGGTGGCGTTCATGGTCAGGTGCGTGTACATCAGACCGGTCGACTTGTAGATCTTCGCGTCGCCGCGGTTCTTAGCGGTTTCGTAGGCGTCACCGTCGGTGCCGATGTCAACGAGGTCGATTTCCTTGTTGGCGAAGGCCTGACCCTGCTGCGGCTGCGAGACCACGCGGTAGGTGATCTTGTCCAGCTTCGGCTTATTACCCCACCACTTGTCGTTCGGTTCCATCGTCACGGTCTTGGCGCTCTTGTCGAGCTTGGTTGCCTTGAACGGACCCGAAGCCGGCACGAATTCGTCCTTGAAGCCTTCGTTGAACTTCTTGGCGTCAGACGAAACTTCGTTCGGCAGCAGCGGGAACACGTAGTTCTGCCAGTCACCGAAGACACCGTCGTAGGTGATGGTGACTTCCTTCTTGTCGGAACCGACTTCAACGGACTTGATGCTCTCCCAGCCCTGGGTGGAAGCGACCTGGTAGTCCTCCTTCTTGCCATTGGTGGCTTCCCAGAAGGCCTTGAGGTCTTCACCGTCGATCGGGGTTCCGTCGTCCCAGACAGCGTCCTTGTTGTACTTCAGCTTGACCGTGGTCGGGTCGTCGCCGGTGAGCTCCATCGACTCGATGTAGTCAGGGTTCGCTTCAGCCTTGCCCTCAGCGTCGAGCTTGATGCCGCCGCTGACGGTCGGACCGTACATGTCGTTAACGTCGACGAGGGCGCCGTCAGCCTGGCTGATGTTGAAGTTGCCGGGCCATTCCGTCAGGGGGAGGGTCAGTTCGCCGCCGTCCTGAACTTCGTCGGCTTCGGCCTTCGTCATGTCGACGTTTGGCAGTTCAGGCTGATCGCCGCCGCCTTCACCGCCGCCAGCTGAGCCGCTGTCGCCGCTCTGGCATGCCGACAGCACCATCGCTGCCGCCGCTGTTGCGGCTACCAGGGCGCTCAAGCGCGTCTTCTTGATTGCCATGAGTTTCCTTTCTCCGGGGTCGTTCAGACCGTAGGGTGGCTTTTCTCCAATAGCCCGCTGTTTTCCGTGTGGTGGCACGCGGCTGCCGATTCCCCAACCTTGCGCAGTTCGGGACTGACCTCTCGACACTTGGCCTGGGCGTCAGCGTCGAGCAGCTTGTAGAGGGGGCAGCGCGACACGAACGCGCACCCCGTGAATTCCTGCGTGGGTGCAGGAAGATCGCCCTCCAGAAGCACCTGGGTGCGCTTGGATTCGACCTCCGGGTCTGGAACCGGTACAGCCGAAATGAGCGCACGCGTGTACGGGTGCTTGGGGTTTTCGTAGACGTCTGCCACGGGCCCGTATTCGATGATGCGGCCCAGGTACATAACGGCAATGACGTCGGAGATCTGGCGGACAACCGCGAGGTCGTGGGCAACGAAAACGTAGGACAGTCCCAGGCGGTCGCGCAGGTCTTCCAGCAGGTTGATGACACCGGCCTGAATCGACACGTCGAGTGCTGACACCGGTTCGTCCAGCACGAGCACCTTCGGGTCGGTGATGAGTGCTCGGGCAATGCCGATGCGCTGCTTCTGACCGCCGGAGAATTCGTGCGGGTAGCGCGATGCCATGCTGCGGTCGAGTCCGACCAGTTCCAGCATGTCGCCGACCCGCTTTTCGCGGTCTGCTGCTGCCACGCCGTGGGCGGTCAGCGGTTCGCCCACGATGTCGAGCACCGGCAGGCGCGGGTCGAGAGCAGCCGAGGGGTTCTGGAAGACGATCTGCACGTCCTTGCGCATTTCCCGACGCTGCTGAGGGCTTGCGCTTTCGACGTCGATGCCGTTGATGGTGATGGTGCCCGACTGGGGTTTCTTCATCTCCATGACCTGCGTGACAGCAGTCGACTTACCGCAGCCGGATTCGCCGACCAGGCCGAGCGTCTGCCCGGTCTGCAACTCAAAGGAGATCCCGTCGACAGCGCGGACGGTGCCCACGCGGCGGCGGAAAACAGCGCCTTTCGTCAACGGGAAGTGCTTGACGAGGTCAGTCACCTCGAGAACCTTTTCCCGACCCGAACGGTCGACGATTTCAACCGGTTCGGGCCGCGGGAAGATCTCGTGGGCTTTCAGCGCACCGGACTCGATTTCGTCAGCTCTGATGCAGGCCGCGAAATGACCCTCGGAGTCGACCACGGATTCCGCGGCTGCCACCTTGCCGTGGACCTCCTGAAGATCCGGTTCGATCTCAAGGCAGGCCTCGACGGCAATCGGGCAGCGCTGTGCGAACGGGCAGCCCTTCGGCAGCGCATTCAGCTGCGGGGGTCGGCCCTCAAGCGGCACCAGACGTTCCTTGCCGGCGGTGACAACGTTCGGCACGGACCGCAGCAGGCCGATGGTGTAGGGCATGCGCGGCCGGTAGAAGATGTCGTCAATGCTGCCGGTCTCAATGAGCTTCCCGGCGTACATGACGGCCACCTTGTCGGCGTAGCCGGCAACAACACCGAGGTCGTGGGTGATGAGGACGATGGCCGCCCCCGTGATTTCCTGTGCCTTGCGCAGAAGCTCCATGATCTGCGCCTGGATCGTCACGTCAAGTGCCGTTGTCGGTTCGTCGGCGATGATGAGGTCGGGGTCGTTCGCGATCGCAATTGCGATCATGGCTCGCTGGCGCATACCGCCGGAGTATTCGTGGGGGAAGGCGTTCGCCCGGTTTTCGGGGTCGGGAATGCCGACGATCCGCAGCAGTTCAACCGCGCGTTCCCACGCCGCTTCTTTCGACAGTTTGGGGTTGTGGATGATGAGTGCTTCCACAATCTGCTTGCCCACGGGGTGGACCGGGTTGAGTGCCGAAAGCGGGTCCTGGAAGACCATCGCGATGTTCGATCCTCGCAGGCGCGACATCTGGTGGTCGGTTTTGCCGATGAGCGATTCGCCCTTGTAGCGGATGTCGCCGCTGATCTGCGCGGTTGACGGCAGAAGCCCCATGACCGCGGTGGACGACACCGACTTACCGGAACCGGATTCACCGACGATCGCGAGGAACTCGCCTTTCTTCACGGAGTAGCTGACTCCGCGGACGGCTTGGACGGGGGCGGACTTCCGCTGGGGGAAGGTGACGGAAAGGTTTTCGACTTCGAGGACGGGAGCCTCGTCTACAGCACCGCCCGAGGCGGTGGTTTGGGTGGAGAGTTCGGTGTCAGCCACGGTTCACTCCTGAGGTGGGGTCGATGGCATCGCGCAGTGCGTCGGCGACGACGGACACTGCTGTCAGCAGCAGTACGAGGGCGGCGGCGGGGAACAGGAAGACCCAGGGGCGGGTGACCGCGCCGGAGGTTCCCGCCGAGAGCAGGGTGCCGATTGAAATGTCAGGCGACTGCACGCCCAGGCCGAAGAACGACAGCGACGTTTCAGCCAGCACGGCTCCGACCACACCGAGGGTGGCGTCGACAATGAGCAGCGATGCGATGTTCGGGATGATGTGGCGAACCAGGATTGTGGGTGTGCCAAGGCCCATGTAGCGGGCAGCCTGGACGAATTCGGCGTTGCGCAGTGACTTGGTCTGTGCTTTCACGACCTGCGCGGTGACCATCCACGCGAACAGCGCCACGATGATGATGATCGCGACCCACGACAGTCCCTTGAGTGCGGGGGCGAACAGCAGCAGGACGAAGAACGACGGCAACACCAGCATGAAGTTGATCAGCCAGTTGATGGCCATTTCGACCTTGCCGCCCAGGTAGCCGGCGAGCGAGCCCATGATGGCCGCGATGATGGTGCCGATGATGCCGGCGGCAAGACCGATGATGATCGACTTGCGCAGGCCGACGACCACCTGGGCGTAGATGTCGTAGCCGTCGGTGTCGGTTCCGAACCAGTGTTCGGCCGACGGCGCCTTGTTGAGGTTGAAGGCGTCCTGATCGTTCGGCCCGTAGATGTTGAACATGTTGCCGAACACGGCGAACAGAACCATGAACGCAAGGATCGAACCGCCGATCCAGAAGCGCGGTGATGAGAACAGCCTGCGGAAGATCAGGCGGGTTCGGGAAACCGGCTTGGCGTCGGCAACTGTCTTCAGGGCGTCTTCGCCGATGTTGCCTGCCGGACGTTCGATGTCTGCGGTCGGTGCTGCGTTGATTGAGGGGTCTGCGTTGTGCGCGGTTTTCTTGTTCATCATGACCTCACTCGGGGGTCGAGCGCGGCGTAGAGCACTTCTGACAGCGTGGAGGAGATCAGAACGAGCACTGCCGCGAAGAAGGTGGTGCCGGCGGCCGCGTTGATGTCGGAGCCGGTGATGGAGTCAAGGGCCATCTGTCCCATGCCGTTCCAGGAGAAGATGATCTCCAGGAACGTCGAGCCGGCGAGCATGGTGCCGAAGCTGTACGCGAAGTACGTGGACATGGGGATGATGGCGACGCGCACGCCGTGCTTCCACAGCGCGGTTTTGCGGGTCAGCCCCTTCGAGCGGGCCGTGCGAATGTAGTCGGCTCCCAGGACGTCGAGCATCATTGATCGCTGGTAGCGGGAGTAGATGGCCGCACCGAACACGACGAGCGCGATGGTGGGCAAGAGCATGTGGGATATCGTGTCGGCCACTTGCGGCCAGAAGCCGTGCACCCCGGGCGTTGCCGGCCCCACAAATCTGATGAGCTGTGTGCCCACCGCATTGTTGAATCCGGTCGCGAGGATCATGAGGATGATGCCCAAGACGAACGTCGGGGTTGCGTTGATGACGTAGGTCAGCGCAGTGATGATGTTGTCGGAGGCCTTGTACTGGCGGACTGCGCCCCACACGCCGACCGCCACACCCAGGAGGGCGCCGAGGATGCTGCCGACGATCAGCAGGCGCAGGCTGACAACGGAGCGGCCGAGCATTTCGGTCAGCACGGGCTGTCCGCCTACCGTCAGGCCGAAGTCTGCGTGGAAGAGGATGTTGGTCGCCCAGTTCCAGGTGCGGGTGATGAGCGGGGTGTCGGGGTTGACGCCGAGTTCATCGAGTTTGGCGGTGATGGTGCTTTCGGGAAGTGGGGGATTCTTACCGCGGTAGCGCTTCGCCGGGTCCATAAAGCTGGAGGTCAGCATGTACGCGCCCGTGGTTGCCAAGGCCGTGAGGATCACGTAGTTGACAACCCGCCGGAGGATGTAGGCGATCATCTGGTCTCATTGGTGTCGGGGACATTCGTCAGGGGGTGCCCGATGTTCTTCAATCTCGGCACCAGTGCCGTGATTTGAAGCACATCAGATGCATCGATAGTAATGCAAGTCACGGAGCTCTGTGGCCGAATCCTCAAAAAACCGTTAAAAAACCCTGCAGTAAAGTTGAGTCATGGAAACCTGCGAATGGCAGCGGGACATCCTCGGTCCCGGTTTTCAGCAGCTCGCCCTTCCGCTTGCCGACGGGCAGAGAGCGACACTTGTCCGGTGCGATTCGGCACTTGATGCGGCACTTGCGGCAGAGCGCGTGCCCGAAGACGAATCGGGAAGTCAGCCGGCAGGGGAAAATTTCCTGCGCGACACAGCGGTTCTCTACCTGCACGGCTGGTCAGACTACTTCTTCAACCGCCGTTTGGCGCGCCTGTGGACGAGCTTCGGTGCGCGGTTCTACGCCTTGGACCTGCGGGACTACGGCCGTAACCTGCGGCCCGGCGATCCTGACCAAATGCCCGGCTACATCGATGACCTGGCGGCCTATGACGAAGAGATTGAGGCCGCGCTCGCCATCATCAGCGCAGAGAATCCGACTAGTCGGACAGTTCTTGCGGCGCACTCCACTGGAGGGCTCATTGCGGCACTGTGGGCCAACAGAAATCCGGGTCGGCTTAAAGCCCTGGCCCTCAACGCGCCGTGGCTTGAGTTTCAGTTCTCTGCCGCGGCCCGGCGGATCACCACCCCATTCCTGGGAAGCAGCAAGCGCAAGGAGAGGGCGCCTCGTGCACTTCCGCTGGCCATCCCGAACTTCTACGTGCAGGCGGCCAGCGAGAATCACGGCGCCCCGCCGTGGGATCTGGCGCTCAAACCGCCGAACGGCTTCCCGGTTTACGGGCAGTGGCTGCGCGCGATCTTCGATGGGCACGAGGAGGTGGCAGCCGGCTTAGACATTCAGGAACCGGTGCTCGTGCAGATCTCCCAGGAAAGCTTCCGTGGTACCTCGTACACGACGAAGATGGCGCATTCGGACATTGTGCTGGACGTTGATCGGATCGCCCGGCGCGCCGTCAGGCTGGGCCTAGAAACCGTGCTGGCCCGCGTGCCGGATGCTGTTCACGACGTGTTTCTGTCCGACCGTGGGGCTTTCGATGTTGCCGCCGAGCAGCTGCGCCGCTTTGCTCGCGGCTACATCGCCGGCTGACCCTCGCTGCGGTCAGCCGTTCTTCTTGTCGGCTTTCTTCTGGCGCTGGCGTTCCCAGAATTCCTTCGTGGTCACTTCGTCGGTGCCGTCCCACGCGGTGACGCCTTCGAACTCGGGGAAGTCCTTCTGGTGGAAGATCGGCTCTTCTCCGCTGCGGCGCTGCTGCATGTAGTGCCGCAGGACGGTGAACGCCTTCTCCGACAGGATGACGACGGCCACGAGGTTGATGACCGCCATGATGGCCATGAAGATGTTCGCCGCCGTCCAGACGGTGTCCAGGGCGATGACGGCGCCGATGAACACTGAGACCATGACCACCAGGCGGTAGGCAAGCATTGCGCCTTTGGACTTGGTGATGAACTCGAGGTTCGATTCGCCGTAGTAGTAGTTGCCCATGATCGACGAGAACGCGAAGAAGAAGATCGCGATCGTCAGGAAGTGCACCGCCCACGGGCCCAGCTGGGCAGCCAGGGCGGTTTGGGTCAGCTGAGCGCCGACTGCTTCGTCGTATTCGGGGTTCGACAGCAGGACGATGAAACCGGTGATGGTGCACACGAGGATCGTGTCGAAGTACACGCCGAGGGCCTGGACGAGGCCCTGCTTGGCCGGGTGCGAGGCCGACGAGGTGGCAGCGGCGTTGGGCACCGAACCGATACCTGCCTCGTTGGAGAACAGACCGCGTTTGATGCCCTGGGTGATGATGACGCCGATTGCGGCACCGGACACGGATTCCAAGGTGAACGCCTGCTGGACGATGAGCGCGAGCATCGGCGGGACGGCCGACAGGTTTGTGATCACCACGAGGATGCCGAGGAACAGGTAGAGGACCGCCATGACGGGCACGATGAACGCGGTGACGTTGGAAATCCGCTGCACACCGCCGAGGAAGATCGCCAGGCCGGCGACACCGAGGACGATGCCGACGATTGCCTTGAAGCCGAAGCTGGGGGTATCCATGTTGAACGAGGTGGACAGGGAATCCACGATCGAGTTCGACTGCACGGTGTTGAACACGATGCCGTAGGTGACGATCACGATGACGGCGAAAACGGAGCCGAGCCACGGGCTCTTGAGTCCGCGCGCAATGTAGTAGGCCGGTCCGCCGCGGAATGCCGCGCCGTCTTTCACTTTGTACAGCTGTCCGAGGGTCGATTCGACGAAAGCGGTGGCACCGCCGACGATTGCGGTCACCCACATCCAGAACAGGGCACCCGGTCCGCCGACTGAAATTGCCAGCGCGACACCTGCGATGTTGGCGGTGCCCACGCGTGATGCGGCAGAGATCGAGAAGGCGCGGAAGGGCGAGATGTTCTTGTTGCCGTCTTTGTCGTGCCCTGCCGGTTCCTTGATGACGCGGAACATCTCCGGCAGCAGGCGCAGCTGCACAACCCCGGTGCGCACCGTGAAGTACAGGCCCAGCGGCAGCAGGGCGAACAGCAAGACCCACCCGAGCCATCCATCGACGGTCGACAGCAGTTCGTTGAAGGCTTCCATAGGGGACTCCCAAGGTTTCTGACGGGGATGTGGTGGTCACACGATGCGTCTGTTGTCGGCGCTCGTTTCTTCCACTGTAGAACGGGTTCCACTGTAGGGCAGGAAAAGGCGTGGAAATGCCGGCGGGGCGCAGTGCCTGTCAGCAGCTGCGCCCCGCGGGGAGAGTGAAGAGGAGAGAAGTGAACGAAGGGTTCAGCCCTGTGCCCGGTACTTTTCGAAGACGGGCACGAGGCGGCTGAGGCCTTCGCGGATGACTTCGGGTGTGTGGGAAACGAACGATAGGCGCAGGGTGCGGTCGTCGTGGTCTGCCACGTGGAATTCTTTTCCGGGCACGTAGATGGTGCCGTGTTCGATTGCGCTGTAGACCATTTCGGAGGCCCGGTAGCCTTCTGGCAGGCGAACCCAGATGAACATGCCGCCGGTCGGTCGGTTGAATTCGGACCCTTCCGGCAGGATTTCGCCGAGCACTTCCAGCATGGTTTCCATGCGCTGCTTGTAGGCGGCGCGGTGGACGGCGATTTTCGCGTCCAGGTCGGTGGTGTCCAGGTACTGGGCGGTGATCAGCTGGTCGAGGGTTCCCGTCTGCATCGCACTGCCCTGCTTGGCCAGGCCGATGTGCGACAGGACGTCACGCGGTCCGCGCACCCAGCCCACTCGCAGACCGGGTGACAGTGTTTTCGACACCGTGTTGCACAACAGGCTGCGGTCGGCCAGGCGCGGGTCGGCGGAAATGGGCAGGAGGTCCGAAATCTGGTCGAACCACAGGGCTGAGTAGGGGTCGTCTTCGATCAGCCAGGTTTCGCTTTCGGCGATGATGTCGGCGACCTGTTCGCGGCGGGACTGCGGCATTGTCACGCCGGTGGGGTTTTGGAAGGTGGGGATCAGGTAGACCCCGCGCGGCTGGTGTTTGCGGATCTGTTCGGCAAGGTGGTCCGGGTCGGCGCCGTCTTCGTCTACCCGAATGGGCTGGAAGTCCACACCCTGCAGTCCGAAAGCCTGGATGGCGGACATGTAGGTGGGGTTTTCCACCAGCAGAACATCGCCCTCGTTGAAGAGGGTCTGGGCGATCAGCCCGAGTCCCTGCTGGGATCCCGAGGTGATGACGACGTCTTCGGGTTCTGTGGGCAGTCCTTTGCGGGACAGTTCGCGGGCTGCTGCGGCCAGCATGCCGCTTTCGCCCATTGTGCTGCCGTATTGCAGAGCGTCACCGCCGATCGTGTCGAGCACGATGTTCGCGGCTTCGCGGATGCCTTCAACATCGAACAGTTCGGGGTCGGGGTGGCCGCCGGCGAAGCTGATGATGTCGGGGGATTCGGCAAGGTCGAAGAGTGTGCGGATAGGGGAGGCTCCAATGCCTGCCAGATGCCTGTTCAACGCTGAACGAAAATCTGTCATGAGAGGAATAGTAAGGCATCAGGAAGCGGAAAGGAGCACAAAAGGGGTAGTGTTCGTTCTCGAATCTGTGCCGCGGGGAAACACCCTCTTCCCCGGGGAGCTCAGACCCGCTCTAACAACGGAGATCCCGTGCCGAATCAGACTGCTCAGACCGTGCCTTTCAGAACCGTCATCGCCTTGGGGCTGATGTTCTTCGCGGTGTTCATGGGTGCGGGGAACATTATTTTCCCGCCGCTTCTGGGGCAGCAGTCCGGAACCGCGTTTCCGCTGGCGATGATCGGTTTTCTTCTGACCGGTGTGGGTCTGCCCGCACTTGCGCTTGTGGCTGTGTCCCGAGTGGGAGGGCTTGAGCGCCTGTCCGCCCGGGTCGGCCACGCCTTCGGTGTTGTGTTCACGATCATCGCCTATCTGCTGATCGGGCCGTCGTTCGGAATCCCGCGTACCGCAACCGTGTCGTACGAGGTGGGGGTTGCCCCGCTTCTGCCGAACGCGGGTGATTCGCAGTGGCCGCTGGTGCTGTATGCCCTGGTGTTCTTCATCATCACCCTGGTGCTGGCCGCCAACCCCACAAAGATCGTCGACTGGATCGGCAAAATGCTTGCGCCGGTGCTGGTGCTGGTTATTGCGGTGTTTGCCGTGAAAGCGCTCATCAGCCCGCTGGGCGGGTTCGGTGAGCCGGTGGGCGATTATTCAAATGCGGCTCTGCAGACTGGTTTTGTGCAGGGTTATCTGACGGTTGATGCGGTTGCCGCCCTGGTGCTTGGCATTCTTGTTGTTTCCGGCTTTGCCGGTGTTGGGGTGACCAACCCGACCATCATTCGCCGGAAGATGCCGTGGGTTGTTCTCGTCATGTCGATCGGGCTGTCGCTGGTCTACATTTCGCTGGGCTACATCGGAGCCACTAGCCGTTCCGCTGTGGGTGAGCAGGACAATGGCGGGGCTCTGCTTGCCGAGGTGTCGCGTGCCCTTTTCGGTGACATCGGCGGTGCTCTTCTGGCGGCTGTGATCATCATGGCCTGCCTGACCACCTCGATTGGTCTGGTGTCGTCGATGGCGGAGTTCTTCTCGGACCTTGTTCCGAAGGTGTCCTACCGCGTGTGGGCGGTCGTGTTTTCGTTCATCGGCTTCCTGTTTGCCAATGTCGGTCTGGATGCGCTCATTGCGCTTGCTCTGCCGATGCTCATGGCGGTCTACCCGGTCACTCTGGTTCTGGTGCTCCTGTACTTCTTCGAGAAGCTTTTCCGAGGTGACCGTCTGGTCTATCGTCTGGCCGTCATCTTCACGGCTGTCATCAGTGTTCTTGGCGGCCTTAAAGAAGCCGGTCTGGGTGGCGAGGCGATCGATTCGATCCTCAACGCGCTGCCGTGGGGTGCTGATGGTCTCGGCTGGGTCGTGCCCGCTCTGGCGGGTGTGGCAATCGGCGTTGTCCTGCACTTTGTTTTGGGCCGTCACGATCAGGATCACACGGCCCGTCTTGACGCCCGGATGAAGGAAAAGTCCGGCGGAACGCTGTAAGAGCGGGATTCAGTGTTTAGACTCAAGCATCACCGCCGAAGAATTCAGGAGGTTCCCGATGAAGATCACCGGCGCAGTGCTTGAGCGCATGGATGCTGAACGGCCCTACGCGCAGTCGCAGCCCATCAGCATTTCCGACCTCGAATTGGCAGGCCCGGGACCCACTGAAATCCTCGTGCGGATCGAAGCGGCGGGAGTCTGCCACTCAGACCTTTCGGTGGTCGACGGCAACCGCCCCCGCCCCACACCCATGCTGCTGGGACACGAATCGGCGGGCATTGTCGAAGAGATCGGCAGCGACGTCGAAAACATTTCTGTGGGCGACCGGGTCAGCATGTCGTTCCTGCCGCGCTGCGGTGAATGCCGCGAGTGCCGCACTGACGGCAAACTCCCGTGCTCTGTTGGTTCGAAGACCAACAACGACGGAGTTCTGCTGCACGGTTCCGCCCACCTGACTCGCGACGGCGAGAACGTCTACCACCACCTGGGCGTAAGCGGCTTTGCCACCCACGCGGTTGTCGACGCCGCCAGCGCGGTCGTTGTGCCGCCGGAACTTCCGGCAGACATCGCGGCAGTGCTCGGCTGTGCCGTGCTGACCGGGGGAGGGGCGGTGCTCAACGCTGCTAAGCCCGGCCCGGAAGACTCCGTCATGATCGTCGGTCTGGGCGGTGTCGGCATGGCTGCGCTCATCGTGGCGCTGGCACAAGACGTCAAAGAGGTCATCGCCGTCGACGCCCTTGAGGAAAAACTCGAGCGCGCCAAGGAACTCGGTGCTGACCGCGTTTTCACACCTCAGGAAGTCGCCGAACAGGGCATCACCGCCGACAGGGTCATCGAAGCTGCCGGCAACGCCAAGGCTTTCGAAACGGCGTACAACGCGATCGGCTTCGGTGGGTCCATGGTGACGGTCGGCCTGCCCAACCCGGCAGCCACCTCGACAATTGCGCCCCTGGCACTGACCGCCGGGGCTCGCGAAGTCAAGGGCTCCTACCTGGGTTCGGCGGTGCCGTCCCGCGACATCCCGACCTACGCGACGCTGTACCTGGAGGGCAAGCTGCCGGTGGACGAGCTGATCTCCTCGCGCATCCGCCTGTCCGAAATCAACGAGGCCATGGACCAGCTGGCCGATGGGCGCGCCATCCGCCAGGTGATCGTGTTCGACGAATCCGCTGAAACCGCCACGGTCTGACATTCGGGCGTACAGAGCGGGCGGGGCAGGCCATCTGCCCCGCCCGCTCTTCTATGACGAGGTGCCTGTTCTATGACGAGGCGCCGTCCAGCAGCCGTCGCACCTGCTGCGGATCCGCTGTGGGCAGGCTGCACTCATAACCGCGGCACACGGTTGCCGTGCCGGTCTGCGGCTGGCCAGCCGCACTTCCGGGGGCCTGCCGACGGAGAACGGTCGTCACGGGGTGGCGGGCGCCGATGCTCAGCAGGTGGGGGTCGTCGCTTTCAACCCGTACGGCGTTGAGCAGTCCTTCTGCCGTCACCTGCAGCCAGCCGGCCGCCCGCGGTGCGCGGTACATGATGTCCGATGCCGCAAGCACCAGGCGCTGTGCCGTCTGCAGCCACTGCGGACCGTCAGCTGTTTCATCCAGCAGCCCCAGGCACAGAGCCGCGTGGGCGGCAGCTGCCACACCGGACGGCTCAGTGTCATCAAACGCGCTCATCCCACCCGTGGTCAGCAGGGGATCGTGTTCGTAGTCCCGTACGGTGCCCGTGAGGAAGCGCTCGCTGAGCTCGGTGAGAAGCTCCTGAGCCACGCTGGTTTTGCCCAGTTCCACCGCGGCTCCCGCCAGCTGCGCCCAGTCGCTGAGCCCTGCCTTACCTGGACCAGGCTCACCCTGAAAAGCAGAGCGGGCCAAGCCGGTGTCTGTGCGCAAAGCGGCGGCAGCGGCAAAGGCCTCTTCAGCCGCGGTGAGCCATTCGGGCTCGACAAAAACAGCTGACGCAAATGCAAAAGCCGATGCCGTCATAGCGGTGTGCGCCGTGATGAGCTTGTCATCACGCAAAGGGGCGGAACGGTCTTCGCGAGCACGCAGAAGATCAGCGCGGGCAGCCAGCGCTGTCTCTGTCAGCCACGGTTCTGGTTGGCCGTCATCAGTGCTTTCGCCAACCTCACTGTCCGCACCCTCAGCCCACTGTTCAATTCCCGGAGCGTGGAGCACAAAGCCCAGCTCTTCGGACAGAACAGGTGCGTAGGGAGATCCGGTGAGCTCCACCTCGTGATCTTCCAGATAGTAGGCGCCCTCGGCCGGCCGCCCGTGCGCATCGAGAGAATCGGCGTCCAGGGCGGTGGCAAAGCCACCGGAATCCAAGCGCATGTCCCGCAGCAGGAACTCGGCGGTGTCATAGGCCTCGCGGCGAGCCAACCGAGCCCAGCGGGAACCGGGCTCCAGCGACTCCTCGAGCCCAAACCACGCGGAGGTCGCCCGCAGGTAGAGAGCGTTGTCGTACAGCATCTTCTCGAAGTGCGGCACCGACCAGTGCGGGTCGACGCAGTAGCGGAAAATCCCGCCGGCAACATGGTCGCGCAGACCCCGCGAAGCCATCGACAAGAACGTGCGGCGAATGAACTTCAGCCGTTCCGGACCGCGGTGGTGGCTCTTGATGAGAGCCATGAGCGACATGAGCGGCGGGAACTTCTGCGCGGAGCCGAAACCGCCGTTTGTCGCATCGGCTTCGTCCATGAGCGCCCAGTGCTGCGCGTCCAGAATGTCGGGGGACACAGCGTCGGCGAAAGAGCGGTCGAGGTGCCGCTGGTCGGTCTGCGCGGCTGAGTCAGCAGGGCAGGCCTGCCCCGGTGCCCCGGTCTGTACAGCTTGCGCTTGAGTCTGCGCGGATTCTGGGCCAGCCGCCAACTGTTCGAGGGTCGAGCGCATCTTCGCGGTGATGTCCGCAACCTGCTCCCGCCGCTCCTGCCACGTGTTGGCAACGGCCTGCAGGACCATGGAAAACGACGGCTGACCCATGCGCGGCTGCGGTGGGAAATAGGTGCCCAGGAAGAACGGCACCCCGTCGGCATCGGCAAATGCCGTCAAGGGCCAGCCACCGTGACCGCGCATGGCCTGCAGCGCGTTCATGTACTGCTCGTCGACGGCGGGGAGTTCCTCGCGATCGACCTTGACCGCAACGAAGTGTTCGTTGATCTGCGCCGCGATTGCGGGGTCACTGAAGGACTCCCGCGCCATGACGTGACACCAGTGACAGGTGGAGTAGCCGATCGACACCATGACCGGCACATCGCGCCGTTTGGCCTCTGCAAAAGCCTCCGGGCCCCACGGGTGCCAGTCGACCGGCTGTTCGGCGTGGGCACGCAGGTACGGCGAGGTCGCCCCAGCCAAACGGCTGGTGTGTCCGGTGCTTCCGGCCTCAGTCATCCGCCAGTCCTCACCCAAGGTGCGCTGCGGCGACCTTGACGAGGGCTTCGACATCCTCAACTGCCGCCATTTCCCTGGCAGAGTGCATGGACAGAAGCGGTATTCCCGCGTCAACGACCGTCATGCCCAGGCGGGTGGCCGTCAGCGGGCCGATGGTCGAACCGCACGGCATGGCGTTGTTCGATACGAACGGCTGGTACTGCACACCGGCCTCGTCGCACAGGCGGGCCCATTCGGCGGTCCCCACGGCATCCGTTGCATAGCGTTGCACGGCGTTGAGTTTCAGCAGCAGCCCTTCGCCGAGGGTCGGCCGCACCTGTGGGTCGTGGCGCTCTGGATAGTTCGGGTGGACGGCGTGGCCGGCGTCAGCGGAGATGCAGATGGAGCCCGCTATTGCCCGCAGGTGTTCTTCCCTGTCAGCTCCCACGCTGATGGACACTCGCTCCAAAATGTCTGCGAGCATTGGGCCCGATGCGCCCGTGCGGGTTTCTGAGCCGACTTCTTCGTGGTCGTTGGAAATGAAGACCGACACTGCAGTGAGGTTCTTCGTGTCGAGTTCTTCCATTGCCCGCAGGCCGGCGAACGTGGAGGACAGGTTGTCCATGCGGGAACAGGCCAGCAGCTCCTGGGACGCTCCGAACAGGGCGGCTTCCTGCACGGGTGCGGTGATGACATCGTGGCCGACTATCTGATCAGCGGAAACACCGGCGGATTCGGCTAGCAGCCCGATGACGTCGCCGCCGCACACCTCAAGGCCGACAACCGGCACGGTGTGCTGCTGGCGGTCGAGTTTGAGGCCTTCGTTGACCTGTCGGTCCAGGTGGATGGCCAGCTGGGGGATGCGGGCGATGCCCGGCGTGCGGGCCAGCACGGTCGTGCCGTCGCGGAGCGCCAGCCGGCCGGCAAAGCACAGTTCGCGGTCGAGCCACGAATTGAGCAGCACACCGCCGTACACTTCAACGCCCACCTGTGTGAAACCGGCGGCGGTGTGTGCCCCTCCCGGCTTGAGTTTGAAGCCCGGCGAATCCGTGTGGGCACCGAAAACCCGGTAGCGCAGAGCATCAGCGGAAACATCAGCCGGCAGGGCAAATGCGGCCACGGCGCCTTCGCGAACCAGAACGTAGCGGCCGCCGGGGGCCAGGTTCCACGTCTGCGCTTCATCAAGCAGCTCATGGCCTGCAGCCTGCAGGCGGCGGGAGGCTTCGTCGGCTGCGTGGTAGGACGACGGCGACGCCGCGGCATACCCGCCGAGTTCCAACGCGGTCTTCTGCGCCGGGGTCAATGACGCTGGGGTCAGCTGGGCGGCGGTCTGCGCCGAGGAATTCTGCGCGGCTGTCTTTTCAGCGGCGGTGGACATGCGCTCCTCCTGAGCTTGTCGTCACAGCGCTGGACTCAGAGCCGCCTGTTAGCCTTGCACGGTGTTCTCTGGTCTAGCGCGGCTGGTGGGCTGGGGGTTCTTCCCCCTGGCGATACTGGCAAAACTACCGTATGCCATGTCGGTTGTAGCCGTCATGACATCTGTCGTCGGCGTACGCGGTTCCTACACGCAGGCCGGCGTGGCCTCTGCTCTTGTGGGTCTGGCCACCGCCTTTTCCGGCCCATTCTTCGGCTGGTTTGCCGACCGTTTCGGTCAGCGGAGCCTGCTTCTGTGCCTCGCGGTGACAAACGGGGCTTCACTGTGGGGCCTGGGCTGGGCGCTGCGGACTGATGCACCCACGTGGGTTCTCTACGCGGCGGCGTCTGCGATCGGCGCCACGAGCCCGCAGGCGGCATCCATGGTCCGTTCCCGCTGGCTTGAGGCAATCCGCGGCTCCTATTCCGGCACCCAGGCCGAGAAGGCCACCTCGGTCGTTCTGCCCTATGAATCGTTCACCGACGAGGCTGTTTTTGTCGCCGGGCCGATCATCGTCGGCGCCATTGCGGTGGCCTTCGGAATTGTTGTGCCGCTCGATGTTGCGGCGCTGACCACGCTGATCGGCATCAGCGCCTTCGCGCTGCACCCGTCTGCGCGCTTTGTGCGCGGTCACGCCCGGAACCTCATGGAGCAGTCAACAGCTGACGAGGCGGAAAAATCTCCCGCTGTTGCTCCGGCTTCCGAGATCTTCCGGCTGTCCGTCCTGCTGCCGCCGGCCGGTATGGCCTGCATCGGCATGTTCTTCGGTTCGACGCTTGCCAGCCTCACCAGCTTCCTGGAGCAGTTCGACAAGGCGGCTGCCGCGGGCATGTACTACGCCGTCATGGGTGTGGGCTCAGCACTGTGTGCTTTTGCCGTTGTGCTCCTGCCGCGCGGCTTCACCTTTGCCGCCCGCTGGATGGTGTTCGCCGCGGTGGCGTTCACCGGAACCCTCGTGTTCACCCTGATGCCGGTGTTCCCAGCGGTCCTCGTGGGCCTGGTCCTGTGCGGTGTGGGAATCGGCCCGGCGCTCGTGACGCTGTTCTCGATTGCCGCGGAGGTCGCTCCGGTGGGCCGAGTGACAACCGTGATGGCCATGATGACCACGGGCGTTGTCGTCGGACAGGCGCTCATCAGCGCGGTCGTCGGTTCGCTCATCGACGCCTACGGCACTGGGGCGGGCTTCCTTGCGACCTCGGGTGCCTGCGCCGCGCTCTTCGTGCTCAGCTGCCTCAACATGTACCGTCGTCGAATTGATGTTTCGGCGGCTTCGCTTCAGGCGTAGAACTCTGTTTTCGCTCAGCCATGGACGCTATTGTTGGTCCTGGTCTGCACAGAACCGCTCAACAGAAGGTGATCAGTGGAACAGTACAGAGCAGATTGGGAGGAGTGGCACGACTCCCGAATCGCCGGGCTGGCAACCCCGAACGGGTTCCTCTCGCTCACGGGCCTCATCTGGCTGGCCGAAGGTGACGAACGCACCCTGCGGGAAATCCCGGGCAGGTTCACTCGCAGCAACGACTGGCTGCACTTCGACCCTGAACCGGGTGGTTCGACAGGGCCGACAGCCGCGGCTCTTGACATCATGGAAGACGACATCACCTTCCCGCGGGCCGAGCGCGTGCAGGTTGTGCGCAGCGCCGACACCGGCAGGCTGTCGGTCTGGCTGCCCGAGGGTGCCTCGCTCAACTGGCTGACTGACGGTCCCGTCGTCATCGAAGCCCTCAACCGCGACGGCTACATGGGTCTGCGGATCCGCGACTCCCGTTCGAAGCTGCTGAGCAGCTTCATCGACATTCCCACCTTTGAGCTTGACAGAAGCTTCGCAACTCAAGGCCAGTTCACCCCGTACGCCCAGCCGGAGCTGCGGCGGATCGACACGGCAGCACCGGGCCTGCAGATCAACACCTATGTTGTGGGCACCGTTGAATTCGCTCTGCGCGGAACCACGTACACGCTGCTGGCCACGGGCCACCCGGAAACCGGCCTCCACCTGGACTTCTATGACGACACCAACGGAGGCACCACCTCGCAGTGGCGTCGCCTGTCGATCGGCACCCCCGATTCCTCGGGACGTGTCATCGTCGACTTCAACCGCGCCGTCAACTACCCCATGGCCTTCACCCCGTTCGCCACGTGCCCCGCACCCGTACCCGAGAACCGGATCAGCGAACCGATCACGGCCGGCGAACAGGCACCTCGGCAGACCCTGAGCGAAAACGGTCTGCGCACCCCGATCGTCATTGTCGAGACCAGCCGCGGTCTCTTCTTCGGCCGCACGCTCGACCAGCTGGCCGAAGGCGGAATCCACTGCGATTTCGTGCGCTTGCACGAAGGCGAACAGCTGCCGAGCCTCATCGGCTATCAGGGCGTCATCATCTTCGGCTTTGCCGACGGTGACGACGAACAGCGGTGGACGGTCTCACGCGACGATGTCATCGGGTTCCTCGATGACGCCATGAGCTCGCACATTCCAACCATTGCCGTCGGTGACGCCTGCCGGCTGCTCGAGATTGCCGCCGGCGCTCAGGTCGACGGGGGAGACCTCCCTCTGCCGCAGTCGCTTGTTTCGGAAGCCGAATCGGTGGAAGTCAGCCTCAGCGACGACGTCGCGGAAGATGCGCTGTTCCGTAACCTGGTCACGAGCCCTAACGCCCCGCTGGGCCGGCTGCGCGCCAGCACGGAAGGCGAAGACGAATCGCTCATCCGCTCGTGGAACGACCTGGTCAACCGCTTCATCCGCATGCTCCACACCGAGCGCAGCTGAACGGGCCCGGTCCAGTAAACACACGAGGTGCCGCCCCGGTTCAAGCCGGGCGGCACCTCGTGTGCATTACTCGGGAGTTCTGCTGATTAGTCGGCATACGGAGGCAAAACCTAAGATTCTGCCCCGTTCTTCCACCTAGACGGCAGAGTAACTTTTAGTCAGCTGTCCGGAAGCGTCAGTCGTCTGCCGGTTCGTCGACGATGGAGCCGTTGATGGCCGAAACATAGACGTCGACCGAATCAGTCTTGCCCTCGGGGTAGATCTCAACACTCCAGGTGGGCTCTCCGTCGGTGTCAAGGTCAGCCTCATCAATGGTGCCGGCCTGCTCGTCGATGGCCTTCTTCAGAGCGTCTTTCAGCGAAGTCTTCGCCTTCTTCAGGGCGTCGACGTCTTCCCTTTCGGCCTGGTCGTCATCCTTTTCCTTCTTGACGATTTCGGTGCCTTCGGCATTGATCTCAACTTCGTGTTTTTCCGAGCCCTTGAGAACAGTCAGTTCCCAGGTCTTTTCGTCGTCGAAGTCGATCTCAATCGCCTTGCCGCCGATTTCCTTTTCGGCAAGGTCGATCGCGGCGTGAGCGGCTTCCAGGCTGCCGCCCTTTTCGTTCTGCGATTCGTCCGCGTTTTCATCTGCAGATTTGGAATTCTCAGCCTGCGCGGTCGACTGCTGCTGGGTGTCGTCTGTCTGCTGGGCGTCGTCGGAGTTTCCACAGCCGGCCAGAGCCAGAGCGCCGGCAGCAGCGGATGCGGCAAGGAGGGTTGAAAGCTTCGTCATGAGGAATGCACTGTCCTTTCGTTGTGTGCGTGCACTAAGTCTGTGCGGTCAGTGCGGGGTGACCCGCGTACGGCTGACCCGTCAGAGGACGTCGCCGGAGCGGTGGTGGACGTAGACGTCCTTCGGCTTGTCAGCGCCGTCCTGCTTGATGCTGACCTTCCACGCCAGCTGACCGTCCTTTGTGTCCGGGCCGACTTCAACGACTTCGCCGCGTGTGTTGCGGGTTGCCGACTGGATGGCCTGGTCGACTGTCTGACGCATGGGCGAATACTGGTTCGCGGCACCTGACGGCGGGTTTTCGGCCTTGTCCTTGGCCGTCACTTCCGCACCGTCAGCGCTGACGTGAACCGGTGTGTTCTTCCCGCCGTCGTAGACGGTCACCAGCCAGCCGTCTTCTTCTTTCTTCACGCCGACGGCCTGGCCGCTGTCGCTCACTTCCGCAACAGCGGTGAGAACTGCAGTGCGTGCAGCTTCGGATGACTTGGCGGAGTCCTGCCCGCCGCCGACCGTGGCGATGCCGCCAGCGGGCTCTTCAGAGGCAGAAGCTTCTTCCTGGGCTGCGGGTGCTTCGCTCGGAGCATCCTCCTTGACGGCGCAGCCGCTGAGAGCCAGTGCGAGCGAACCGCCGATGACGGCGGCAGTGCGGAACGAGGACAGGCGAACCGAGGACAGCAGGGGGTTCTTCTTCATATTCCTCAAGTTAAAAGTGGGTCCTTAGAGTTTCTTCAGTGCTGGTGAAGCACATCACCAGATGGTGACGCGCTCTTCCGGAGCCAAGTACATGCCGTCACCGGGCTTGGTGCCGAAGGTTTCGGCAAACGCGTCCATATTCTTGACCACCTGGTTGCAGCGGAACTCCTCGGGCGAATGAGGGTCAATGGCCAGGCGGCGCTTGCGCTCTTCTTCGCGGAACTTAGAGCGCCACGCAGCGGCCCACTGGCAGAAGAACGCTTCGCGGTCAGCTTGGCTCAGCGGTTGTCCGCTGTTCTCCGCGGCCAGCTGCAGGGCCTTCCAGCTGATTCCCAAACCGCCGAGGTCGCCGATGTTTTCGCCGATCGTCAGTTCGCCGTTGACGGTGCTTCCGTCCGTGACTTCCCACGGTGACAGCACGGAGTACTGGTCGATGAGTTTGCGGGTGCGCTCTTCAAAGCCCGCCCGGTCTTCGTCAGTCCACCAGTTGACCAGGTTTCCGTCCCCGTCGTAGCGGGACCCCTGGTCGTCGAAGCCGTGGCCGATTTCGTGGCCGATGACAGCCCCAATCGCACCGTAGTTCGCGGCATCGGAAGCCTCAGCGTCGAACATGGGCGGCTGCAGAATGGCTGCGGGGAACACGATTTCGTTGAGCACCGGGTGGAAGTAGGCGTTGACCGTCTGCGGGGTCATGAACCACTCGGTGCGGTCAACAGGGCCGCCGATGCGCTCCAGCTGCCTTCGGTGTTCTGCCTGCGCGGACCGGCGGATGTTGCCCACGAGATCATCGGCGGCCACTGTGAAGCTGTACTTCCGCCACACATCGGGGTAGCCGACCTTGACGGAGAACTTCGACAGCTTCTCCAGGGCGCGAGTCTTCGTGGTTTCGGTCATCCAGTCGAGGTCCCTGATGGAGTTTTCGTAGGCCTTCAGCAGGTTGTCGACCAGTTCCGTGATGGCCTGCTTTGAGGCCGGTGGGAAGTGCTTCTGCACGTAGAGTTTGCCAACCAGTTCGCCCAGGTGGCCTTCAACGGTGCTGATCCCGCGCTTCCACCTTTCGCGCAGTTCGGGAGTGCCGGACAGCGTTCGGCCGAAGAAGCCGAAGTCCTCCTCGACAATGTCAGAACTGAGGTAGCCCGCGTAGCGGCTGAGAACACCGAACAGCAGCCACGCCTTGAGGGTGGTCAGCTTGGTGCTGTTCCACAGCCCGGCTGCTCCGGTGACGAATTCGGGTTCGCGCACGATGAACTGCTCCGGCTCAGGGTTGATGCCGAGCGCTTCAAGCCACGAGTCGAGGTCGAACCCGGCAGCGAGCTCGCGCAGCTGTTCGGGCGTGGTCGGGTTGTAGGTGGCTTCGGCGTCGCGCGTGCGGACGTTGTCCCAGTGGTGTTCGGCAACTGCGGTTTCGAAGTCGAAGACGGTGCGGGCGAAATCAGCGTCAGTGAGGCCCGAGTATTCACTCAGCCCGCCCAGGCGGGACATCGCCTCGAGGTGGGCGAGGAAAGCTTCGCGGATCGGCGCCGATTCTTCCGTCCGGTAGTAGGACTCGTCCGGCAGGCTGAGGCCGGACTGTTCGAAGTACAGCGCGTAGCGGTCAGAGTTCTTGGCGTCTGCGGACACGAAGCCCGCCAGCAGACCGCCCACGCCCTCCTGTTCCAGCCGGCCCATGACGGCGGCGAGCTCTTCCTTGCTGCCGGCGTCGGCAATCGCCTGGAACTGTTCGCGCAGCGGGCTGACACCCAGCCGTTCGATTGTGTCGACGTCCATGAACGATGCGTAGAGGTCCGCCGGCATCTGGGTGTCCGGGTCGGCATCCGAATCGGCCTGCTGCAGGTCGGTGATGATGGTGCGGACGTTTTCTTCGGCCGCGTCGAACAGTCCGCGCATGGCTCCGTCGCCGGCGCGGTCGTCGGGAATGACGTGGCCCTCCAGCCACGCGCCGTTGACGCGGCGGAACAGGTCGTCCCGGAAAGTTGCGGAAGGGTCTCCGTAGGGCAGTTCAGCTGAAGTCATGGCATCCACGCTACCCGGGCGGGGCCGGTATCGCTGACAGGCTCTGCCGGGTGAAAGCCGATGTGCCATCGTAGTGACTATGAAGCCTTTCCGCATTGCCTTTGTGTGCACCGGCAACATCTGCCGCTCCGCTATGGCCGAAATGATGCTCAAACACGAACTGGCCGGCTTGGGCCGGACCGATATTGAGGTCGAATCATTCGGCATCAGCGACGAGGAGGTCGGCAACCCGATCGACTATCGGGCGCGTGCTGAACTGGAAAAGAACGAGGTGCCTGTCACCGAGCACAGTCCTCGCCAGCTACGGGCAGAGCACCTGGCTGATATCGATCTGGCAATCGCAATGACGTCACGTCACGTGGCCGGTATTCGCCGTTTGGAGAAGCAAGCCGGCGGACACGTGCCGGCGGTGCGCATGCTCCACCAGTTTGACGAGGGTGCGAATCCGAACGAAGACCCTGAAGCAGCGGCGGTCGCCGATGTCGCTGATCCCTGGTACGGAACAGCTGACGATTTCATAACGACTTACCGAGAGCTCGCTGACGCACAGCCGGGGATCATCACCGCGGTGGACGCCATAAGGGACAATTGAGGGCACGAACCTCGCCCGCACACCGACTGGAGAAGTACTGATGACTACCCGATCTTCGCTTTCCCGGCTTCTTGCAGCCGCACTTTTCGCCTGCTTGGCTCTGGCGTTCGGTTCGGGGCCCGCACAGGCGCACGACCAGCTCATCGGCTCGAATCCCAAGCAGGGTGCCAAACTGGACAAACAGCCCGAATGGATCGAACTGGAATACTCGGGTGAAATTCAGGACATCGGCACGGAAATCCGCGTCGAGCGAGACGGTGAAGACTACTCCGCTGGCGAAATCACAGTGGAGGGCCGCACCGTCAAGTCGGCTCTGCCGGACGATCTCAAGCCCGGCGACTACACGATTGCCTGGAGGGTTGTCAGCCAGGACGGACACCCCATTTCCGGCAAGGTTGAATTCACCATCCTTGACTCCGCCGGAAGCGGTGGCGAAGTCGAGGATACTGGCGATGACGAAGCCGCAGACAAGGCCGAAGGCGACCAGCAGTCAAACGCCTCGGATCAGGAAAAGGCCAGCGAGGAAGGCTCCGGAGTTTCCCTGGTCGTGCTGATTCTGCTGGCAGTTGCCGGCCTCGGTGCCCTCGCCGCGGTCATCATGATGTTCACCCGCAAGAAGAACATCACCGAAGACAACTGAGGACTGCCGCAGCCAGATCATCCGCAACGGCTGTGAGCACGGGCCCCGGATCGGACATCGCCTGTTCGACCGGGGCCTTGTCTGTCAGCTGAAACAGCCCTGCCAGGCCTTCTCTCGGTACCTCCGGATCAGCTGAACCGCAGACCACAAAAACCGGAAGGTCGGCCCTGTGGGCGCGCTCAATGACGACCGCGGGGCCTTTTCCGCTGAGTGTCTGCACATCAAAGCGCCCTTCGCCGGTGATGACGACATCAGCCTCGGCCAGCGCCTTATCGAAGCCCGTGAGGTCCAGGACAAGATCGGCTCCGGACTCCATGTGCGCGCCGAGTACGAGCGCTGCGAAGCCCATGCCGCCGGCAGCCCCGGCACCGGCCAGTCCGGCAGTGTCCTGAGCTTTGAGCAGCCCGGCGAATTCGGCCAGCTGAGCATCGAGTTCTTCGACAGTCTGTTCGTCCGCACCTTTCTGCGGCCCGAACACGGCGGCGGCACCCCGCTCTCCGGTGAGCGGATTGTCGACATCGCACGCCACCGTGAGCTCAATGCCGTCCAGAAGCTGCAGCGGGCCCGACATATCAACTTCAGCCGCACGCGCCAGCGCTCCACGCGGATCGTCAACCCGCTGGCCGTGAGCGTCAAAGACCACAGCACCGAGCCCCATGAGCATCCCGATCCCACCGTCGGTGGTGGCAGAACCGCCCAGGCCCAGCACGATCGAGCGTGCCCCGGCTTTGACTGCGTGGGCAATGAGCTCGCCGGTGCCCACGCTCGTGGCAGCCCGTGCACTGGCCGGATCGACGGAACCTCCCTGCCTCTGCAGCAATGCCAAGCCGCTCGCTTCGGCCATTTCGACGATCGCCTGCTCGCCCCGCAGTGCCCACCGGGCAGTCACGGTGCCGCCCAGAGGTCCGGTGACAGGCGCCTCGTGAAGTGAGAAGCCGGCGGCGCGTGCCGCCTCGAGCGTGCCATCGCCCCCGTCAGCCAAGGGGGTCGCATCGACTCTGATGCCGGCCCCCTCGAGGGCGGGGCGCAGGTGGTCCGTCACCTGGGCTGCGGTGAGGGTGCCCTTGAACTTATCGACAGCGATGAGAGCGCGCATGGCATCAGCATGGCACAAAAATCCGGTACGAGGCGCCGTCTGCCACAGCGCGAGACTTCCAGCACGGCGGACTGTCTGGTGGGGGGAATTTTGGTGCGGCGAGCCGTATGCGCTTACTGTTGACGTGTGACTACCAATACGCACACATCACAGAAAAGCTTTCTCGTTACCTGGTTGCTGGCCTGGTTCCTCGGAACCCTGGGCATCGACCGCTTCTACCTTGGCAAGATCGGCACCGGCGTGCTCAAGCTCATCACACTGGGTGGCTTCGGCATCTGGGCGATCATCGACCTGATCATCTACCTGGTCGGCGCAGGCCGCGATAAGAGCGGCCAGCCGCTGGAGGGCTACGAACAGCACAAGAAGCTGGCATGGATTGTGACCATTGTCCTGTTTGTGCTGGGCATCGGCTTCGGTGGCTGCAGCGTGACCAACCTCGGTGACCTGCAGTCGGACGCCATGGCGCTCGGCCTCTGATCTTAAAGCTCTAGAGCACAGAAGAACCCCGGTTTGCGCCGGGGTTCTTCTGTTGTCTGCGGCTTGGCGCGAGGTGAGTCGCGCCAACGCGGCAGGGGCTGGGGGTGGGTGCCGCTTAGGCGTTCGGCGCCAGCGCCGTTCCTGCCCCGCGCCGGCGGATGGTGGGCACGGTGACGCTGCCGTCACCTGCCGAGGCGCCTGCCGGGGGTGCGCTCTTGCCGCACGGCAGGGTTGCCGGGGCTTCGGCTGCGGGGGCGTCGTCTGTATTACCGCCCATGGCCTCAGCGTGTGCCTTGCGGTGGGCGCGCAGCCTGTCGCGCAGGGCTCGCGCGTCGTCCTGGCCGACGATTTCGAAGCCGCCGTCGACGATCATGTTGAGGTCGTCTTCGGCCGCCTGGCCCTCAGAGGTGAGGTAGTCGCCCAGGAACAGCGAGTTGACCACGTGCAGGGCCATCGGCTGCAGCGTCTTGAGGTGCATTTCGCGACCGCCTGCCATGCGCAGCTCCTTGTCGGGGCACATGAGCCGCACGGCGCATAGAATCCGCAGGCACTGGGTGGGCGTGAGGTAGTTGACGCCTTCCAACGGTGTCCCCTCGAAGGGGATGAGGAAGTTGACCGGGATGGAGTCCGAACCGAGTTCGCGCAGCGATTCGACGGCTTCGACAATCTGCTCGTCGGTTTCCTTCATGCCGACAATCAGGCCGGAGCACGGCGACATGCCGGCTTCGTGCGCGCGGCTGACGGTTTCGGCGCGTTCGTCCCACGTGTGTGTTGAGCAGATGTCCTCGTAGTGCGACTTCGCGGTGTTGAGGTTGTGGTTGTAGGCGTCAACTCCGGCATCGCGCAGGCGCTCAGCCTGGCCGTCTTTGAGGATCCCGAGGCAGGCGCAGATCTCAACGTCAGGGTTGTTGGCTTTGATGTCCTCCGTCATGCCGGCGACCCGCTCAACATCGCGGTTAGACGGTCCTCGACCGGATGCCACGAGGCACACGCGCGATGCTCCGCCGGCCAGTCCGAACTCTGCCTGGCGGCGGGCCTCATCGCCCTTGAGCCATGAGTACTTGAGGATTTCAGTGTCGGAGCCCAGGCGCTGGGAACAGTAGCCGCAGTCTTCGGGGCACAGACCTGATTTGAGGTTGACCAGGTAGTTGACCTTGATCTTCATGCCGAAGTGGTGGCGGCGCACGCGGCCGGCGGCGGCAACGAGGTCAAGCAGCTGGGAGTCGTCAGAGCGCAGAATGCTCAGCGCTTCGTCAGCGGACGCTGGGGTGCCCGCGACGGCGAGATCGGCGATTTCACTGAAATTGAACACCGTTCAACTATTGAACAGTGTTCAATTTCTGTCAAACGCGACGCGGGTCACATTTGGCGGTGGCGTGTGTGGGCGCTGCTCAGGCTGCAGGTCCGGGCCGTTGTGTGAGCGGTACGGCTCTATGACGTCCCGCGACAGGTCTATGACGCCGAAGTGGCCCTGTGTGACGCCAGGCGACAAGCGTGTGACAAACCGCGTCGCCGTGTTGCAAACGGTGCCGCACGCGGTCTCGGTGTGTCTTTAGCGTCGTCTTCGAATCGCCGCGCAGCAGCGGCTCAGACCACAGAGGAGACCTCATGACGACAACAGCGACACCCGCCGGCGGCGACACCAGCCCGCCCGGCACCTCGGCAACCAGCACCTCGGCGGCGGGAAACAGCGGACCGCCCACACCGCGGGAGCTGCGCCGCGTACGAGCGGCAAGCTTTGCCGGGACCACCATCGAGTTCTACGACTTCTTCATCTACGGCACCGCGGCCGCACTCGTGTTCCCCACCGTGTTCTTCCCGGCTCTGGGCTCGGGTGCGGCGCTCGTGGCGTCCTTCGCGACCTTCGGCGTGGGCTTCGTGGCCCGGCCGGTGGGGTCGATCTTCTTCGGCCACTTCGGCGACAGGATCGGGCGCAAACAGTCGCTCATCTCGACACTGCTCATCATGGGTGCGGCCACCGTGCTCATGGGGCTCATCCCGCCGGCCGCGCAGATCGGCGTGGCCGCGCCCATCATTCTGGTGACGCTGCGCTTCCTTCAGGGCTTTGCGGTTGGTGGCGAATGGGCCGGTGCCGCGCTGCTGACCGCCGAATATGCGCCGAAGGACAAACGTGGCCTGTACGGAGCGTTTCCACAGCTGGGCACGCCCGCCGGCATGTTCCTGGCCAACGCCACGTTCCTCGTTTCCGCGCTGGTTGCCGGGGACTCATCCGAGGCATTTCTGACCTACGGCTGGCGGATTCCGTTCGTTGCTTCGGCACTGCTCATTGCCATCGGCCTGTGGGTTCGTCTGAGCATTGCCGAAACCCCCGCGTTCATTCAGGCGCAGGCCGCCGCGGAAGAAGCGCTCAAGCGCGAAGCTGAGGATGCTGACGCTGGCGAAGCCGGCGGCCGCAAGTTGCGTGAGCGCTCGCCGTTCATCGACGTGTTCCGCTTCCAGGCGCGTGAAGTTCTGCTGGCCAGCGGTTGCCTCGTGATGCTGTTTGCCTTCTTCCACACCTCGACGTCGTTCCTCACGTCCTACGCTTCCGACCCCGAGGGCATCGGCCTGCCGCGCACCGTTGTGCTGGCAATCAACATGCTCGCCGCCGTGGTTCTCGGTGTGACGGTTGTGCTCGCCGGATGGCTGTCCGATCGCTTTGGCCGCCGTCGTCTGCTGATCTTCGGCTTTGCCACCGGCACCGTGTGGGCGCTGTTCATCTTCCCCGTCATTTCTATTGGCACGGGTGCGGCTTTCGCTCTGGCCCAGTGCTTGACGCTGCTGTTCTACGCCTGCGCTTACGGTCCGCTGGGTTCGTACCTGCCGGAGCTGTTCAAGCCCCGCTACCGCTACACCGGTGCTGGTCTGGGCTACAACATCGGCGGAATTCTGGGTGGTGGAATCGTGCCGATTGTCGCCAGTGCCATCAGCGCGACATACGGCGGAACGGGAATCGGGCTGCTGCTGAGCGCAACGGGTGTCATTTCGCTGGTCTGCGCGTGGCTGCTGCAGGAAACTCGCGGGCAGGCGCTTGACCACGAAGAGCCCGCCGAGGCTTCTCTGGCCGAAGAACCCGTACCCGCCGCGGTGTGAGACCACAGGCTGAGGCCACAGTCCGAGGCAGGTGCAGTGCGAGGTGCCGGGCACGATCAGGGTCCGGCGCCTCGTTCTTCAGCCCCGGCCAGCATCCTCCGCCTCGTCCTTTACCTCCCACCTGCGCTTTAGCAAGAGAAACTCCCGTTAGCAGTGACTGCTAAGGCGCAGATCCCGGCTACGGGGTGTTTTGTTGCGGCTAAGGCGTGGATTCCGGCTATCGGGTGTTTTTTGGGCACGAGGTGCCGGGTAGGGAGGGGAATCTCACGAGGCGCTGCTCGCTACACACCCCCAGCC
>NZ_KV786087.1:60445-100189 GCF_001806835.1 Brevibacterium sp. HMSC24B04 | reverse complement strand
AGGCGTGGATTCCGGCTATCGGGTGTTTTTTGGGGCACGAGGTGCCGGGCGCGCTCTGGAGTCACGCCCACCGAGGTCTGGGGAGGGAACCACGAGGTGCCGGGCAGGGAGGGGAAGCTCACGAGGCGCTGCTCGCTACACACCCCCAGCCACGCTTTAGCAATGGAAACTCCCGTTAGCAGTGACTGCTAAGGCGCAGATCCCGGCTATCGGGTGTTTTGTTGTGGCTAAGGCGCAGATCCCGGCTAAGGCGTGGATTCCGGCTATCGGGTGTTTTTTTGGGGCACGAGGCGCCGGGCGCGCACGGGATGTGCACTCACCGGGATCTGGGGTGGGGTCTGAAGCTGGCTGCGGCCCGAAAGCGGGCAAAATTAATCCGCGATGGCCAGACATTTTTCAGCCGGACCACCGCGGTAACCCAATAGTACTCTGAGAGTGAGCGTAAAGAACAGTCACAATGTGTGATTTTGGTCAAGATTTTTTCCAAACGCAGATTTGGGCGTGTCGGGCGGTGCTGTCCCGTGGATTCTTGAGGCGGACGCCCGTCAAGTGAATACATTTGGCCGACGGTGACGTGCAAGGCTCAAACAGCCATCAGTGAGAACGCTAGTTCGATGACAGTCCTGCCCGAGGTTTGTCAGGCGAGAACGACGCGCTGCGGTTTCGGCGGTTCGAACGAGCGGTTGGCCGCCAGGATGAACAGAGCCCCCGCCGTCATGGACACCGCCGTGACCAGATAGCCCTCGTGGGCGCCGTAGTGGTCGATGACGATTCCCGACACGGCAGAACCGACGGCAACACCGAAGCCGATGGCTGTTGAAATCCAGGCAAGGGCTTCCGTCATTCGCTTAGGCGGAGCCAAAGACTGCACAACCGAACTGCCGGTGATGAGCGTCGGCGACACCGCGAAGCCCACAAGCAGCATGAGCAGGGTCAGCACCATCATGTTCGGGGCGAACACCAGCGGCCACGACAGCAGCGCCAGGGCGCCCGCGGCAGCGGCGTAGCGCACGCGAACCGGCGCGCGGAAATTCACTGCACCGTAGACGATGCCCGCAATGAGCGAGCCGAGTGCATAGGCGGCAAGCGCAATTCCGGCGGCGCTCTTCACCCCGTGTTCTTCGGCGCTGGCAATCGTCGAAACATCGACCGCACCGAAGTTGATGCCCAAGAAGAACTGGCCGATGACAGCAAACAGGATGCCGCGATTGCGCAGCACTTTGCCGCGCATAGCTCGCGGTTCGCGCTTGCTGGTGGGAGGTTCCGTGGCTTTCTGCGGGTAGAGGAGCATGGCGCCGATCGTGACGGCGACCATCGAGAGAACAACACCGGAAGGGGCCCACAGTGCGGTGGCCAAAGCGGTGACAACGGCCGGTCCGGAAACGAACATGAGCTCATCGGCAACCGCTTCCCACGAAAACGCGGTGTCGAGCTCTTTCTGGTTCCTCGTCACCGCGGCCCACCGAGCACGGACAAGAGCCCCAACGGATCCGACGGTTGCGCCGGCAACAGCGGCCGAGGCGAACAGCAGTCCCGGCCACAGCCGCAGGTACACCACCAGCAGCAGGCCTGCCAGGCCGATGACGTGGATGATCGTCGCGGGCACCATGACCTTCGCCTGGCCATGCCGGTCAATCTGCTTGCCCAGAAGCGGGTTCGAAATCGCCTGCGCGGTCATGAAGGTGGCGGCCACAATTCCCGCCTGAGCGTAAGAACCCGTTTCTGCCTGAATGAACAGCACCACGCCCAAGCCCAGAAGGGCAATCGGCAATCGGGCGATAAGACCTGCCGCGGAGAACTTCAAAGCGCCGGGGATGCCGAAGATATCGCGGTAGGCAGAGAACATGGTCTCATCCTAGACCGCGACACAACGGGCCAAACGCCCGCCTCACGGCAACGCCAAATGCCACGTTACGGCGCAGCGAAACTGTTCCTCACGGGGCCGCCAAACGCCCGCCTCACGGGGCCGCCAACCGCCTCAGCCAGCGCCCGCCTAAACAGGCCGTCCTCAGTCAGTCAGAACCGAGTCTACGAGTGCCTGCGCTTCGTCGATGACCTGCTGCAGGTGTTCGCTGCCGCGCGCCGATTCAGCGTAGATCTTGTAGATGTCTTCCGTACCCGAAGGGCGAGCAGCAAACCACGCAGATTCGGTTTCGACCTTCAGACCGCCGATCGCCGCTTCGTTGCCGGGAGCGTGAGAGCGCACGGCCGTAATCGGCTCACCGGCCAAAGAGTCAGCCGTGACGCTGTCAGCCGAAATCGACTTGAGTTTCGCCTTCTGTTCGCGGTCGGCAGCAGCTTCCACGCGGCGGTAGGTGAATTCGCCGTGCTTCTGGATGAGCTCAGCGCAGCGCTGCGAAGGCGTCTGCCCCGTCACCGCCAGCATTTCCGCGGCCAGGAGGCTCATGATGATGCCGTCCTTATCAGTACTCCACGGGCGTCCCTGCTTGTCGAGGAACGAAGCACCAGCGGACTCTTCACCGCCGAAGACCAAGCTTGAGTCCAGAAGACCCGGAACAAACCACTTGAAGCCGACAGGCACCTCGTACACGGACCTGCCGTGAGACGTGATGACCGCATCAATCAAGCGCGAACTGACCAGCGTCTTGCCGACCCCGGCACTGCCGAGCGCGCCGGCAGTCCAACCGGGTCGGTGGGTGAGCAGATAGTCGATCGCGGTGGCCAAGTACTGGTTGGGGTTCATCAGTCCGCCATCCGGGGTGACGATGCCGTGGCGGTCCGCGTCAGGGTCGTTGCCCACGGCGATGTCGAAGCTCGAACGCGCGTCGATCAGGCCGGCCATGGCGTACTCGGACGAACAGTCCATGCGGATCTTGCCGTCCCAGTCCAGGTGCATAAACGACCACGTGGGGTCGATCGTGGGGTTGATGACGGTCAGATCGAGGTCGTAGGTGTCGGCAATCGCCGCCCACACGTCGACAGCCGCACCGCCCAGAGGATCAGCGCCGATCCGCAGACCAGCAGACTGGATGGCCTGCATGTCGACAACATCGTCAAGCGCACCGACATAGGCGCCGATGTAGTCGAAGTTCTGCGTGTTCTCCAGGTGGAACGCTCGCTGGAACTCGGTGCGCGGAATGTCCTGCCACCGGGGAAGGAGTTCGTTGGCACGGTTCTCAATCCACGCGGTTTCCTCCGCACCGGCCGGACCGCCGTGCGGCGGGTTGTACTTGATGCCGCCGTCAGTCGGCGGGTTGTGGCTGGGGGTCAAGATGATGCCGTCGGCCTGCCCGTGGGTGCCGGCGGCTTCACGGTTGTGGCGCAGCACCGCAAAGCTCAGCACGGGAGTGGGCGTGTAGCCGTCACGTTCGTCGATGAACGTGGGAACGTTCGCCGCCGCCAGAACTTCGTTGACCGTGAGGAAAGCCGGTTCGGAAAGCGCGTGCGTGTCGCGGGCCAGGAACAGCGGGCCGGTGATGCCCTGAGCCTGCCGGTATTCCACGATCGCCTGAGTGATGGCCGCGATGTGGGCCTCATTGAACGAACCCGCAGAGCTGGTGCCCCTGTGGCCCGAGGTGCCGAACGACACCCGCTGGGCCGGATCGTCCGGGCCCGGGACGATGTCGTGGTAGTCATCCAGCAGCTGCGGGATGTCGGTGAGGTCGCTTTCAGAAGCGGGAAGTCCAGCGCGGTCATTCATACAGCAGAGTGTGCCGAAGTTATCGGCTCAGTTCCACCGTGGGACCGGTAAATCTTGAATAGCGGATTCCGGATGCTCGGAATTGGTCCGCAACGGTGGCTGTAAAGTTTCGAAAATGGCATCGTGTGGTGCATTATGGGCAATGCTCCGCGGCCATCCTCAGACTGGCCGTGAGCCCCAAAAACTGGCTGTCGGCACGCCGGAAGCATCGCTGACAGCCCTGGTGAGGGCGGCTGTCAACGACTGCTTGCCTTGACCAAACAGAGCGGGCCGGAAGGTTTTCCTTCCGGCCCGCTCGCTGTCTCTGAGGGCTTTTCTTCAGACGCGGCTTTATTCCGCGCGCAGCTTTACTTCACGTATGGCGCGGCATCGCCTTCGGCCACGATCGGCAGTTCGGCTTCGTGGTGCCACTGGTCCATGCCGCCGACAACCATGATGCAGTCGTGGCCGGCCATGTTGAGGAACTGAGTGGCGTGTGCCGAGCGGCGACCGGTGCGGCAGATGACGTACACGTCGACGTCGAATGGCACCTCGTCTTGCCGTTCCTGCAGTTCGTCCAGTGGAACGTTGATGGCGTCTTTGATGTGGCCGGCGGCGAATTCGTCGCGCCCGCGCACGTCAAGGACGATCGCGTCGTCGGGGACTTCGGTGACTGAGCAGGTGGGTTCTTCGAACATGATCACATCTTTCCGTTCTCACGCAGGTTGATATGCCAGCTGAGCGCTTCTTCGAGAATGTGCGGTGTGTGCTGACCGCCGGGGTCGGCGGCAACGGCCCGGTCAAGGTAGTCGGTGAGCCGGTCGCGGAAGTCCGGGTGGGCACAGTTGTCGATGATGCGGCGGGCGCGCTTGATTGGCGAAAGCCCGCGCAGGTCTGCAATTCCCTGTTCCGTGACGATTACCTGGGTGTCGTGTTCCGTGTGGTCGACGTGGCTGGCGAACGGCACGATCGACGAAATCGCGTCATCCTTCGCGGTGGACGGCGAAACGAAGAAGTTGAGGAACGCGTTGCGTGCGAAGTCGCCGGAACCGCCGATTCCGTTGACGACCTTCGTCCCCGTGATGTGCGTGGAGTTGACGTTGCCGTAGATGTCGGCTTCGACCATGCCGTTGATGCCGATGACACCCAGGCGGCGGACGATTTCGGGGTGGTTCGACATTTCCTGCGGGCGCAGCAGCAGGCGGCCCTTGAACTTTTCGACGTTGTCGTTGAAGTACTGGGCCTTTTCGCGGGTCAGCGACAGGGCAGTGGCGGACACGGATGTGAACGTGCCCTCTTCCAGGAGGCTCAGCAGGTTGTCCTGCACCACCTCGGTGAAGGACGTGAGGTTGCGGAATTCGGATTCCTGCAGGCCTGCGAGCACCGCGTTGGCGACGTTGCCGATGCCCGACTGCAACGGCAGCAGGTTCTTCGGCAGGCGGTCGTTCTTGACTTCCGAACGGAGGAAGTCGATGAGGTAGTTCGCCATCGCCTCGGACTTTTCGTCAACCGGGTTGAACTTGTTGTCGCGGTCCGGGGAGTTGGTTTTGACGACCGCAACGACCTTCGATTCATCAACCCGCAGGTAGGGGTCGCCGATCCGCTGTGCGGGGTCCAGGATCTGGATGGGATTGCGGTGCGGCGGGATGTGGGTGCCGTAGTAGATGTCGTGGAAGCCCTCGATTTCGTTCGGCAGCCACTCGTTGACTTCCAGGATGACCTTGTCGGCCAGGTCGAGCCAGGTTTTGTTGTTGCCGACGGACGCGCCGGGCACCAGCAGGCCGTTGGGCAGGACGGCCGCGACTTCGACGACGGCGACGTTGAGGTTGCCGTAGAAGCCGAACCACACCTGCTGGGCCAGGTGGCTCAGGTGGGCGTCGAGGTAGTCGACGTCGCCGTTGTTGATGGCTGCCCGCATGTCGGGGTCGGTGTTGAACGGGGTGCGGAAGTGCACACCTTTGGCTTTGGCGAGTGCTCCGTCGAGTTCATCCGAAGTCGATGCCCCGGTGAACAGTCCGATCGAGAAGTCTTCCCCCGCATCGTGTGCTGCTTCTATGCGGTTTGCCAGTGCCGTGGGTACGGCTTTCGGGTATCCGCTTCCGGTGAAGCCGGACATTCCGACGTTGTCGCCGGGGTTGATGAAACGAGCAGCTTCCTCGGCAGACATCACCTTGTCCGCGAGAACAGTATTCACAATGCGAGCCATAGCCTCATTGTTCCAAATTGCGCAACAGCTCACACCGCCGGGTCGGTGGTCGAGTTTGCTCCCGGTTCGATCCGCCTGTGTGCGTGCCCAGATCAGGTGTCAGAGGGGATCGGTGGCAGCGTTGTGGCGGTCAGGCGGTCGCCGCGTTCGGTGCAGCCCAGAATCCGCAGGCTCTGCTCGAGGTATTCGCGTTCGAGGTCGTCCACCTGCAGTGGGCCGTCCGGATTCCACCACTGGGGGAGGACATTGCTGATGGCCAGAATGGAGCGGGCCGCGAGGTCGGGGTTGTCGATGTCGAAAACACCCTGCTCTTTGCCAAGGCGGACCTGTTCGTACAGCTGACCGCGGGTGAAGACGCGCAGCTCATCGATCTCAGGCCGGTAGTCCTCGCTCAGGCGCTCTGTTTCGAGCAGCAGAAGCCGGGAGCTTGCGAGGTTCGCGGCCCGGTAGCGCACAAGAACGCGCACAAACACGGCCACGCGGGCAACCGGGTCCGGTTCGGCGGCGTTGAGGGCCTCGTCGATTGCGGTGTTGAACTCCTGGTAGCTGGTGCGGATGAGTTCGAAAAGGGCAGCCTGCTTCGAATCGAAGTAGTAATAGAGGGCAGACAGGTTCAGCCCCGCCGTGTTGGCGATGTCGCGGATGGATGCGCCGTCGAATCCCTTAGCCGCAAATGTTTCCCGCGCGGCGCGCAGAATAGCGTCGCGGCCCTTGAGCTGTTGTCCTGAACGTTTCATAAACGCCAGGCTATCGTAGGTTCAAACGATCGTTCTGCATACAAAAGGGTCGCTGCCGGATACAAAAGGGTCGCTGCCGGGGTACAGTGCAGCGTGCACCATGCGCAGCCGCTGTTACAAAGGAGTCCGCAGTGAAGAACTACGAAGCGATCAGCCGCTTCCTTGCCCACGAACGTTCTGGCAAGCCGCTGTTCGGCCTTATGGGTGATGCCAACCTCGCGTATCTGGGTCATTTCATTGAGCAGACCGACGGTCGCTACATCGGCATGTCAATCGAAGACGCTGTCGTTTTGGCAGCTGACGGCTACGCCCGCTTCTCGGGCGAAGTCGGCATGGCGACTGTCACCTTCGGCCCCGCAATCACCAACGCCATCACCGCACTGACCGAAGCTGCGCGCGCCCGCACACCGCTGGTGCTGCTGACCGGCGACACCCCGGACGTCAATGAGCACTACCAGCGCATCGACATCGCGGCAGTCGCAGCTTTGACAGGTGCCGCCTATGAGCGTTCCTATTCCGGCGCAGATGCAGTGAAGACGATCCACAAGGCCGTTATGCGGGCGCGCGCTCGCCAGCAGCCGGTGATCGTCAACATCCCCTACGCGCAGATGAACGACGAAGTCGACCTGCCCGAACTGCCCGACCTCAGCCAGCCCGCATCGGTGCTCGGCGCGGACTCCGACCGGGTCGAGGACGCTCTGGGCTACCTCATGTCGGCCCGGCGTCCACTGGTCCTGGCCGGACGAGGTGTCATTTCGGCAGGTGCGCGCGATTCTGTTCTGCGCTTCGCCCGCATGATCGGCGCTCCCGTCATGACCTCGCTCATTGCAAAGGACCTTTTCCGCGGCGAACCGGAAAACCTCGGCATCCACGGCACCCTGTCAAATGAAGTCGGCGTTGAGTACATGGGCGACGCTGATGTCGTCATCGCCTTCGGGGCGTCACTGAACAACTGGCAGACCGACCACTACCACCTGATGGAGGGCAAGAAGGTCATCCAGGTGGACAGCTGCGCCGAAGCGCTCGGCAAATACGGTCCCGTCGACGTCGCCATCCAGGCGGATGTTGCGGCAGCGGTCGACGCTCTTGCCGGAACCCTGCTGGAAGCCGACCCGGACGCGGACAGCCGCCCGGCACCCAAGTACGTTGCGGCACTTGAGGACCGCCCCCAGCGGGAGGCACTCGATGACTACCGCTCCACCTCGCGCGAAGACCACATTGACGTGCGTGACGCGGCAATGCGGATCAGCACGGCCATCAGCCACGACGGCCAGAAGCAGATCAACCAGGTGTCCGACATCGGCATGTACTTCCCGTCGGTCGTTCAGCACATGGTTGTCGACCCCGGCAAGTGGGACTTCGCCGGCTACTTCGGTGCGATCGGTCTGGCCATCCCCCTGGGTGTCGGCGCGGCCTACGCGGATTCGTCGCGCCCGACGGTCGTATGGGTCGGCGACGGAGCGGCAATGCACTCGCTCATGGAGGTCTCCACCGCGGTGCGCGACGGCCTGCCGCTGGTGGTCGTCGTGCTCAACGACTCCTGCTACGGTGCCGAGTTCTACAAGCTGGAGAACTTCGGTTCCAAGGGCGAAACCTCGTTCGTCGAATGGCCGTCCTTTGCCGCCATGGCCCGAGGAATGGGCGCTGCCGGGCACACCGTGAGCTCCCTGGATGAACTCGATTCGGTGCTGGGAGAACTCGGCGAAATCACCGCGCCGACCGTCATCGAAGTGGTCACTGATCCGCTGGAGCGCTTCCGTCCCAAGCCCCGTTCGTAAGGTGCATCACTTGCCGCTAAAGTGAGCTGTGCAACACCACAGTGAGGAGATAGCTATGGAAATTCAGGGAGTATCTGCCCTCGTCACCGGCGGCGTGTCCGGTCTTGGCCGTGCGACAACCGAGCGTCTGCTCGCGGCCGGTGCCAACGTCGTCATGATCGATCTCAACGAAGAAGCCGGTGCGAAGGCCGCAGAAGAACTCGGCGAACGCGCCCACTTCGTCAAGGCCGACGTGCAGAACGAAGAGCAGGTTCAAGCCGCTGTCGACAAGGCAGTTGAACTCGGCCCCCTGCGCATCGTCGTCAACTGCGCCGGTGTGGCGACACCCGGCAAGCTCGTTTCGCGCCGTGGCCCGCTGGAACTCGAGACCTTCAGCAAGGTCGTCGGCATCAACCTGGTCGGCACCGTCAACGTGGCACGTCTGGCAGCTGCGGCAATGCAGCAGGGCGAACCGGACGGCGAAGAGCGCGGCGTCATCATCAACACCGCTTCGGTCGCAGCTTTTGACGGCCAGATCGGCCAGATCGCGTACTCGGCCTCCAAGGGCGGTGTGGCTGCCGTGACCCTGCCGATGGCCCGCGAACTCGCCGAATCGCTCATCCGCGTGGTCACCATCGCACCGGGCATCTTCGAAACCCCGATGATGGCCGGGCTTCCGCAGGAAGCTCAGGATTCGCTCGGCAAAATGGTTCCGCACCCGGCACGCCTGGGCAAGCCCGCCGAATACGCCCAGCTGGTCGAATCGATCGTGCGCAACCCCATGCTCAACGGCGACACCATCCGTTTGGACGGCGCCATCCGCATGCAGCCGAAATGATCCGCGTGAGCTGAGGTCACCTCAGCTGTGACCGGTCGAGGTGCCGTCCCCGTTTTGGGGAGCGGCACCTCGTCTGTTTTTGGGCGCGCGTTCTTGTGGGCGGCTGTGCTCCCGTAAGCCGGATTCCGAGGCTCAGCTCAAGCCGGCTCGTTCGGCCAGCACCTGGGCCGTCACCGAACGCGAATCCGGGCGCAGACCCTGTTGGGCGACCGCCGCTGGCGTCCCGGTGGCCAGAATCTGGCCGCCCTCGTCGCCGGCTCCCGGGCCGATGTCGATGACGTGGTCGGCCTGCGCGACCACCCGGAGGTCGTGCTCGATGACGACCACTGTCGCGCCGTCGTCGACCAGGCGGCGCAGCTGGGTGAGCAGAAGGTCCACATCCGCCGGGTGCAGCCCCGTTGTCGGCTCGTCCAGGAGGTACAGGCTGTGCTTGCGGCTGGAGCCCCGCTGCATTTCGGAAGCCAGCTTGATGCGCTGCGCTTCGCCGCCTGACAGCTCCGGGGAGCCCTGTCCCAGGCGCAGGTAGCCCAAGCCGAGTGCATGCAGGAATTCGACAGAGCGCAGAACTTTCGGTTCTTCGGCGAAGACCTCCAGCGCCTCGTCTACGGTCAGCGCCAAAACATCCGCGATGCTGCGGTCGTTCCACTGCAGTTGAAGGATCTCCGGCTTATAGCGCTTGCCGTGGCAGGCCGGGCAGGTGGTGTACGTGCCGGGCAGGAACACCAGCTCAACTTCGATGCTGCCCGCGCCATCGCACTCCGGGCAGCGGCCCTTTTTCGTGTTGTAGGAAAAGTCCGACACCGACATTCCCCTCCGCTTGGCCTCCGGGGTGTCAGCAAAGAGCCTGCGCACGTGATCGAACAGGCCCGTATAGGTCGCGACGGTTGAACGAACGGTGCGCCCAATCGGCTTCTGGGTGATGTGAACCAGCCGGCGGATCTCATCGACCCCCGCTGCGCTGTCCACTCGGAAATTCCGGGAGTCGTCGGAATCCGCCGTGACCTCAGCATCAGAATCTTCGTCAGTGGCTTCTTCGGTGCCGACTACCTGCTTGGCTGAGCGGGACGCCACATCGGCCAGCACCCCGATGACGAGGGTGGATTTTCCGGAACCGGATACTCCCGTGATCGCGGTGAGAGCCCCCAGCGGGAAGTCAACGTCGGCCCCGTCGAAGGCGCGCGCGTGCACGCCGCGCAGGCTGATGGATTCACCGGTGCCAGCCGGGGTGTCCGTCAGCTCGGGAAAGTCCTCGTTCAGGGCGGCGGCAGTGGGCGAGCCCAGCTGCTCGGCGTTGGCGCGGAACTGGTCCGTAGGGCCGGAGAACACCAGCTGCCCGCCGCGCTCACCGGCGCGAGGGCCAATATCTACGATCCAATCGCATCCGGCGACCAGGGACATATCGTGCTCCACCAGAAGCACCGAATTGCCCGCGTCGATGAAGCGCTGCAGCAGCTCGGAGACTGCCTTCCGCTCTACGACGTGCAGGCCGGCCGAGGGCTCATCCAGCACATAGGCCGTGCCGAACAGGCTCGAGTTCAGCTGGGAGGCCAGCCGCAGACGCTGATGCTCGCCGGCAGACAGGCTCCGTGCCGGCCGCGACAGGCTCAGGTGTCCCAGCCCCAGCTCGATCGCCGCGCGGACCGTGGGCAGCACCTGATCCAGCAGCAGCTCTTCGGCCTCGTCGTGCTCGTTCCACTGCTGCTTAGCGATCCCCGCCAGGTGCTCGAGGCGGTCCTCCAACACAGCCAGAACGTCCTTCAACGCCAAGTCGTTGAATTCGTCGATGGCGTAACCGGCGTAGGTGACCAGCAGGGTATCCGGCTGGAAGCCGCGGCCCTGGCAGGTTGGGCATGTCGATGAATGCATGAAGGAGAGCACTCGGCGGCGGGTCTTGTCTGACTCCGTTTCCGCCAGGGACTCGGTGAGGTAGGTGGCAACCGAGCGCCATTTGCCCCTATACGACCCCTGCATGGCGTTTTCGTCCCGCACCGGGTGGACGGTGACCACCGGCTGTTCGTCCGTGAACAGAATCCAGTCGCGGTCCTCTTGAGGAATATCTCGCCACGGGACGTCGAGTGGGTAGCCGAGGGTGCCCAGGATGTCTCGGAAGTTCTTACCCAGCCACGCTCCCGGCCACGCGGCGATCGCGCCGTCCCTGATAGACAGGCTGGGATCCGGCACCATTGACTCTTCTGTCGGCCGGTGCACGGTGCGGGTTCCCTGGCACTCGGGGCACATGCCGGCGGTGGTGTTGGGCGAGAAGGCGTCGGAGTCGAGCCTGCCGTATTCCAGCCGTTCGCGCATACCGTCCGGGTAGCTGCCGGAGCGGGAGAAGAGCAGCCGAATGCTGTTTGAGATATTCGAGATCGTGCCCACGGAGGAGCGTGCCCCGCCCAGGGTGGTGGACTGCTGCAGTGCCACCGTCGGCGGCAGGCCCGTGATCGAGCCGACGCGCGGGTTGACCGCGCCGCCGATGAGGCGGCGCGCGAAGGGGGAGACAGACTCCAGGTAGCGACGCTGCGCCTCGCCGTGGATGGTGCCGAAGGCCAGGCTGGATTTGCCCGAACCCGAAACACCGGTGACCGCCACGAGGGTATCCCGCGGCAGGTCGACGTCGACGTGTTTCAGGTTGTGAAGCTGCGCATCGCGCACCCGGATCATTGGATCGTCACCCGCACGAGCCGCATTGTGCGGAGCCGAGGGCTCGGACGTCGAGTGAGTCATGGTGGCTACTCTACCCAGCAGACTGCGCCTGCCGGGCCTGTTTGGCCTGCTTGGCCCGTTCGGCCTGGCGGCGCAGCACGAGACCGCGGACGGATCCCATGGCTATGAGCGTCAGCGTGAGAACAACCGAGCCCAGCACGGTCGACCACGAAATGTTCGGATCCGCGGGGTTGTGGGTCAGCTGGTAGACGAGTGCGGACATGAGTGACGCGCAGACCGCCGGCACTGTCCAGTACAGCGACAGCCTGGCCGACAGTGAGATGAGCACAATGGCTCCGGCGGGTGCCGCCAGGACTGACACCATCCAGACAGACAGGATCACCAGGCAGGCTACGAGTGCTGAGGGCGGACCGACGTAGCCGTATTCAACTTCCATGGGGTCGTGGTGAATGGCGGACGGCAGCAGCGCCAGCGCCAGCACGCCCAGGGCGATGTCAACCCCGAATGCCACCGTGCCGATCGAATCACCGAACGGTCGCGGTGGCGCAATGTAGCCGAGCGCTTCGAGCACGTGGTACATGCCGAACATGGTCACACCGGCGCTTGCGGCTAAGAAGAAGAGAATCTGCGTGCGAGCTTTGGAGCGCACCGGGGAATGCTGATTCATGCGGTTTACTGTAGAGCGGAAAGTAGGGAAAACCCTCAGTGTTCCTCGGGCTTTCACCATGGGAATCTGATTGCGGCCCCGCGAGGATTGAAGCATGAAATCTCAGACACAGGACGGCAGCTGGATCAAACCAGCCGGACATCCGGGGCTGATAGGCACAGTGAACCTGCTGGCCTCCGGTTTTGTCTGGTGGACGATCTCCTGCCTGTCCATCTTCCTGTTCTTCGGCGGACTGTCGGCACTGCCGGCTGCCGGTTCCGGCATCATCTTCCTGCTGGCGTGGTTCTACTTTCAGTGGGGCATCAACATCGTGGAGCGCCACCGCGCTGAATCGATTTACAGCCTGGGCTACCCCAAACCGCAGATGCCGCAGCGTGGACCCGGTTTCACTGAATGGCTTAAGTGGTTGGGCCGGTCGGTGACTTCGGCCGTTTTCTGGCGTGGTACCGCCCATCATTTCCTCAAGTCCTTCACGGGTGCCGTCCTGGGCGGGCTGTCGTTTTTGGCACTCGCCTTTGCCATCGTGTTCTTCGGCATCGCCGTGTCGGACACCATCAGCCAGGAGATCGTTTTCGACAACGTCGACAGGCCGCTGCGCTTTGTTCTCGCTGTAGTTCTGACGGTCTTCACCCTGGTCATCCTGTGGTACTCGGCCATGCTTGACCGTGCGATCGACAAGCTGCTGTTGGCGCCGTCGAAAGCTGACACTCTGACACAAGAGGTCACGGCCCTCGACGACGCCCGGCAGGGAGCGGTTGGTGCCGCAGAAACTGAGCGCGCCCGCCTCGAGCGCGACCTTCACGACGGCGTGCAGCCCATGCTGGTGGCCCAGTCGATGAAGATCGGCATGGCGAAGGCGAAACTCGAAACCGACCCCGAAGGGGCCCGCACTCTCATTGCGGAAGCACACGAAGATTCCAAGCAGGCGGTTGCGGAACTGCGCCGTCTGGTGCGCGGCCTGCAGCCGGCCGTGCTGGGCGACCGCGGCCTCGATGCCGCCCTGTCCGGCCTGGCAGCCCAGTCGGTCGTCCCGGTGGACCTCACCGTGAATCTGCCCGGGCGCATCGACCGCGATATCGAGTCCGTCGCCTATTTCGTTGTGGCCGAAGCCCTCACCAACATCAACAAGCACGCGCACGCCACCCGCGCGACTGTGCGGGTCGGCATGACCGCCGACCTTTCCCGACTGCAGATCGAGGTTTCTGACAACGGACGAGGTGGAGCTCACCTCCCGGTGCACGGAAATTCGGGTCTTGCGGGGCTGCGGGACCGGGTGCGGGCTGTGCGCGGCAGCTGGGAATTCTCATCGCCCGAGGGCGGACCAACCGAACTGAAAGTCGAGGTGCCATGCGCATTCTGATTGCCGAAGACTCTGTCCTCCTGCGGGAAGGCCTGGTGCGCCTGCTGACCGATGCCGGCCACGACATCGTCCACACGACGGGTGATGCGACGGATCTGCTCGGCGCGGTCAGCGCCCACGAACCTGATCTGGCGATCGTCGATGTGCGGATGCCGCCGACGTTCACGGATGAGGGCATCCGGGCGGCTGTGCTCATCCGCGCGCAGAACCCGGAAGTTGGAGTTCTCGTCCTTTCCCAGTACGTAGAAGAGCGCTACGCATCAGATCTCATTGCCGACAATTCCGGCGGTTTCGGCTACCTGCTGAAAGACCGCGTGGCAGACGTCAGCGACTTCCTGGAAGCAGTCGACAAGGTCGCCGCCGGCGGCACGGTGCTCGATCCGGAAGTCGTCAGCCAGATCATGGTGCGTTCCCGCCGGGACACGGGAATTGACCAGCTTTCGGCCCGTGAACGCGAAGTTCTGGCACTCATGGCCGAAGGCAAGTCGAACTCAGCCATCGCCTCCGCACTGTTCTTAAGTGCCGGAGCAGTCGAAAAGCACATTTCGTCGGTGTTCACCAAGCTCGGCCTGTCAGCCGGAGCCGACGACAACCGCCGCATCCTCGCGGTCCTGAAGTTTTTGGGAGCCTGACATGACCACCCAGCCCATGCCGACACCTCGTAATTCCAACCAGCCAGCCCAGCAGCCGGGGCAGCCGGGGCAGCCTGTGCCGCCGGGGCAGCACCCCGGCCAGCCCACACCCGCGCGGAAGTCATCGCGCATTGGGTGGAAGATCGCGATCACCATCGCGGCGGTGCTCGCCCTGATCGTGCCGCTCGGCGTTATTGCCGTCACGATGGTGGCATCAGCCAGCTACGAGCACAGAACACAGAACGGCGCGATTCCCGAAGGCATCGACCGGCTCGAAATCAATACGAACCTCGCCGAGGTGATCGTCGTGGATTCCGCGGAGATCGGAGACCGGGACATGCCGCTGGAGTCGCAGGTCACCGGCTGGTTCGACACCCGCTACCGGCAGCACAAGGACTCCAGCACCGGCGCAGGCCCGGTCAAGGTGAAGAAGAGCGGATCGACAGCGGTTCTTGACATCAAACCTCAGAACGTACGGGGAGCCGAGGTGACCATCGGCCTGCCGAAGGACCTCGCCGAAAAGCTGGCAATCGACTTGAAGCTCAGTCGGGGTGCGATCTACGTCGACGGCAAGTACAAAGACATTGCCGCCTCGATACGCGGCGGTGCCGTAGAAGTCGAAGGTGAAGCCGAAAAGCTGGCGATCGACATCAAGGGCGGCGAGGCCGACGTCGACGGAGTCTTCGACGACGCGAGCTTCAAAGTTCAAGGCGGTGAGGTCGGTGCGGAGCATCTCGATGCGAAGAAGAAGGTGTCCGTCAACGTCACCGCGGGAAGCGCTGACCTGCAGCTGGGACCGAATACACAGCCTGTTGAAGGTGTCGACCTCAGTGTGGCAGCCGGCTCCGCCAGCTTGCTGCTGACCGATCCGAAAGACATGGAGAACGGACGGGGGTACGTCATCGTCGATGACGGGCAGGCCAACCTGGGCAGCACCACAATCGAAATCGAAGCCAAGCGAGTGGCTGACATGTCAGAAGTCGGTGAGGACATCCCAGTGCACATCAACGCCGGTGTGGGTGACCTTGAAATCGGCTACTGGGATGCCGGTGGAGACTACTCCGAAGAGGACGATTTCGACGAATAAAGCACGGCCGCGGTCGGGGAGGGAGCCCGGCGGCAGCCTTGACTATCTCCGTTGGTGGGCGAATAGTTAAAAGCCCACCAACGAGAGGCTTCATCGATGTCAGGTCATGACAACAACCGTGTCAGCAGCGTTCGTGTGGAAGACCCGATCCCCAAGGGCGTGCGCGGACACAAGCGGCAGGCGCTCAAGCGCAGCATCAAGAGCCGTCACATGTTCATGATTGCGCTCGCCGGGGTCATCGGCACGGGACTGTTCCTGGGCACGGGTGATGTCATCAACCGTGCTGGTCCCGGCGGGACGATCGCCGCGTATGTTGTCGGCGGTTTCCTCCTGTGGCTGACCATGTCGTGTCTGGGTGAAACGTCGTCGGTGATGCCGGCCTCCGGGTCTTTTCAGGCGCACGCCACAAAGCTCCTAGGGCCCGGGACGGGATTCACGATCGGCTGGATCTACTGGCTGTCGTGGGCAAGCTTCATCGGCCTGGAGTTCTTGGCGGCCGGCATTGTCATGAAGTTCTGGTTCCCGGATGTTCCAACGGCGGTGTGGTCCGGTGTGTTCATCGTCGTGCTGTTCGTCATCAACCTGTTCAGCGTCCGCGGCTTCGCGGAGGTTGAATCCGGTTTGGCGTTCGTCAAGGTGGCGGCGGTTGCCGCGTTCATTGTGATCGGCGGCCTGGTGCTTGTCGGCTTGGTCGGCATGGACGGTGAGACGCGGCCCAGGTGGGACAACTTCTACGCAGACGGCGGTTTCTTCCCCACGGGGATCGGTGCGGTTCTAGCCGCGATGATGACGGTTATCTACACGTTCATGGGCTCAGAAGTCATGGGTGTTGCCGCTGGCGAGGCGGAAAACCCCGCCAAAGCGGTCCCCAAGGCGGTGCGGACGATCGTGTTCCGTCTGGTGTTTCTGTACTTGGGTGCTGTTGTCATCCTCATTGCGCTCATCCCGTGGCGTCAGGCGGGACTTTCTGAAAGTCCGTTCGTCACGGTGTTCGAAGCGATCGGCATTCCCTTTGCAGCGGACATCATGAACTTTGTCGTGTTGGTGTCGATCCTGTCGGTGGGCAACACCGGCCTGTACATGTGTTCGCGCATCCTGTGGTCGCTTGGCCACGACGGGCATGCGCCGAAGTTCTTCACGCGCACACTCAAGAATGGTTCTCCTTATGGTGGGCTGATCTTCACGATGGTGTTCGGGCTGCTGTCGCTGCTGTCGAGCTTCGTTGCAGAGGACACGCTTTTCGTGTTCCTCATGTCGGTCTCCGGCATCGGCGGTGCGCTGTCGTGGATCACGATTGCGCTCACCCAGTACTCGTTCCGCATCAAGTTCGTGAAGTCCGGTGGGGACGTCAAGCAGCTTCCTTACCGGGTGCCGCTTTTCCCAGCGGTGCCGATCCTCGTGGTGCTGCTCAATCTGGCTGTGTTCGTCGGCATGGCGCTCGATCCCACCCAGAGGCTGTCGCTTGTCATCGGTTTGGGCGTGGTGCCGGTCTGCTATGGCGTGTACTGGCTGTTCATCCGTCCGCGCGAGAAGCACTTGCCGTCGGCCGAAATGGAAGTCCGGCTGCCAGCTGAAAAGGTGTAACGGCTACTGGCCGGGAGCCTGGGAGGTTCCGGTACCTGCCAAGGTGCCGGTGGTTGCCGAGGTGCCCTCCACCTCGTCAGTGGTGCTCCGGTTGAACTGCTGGCCGGATAGTCGTGTCAGTGCCAGCCGATAGGGTGAGAACATCAGCCGCAAGGTCCGCCAGCCCAAGGAGTGTCCGCATGACGGAGTACGTTGTTCTTCTCGATGAAGACGGCAAGCCCATTGGTGAGGCTGACAAGGCTGTTGTGCACACTGCTGACACCCCGCTGCACTTGGCGTTTTCGTGTTTTCTGTACAACGACTTGGGCCAGGTGCTTATGACTCGACGGGCACTGGGCAAGGCCACGTGGCCCGGTGTGTGGACCAATTCCTTCTGCGGGCATCCCGCACCGGGGGAATCGTTCACAGCAGCCATTGAAAGGCGCGCTGCGCAGGAACTGGGCACCAAGGTCGTTGAGATCACCGAAATCCTGCCGGACTTTAGGTATCGGGCGATTGACGCATCGGGTGTTGTCGAAAACGAAATCTGCCCCGTGTTTTCGGCGAAGATCGACGGCGAGCTTCTGCCGGTGACTGACGAAGTCATGGATTTTGCATGGATTGATCCTGATGCGCTGACAGATGTTCTGCGCCAGGCGCCGTTTGCCTTCAGCCCGTGGGTGGTTGAGGAATGGGCGCAGCTGCGTGGCTGAGATTCTCAATTCGGTTCGGGTTCGCCAGCATTCTGGTCCGCTCGATCCGCTGGGGCCATTTGCTGTTCCCCATCCGGAAGGCAGGGGAGTGGGCCAGGCACCGTTTTTGTCCCGCGGTTCGCTTCTGAACTGGCGGTTCAGGCGGCACGATTTTGAAGCCCACGGCACCGAGGTAGTCCAGCCGGTGCGCGTTGTTCAGCATGATGAGCGCGGTCTGGTTGTGTGGCTTGCCGGCGATACTCCGACGGTCGACAGTCGTTTTGCCGGCCGCGAGGACGTCAATCTGCACGACCTGGGCTACGCCGAGCGTTTTTCACCTTCGGCCACTGACCGTGTCAGCTATCGGCGGCATTGGCACGGCACGGGTGTGCTGCGGATTGTGCCTGCGGGCATGCCGTTTTCGGTCTGGCTGTTCTGGGCGGGAACGGGCGAGTTCCGCAGCTGGTACATCAATCTGGAGCACCCGCACACCCTTGCAGGGGATTCCCTGTTCACTGCGGATCACGTGCTCGACATTCTGGTGCGGCCGGACGGGACGGTGGAAGAAAAAGACCGAGACGAACTGGAAGCCGCCGTCCGCTTCGGTCAATGGGATGACGGCATTGCCGCGGCAATCGAAGCCGAAAAGCGCCTGGCTCTTGACCAGATGCGCTCCGGTCACTGGGCTTTTGACAGGGATTGGACGCTGTTTCAGCCCGACCCTTCGTGGGCCCTGCCGCCCGCCCCGAAGCTGTAGACGCGCAGCCGTAAACGGCACTGGGCGCTGATGCCGGACTGGTTTTGCCCTCTTGCCGGTGCAGATTTGCGCTTTAATGCGGTTTCACGCGTTGTTGCAGCGCATTAAAGCGCAAATCTGCATTACTGCGTGAGTCTGGCTTGGGTGGTGCGCCTGCATGAGTGCCTGAGTCTGGTGTGGCTTGGGTGGTGCCGTGTTTGGTGGGTGAGGTGGGGCTGGGCTTCGGACGGTTTCTGTGGGTTGTCGGCGGTTGGGGTGGTGTGCTGTGTTGGCGCGTTGTGCCTGTTCTTCCTACGCTGCCGCCCGTTTGTGGGCGTAGTTTCACGCTTTATTGCAGTTTCACGCGTTGTTGTGGCGCATTTACGCGCAAATCTGCATTAGCGCGTGAAACCGGGGCGGAAGGGAGCGAAAGCCGCCTCGACGTCAGCACGAACGTCGGCACCATCCCCACCGACACCGCCGACCCCACCAACAGCCAGCGCCAGCCGCAGCTGCAGCCGCGCCTTATAGGGATCGAGCACACCCGAGGGCACAAGTCCCATCTTCTGCAAACCGATTTCAGCGCCGGGATAGCCGTAGGTGTTCTCCAGCGCAGACCCCGAACCCGTGCGCGACGAGTACACCACCGGCATCTGCTGAGCCAGTCGCTCAACCGGAGGAAGCGCCGACTGCGGCACGTGCCCACCTCCAACACCTGCAAGGACACAGCCGGCATAACCGGCATCGGCAACAGCATCGAGAATCGCCAGCGAATCTCCCAAGCCAATGGCAATAACAGCCACCTGAGGGAACACATCCGCGCTGGTCAGGCCGGGGAATTGGGGACGAGGTGCCGCCCCGGCCGCTCCTGCCACTCCGGCTGCCGGAACATGCGGCAGGATGACACGGTCTTCGCTCACCCAGCCCAGCGGCCCAGCAGAAGGTCCGGAGGAAAAAGCGTGGATGAAGCTCGTGTGGTCTTTGCGCACAAAAACGGGGTCGTGGATTTCATCGGCCATTACCAAGGCACTCGCCAGGCCCCGGACCTGCGGCGACAGTGCCGCAATGACAGCCGCCCGCACATTTGCAGGGCCATCAGCGCCGGGCAGGGACGGGTTGCGCATGGCCCCAGTGACCACAATCGGAACACCCGAATCGTTGATCCGCGACAGCACAAACGCAGTTTCTTCGAGCGTGTCTGTGCCCTGCGTGAGCACAACCCCAACGGCCCCTTCATCCGCAGCAGTCCGCGCCGATTCCACGACGCTCACCAGGTGCTCGACCGTGATCGAGCCGGAGCCGACCTGTGCCACCTGCTCGAAGGTCAGCTGCAGACCGGATGACGAGGCGCCTGCCCCCTGGCCGCCTTCCTCACCCGCCTGCCCCGCGGGTGGGGCAACGTGGCCAACCACAGAACCGACGTCAATCGTGTCGAGGCGGGCGGCGCGTGCAATGTCTTCGCCGGAAACGCTGGGAGACACCCCTCCGGACTCGGTGGGAACAGACGCAATCGTTCCGCCCAGGGCGGCAATGTGGATCCTCATGCCTCCACAATAAGGCCCGGAACAACAGGGGCCGAGGCGCCCATTCGGCGCGCTCCACAGAAGCATGTGCCCACCCGCATGGGCGCGGCAACTACGCCAGCCGCACCCCTACAGCAGAGCGCCCGCCAGCAGAATCATCGTCAGGACGAAGCCCGCCGCGTAGTTCAGCCACAGGAAAACCTGCCAGCCGGCACGGGTCCGCTCCGCCGATGCGTCATCAATGCTCAAAAAGCGAACCGCATTGGCAGTATAGGCCAGCCCTACGACCGCCATGATGTCCAGCGGGAACGGGGTGAGACCCATGAGCACGGCCGCCGCCGCGTACAACCCAACCGCCACAGCCACCGTTCCGCGCGCGCCGAATGCCGTGGCAATCGACTTAAGTCCGGCTTCGCGGTCGGGCCCGATGTCCTGCACTGCCCCGAACGCCTGGCTTGCCATGCCCCACAGGAAGAACGCGATGAGCCCCACGACTCCCGCTGCACTCACACCAGAGCCCAAAACACCCGAACCAGTCCCAGCCCCTGCCGAATCACCACCAACCCCGCCGGCCAGCAGCGTCACGGCGAACCAGGCCGGTGTGGAGAAGTGCAGGGAGCTGGTCACGGAGTCCAGCACGGGGATTTCTTTGAACCGCAGGCCTCTCATCGAGTACGCGACAACCGCGAACAGGCTGAAAACCAGCATCGCCTTGGCCACCCATGGCGCCGTCACCAGGAAGTACAGCACGAACGGCAGACAGCTGAGGACCGCGGCAAGAAGGGTCGGCCGGTGCAGTGCGGGGTCGAGCACACTGCCTTCCACACCGCCTTTGCGCGGATTGCGCATGTCGGATTCGTAGTCGAAAACGTCGTTGATCCCGTACATGGCCAGGTTGTACGGCACCAGGAAGAACAGGCATCCCAGCCAGAAATCGAGGCTCAGCCCGCCGCCCATCAGCAGGTACGCCGCCCCGAACGGGTAGGCGGTGTTGACCCAGCTGAGCGGGCGGGATGACAGGAAAAGGTGCTTCAGCACTGCTCGTCACCACCACTGACGAGGCGCCTGTCACCACCACTGCCGAGGTGCCGCTCACCACCGCCGCCACGGGCGGCACGGTCTGTTCTCGGCTGGAGCAGGTGAGCCCAGAGTGCCGGCAGGACGAGCACCGCGAAGACGGTGTAGGAAAGGTCTTCGATCGGCATGAGCCCAATCGTGATGCCCGACGATGTTTCCGGCGAATAGTAGAACAGCCCAACGCCGATCATGATGTTGTCGAAGATGATCGTCAGGGCGATGAGCACTGCTGCCGTCAGCAGCCACGGGCCAGTGGGAATGCGCTTGCGGGTACTCCACGCAAGCAGTGCTGCGGGTATGAGGAAGCAGGCGTTGAGAAGCGTGTACGTCACGGCTGCCCCGCCTCCCGACCAGGTTGGTGACCCGCCTTCCGGCCAGGTTGGTGACCGGCCTGTCGACCGGCACCTCGTCCGACCCTCCATTCAGCCAGCTTCGCGGCCCCGACGAAAACGTTGATGGTCAGCCACACCAGGAAGAACAGGAACAGCAGCTCTTCCATCGGCAGGTGCGGAGCCAGGTTGATGCCCGTCATGTAGGGCGAATCGCCTCGGAAGAACACGTCCAGTTCAATACCGAGAATGTCCCACAGCAGGAACAGGGCCCACACGCCGAAGTGCACTCCGGCGGTTCGGGCCCACACACCAGCTGACTTGCTGCGCAGCGCGGCACCCCAGAACAGGCCGTGGCGAAAGTCGAGGATCGCCATGCCCAGCAGCGAAAAGCCGAGTGCGCCCGCGTAGGCCCAGCTCATGTGCGCTCCAGCAGGTCGACGGCGTTTTCAGCGCTGATAAGGCACATGGGCAAGCCCACGCCCGGCGCTGTGTAGGCGCCAGCGTGCACGAGCCCGCGCGCACGCGCCTTCTGCGGGAAGCGGAACATCGCCGACTGCGACAGCACATTCGCCGGCCCGAGTGCCGATCCGCGCCGCGGGTCGATATCGCCGGGACCAAAAGCCCGACGCACCCGCAGGTGTGCGGCCAGATCAACGCCGATGCTCGCGCCCAAAGAGTCAATGATCCGGTCGGCGTACTGCTCAAGCAGCTGCGAGCCGGTGCGCAGTTGTGGGTCAGCTGGGGCCGGCACCAGCACAAACAGGTTCTCCGAGTCCGCCGGAGCCACAGAAGCATCCGTACGCGACGGCGCACACACATAGGCCGACGCCGGCTGGGGCAGACGCTTGTCCGCCCCGAAGATCTGCGTGAAATTGCTGTCCCAGTCAGACGTGAAGAACAGGTTGTGGTGGTGCAGCTGCGGCAGCCTCCGGTCAACACCCAAAAGCAGCGTGACCGCGCCGATGCCGTAGTCCCGCCGCGCCCACCACTGCTGACTCCGCGTCCGCAGACGCTTGGGCAGCAGAGCCTCAAACGCCTCAAGATCACAGGCCGCAACAACCGCGTCACTGTCGAAGTCGACAACAGAACCTGAACCGCGCGAGCCGGCCTCCACCTCGTCAGCACTTGGAACGTGAGCACCCTGGCCAGCCGCACCCGGCACATCAGCCGAACCACAGCGGGCCGTCACACCGACAACCCGCCTGCCCTGCGTGCGCACCGCCGTCACGGTGCAGTCGGTGCGAATGTCCACACCCAACCGGACCGCCGCCTGAGCCATCGCGGTGATGATCGTGTGCATTCCGCCCATGGGATAGCGCACGCCGTCGACAACATCGAGGTTCGTCATGAGGTGGTACATGCTGGGTGCGGTTTTCGGCTGCGTGCCGAGGAACACCGCCGGATAGCCCAGGATCTTCTGCAGCACGGGGTCGGTCACCGTCTGCTCAATCCGCCGCTGCATGGACTGGCCGAAAAGCCGCGGCAACTGCGGGAGTCGGGCAAGCACATCGGGCCGGGCAAACCGGGTGTAGTCCCGGGTAGTGAAGTTTGTGTAGAGGAAGTGCTCGAGCGCCAGCCGGTACGTGTCCGAGGCCGATTCCACGTAGCGGCGCACCCGCTGAGCCGCACCGGGTTCGCGCTGGCTCACCAGCCGCAGGAAGGGCACGGTTCCACGGGGCACATCAACTGCCGAGGTGCCGCTCCCGTTCCCGATGTCTTCCAGCAGGCCCGCTGGCCAGACCCGGAATCCCGGGTCGAGGTCGTGCAGGTCAAGGGGATTGTCTTGGCCCAGCAGGCTGAAGAAGCGGTCGAACACCTCCGGCATGAGGTACCACGATGGTCCCGTGTCGAACGCAAAACCAGCTTCCGTGTGCAGACCGGCCCGCCCACCGACTTCGCTGCGGGATTCCAGGAGAGTGACCTTCCAGCCGCGAGCGGCAGCCAGCGCCGCTGTGCCCAGGCCGGCAATACCTCCGCCGACGACCGTCAGTGAGCGCATCAGGCACCTGACCAACCGCGAACCGCGGCGGCTCGGGCTGCGAAAACAGCCTTGCGCGGTGCGGGGATACGCAGGCGGGTCCGCTGGAGTTCATCGACGGGAGTCGCCGCCACCCGTTCGGCGAGTTCTTCGAAGATGCCCAGCGCGGTGCCGACTGCGGTGCGCACGCGCCACGGCAGCAGCGGCATGGCTTTACGCGCCGCGGCAAAATCTGCCTGAATAATGTCCAGCTGGCGGGCTTTTTCCTCTTCTGTGAACTTGCCTTCGCTGTCCAGCAGGTAGGTTCTGCCCAGCTCAGCCGTGTCGGACCCAAGGTCGCGCAGGAAGTTGACGCGTTGGAAGGCCGCGCCCAGACCTCGTGCGCCGTCTTCCAGGATCTGCTGTTCTTCCGCGGTGGGGTTTTCGTCTTCCATGAAAATCGCCAGGCACATCAGCCCGATCACTTCTGCCGAACCGTGAATATAGGAATCCAGCGAAACCGGCGAATGGTGTTCGGGCCGGATATCGCGGTACATGGACGAAAAGAACGGGTCCCACAGTTTCGGCCCGATCCCGGTGCGCCGCGCGGTGTCCGCAAAAGCATGGGCTATGAGGTCAGACGAAAATCCGGTGCGGCACGCTTCAGCTATCCGCAGTCGGAAGTCATCGAGAGCCTCCGCCTGCGCGGCGGGGCCGGCGGGGTAGGCCCCGTCGACGATTTCATCGGCAATCCGCACCACGGCGTAGAGGCTTGCGATGCTGCGCTCCATACGCTTTGGCAGCAGTGATGCGGCAAAGGAGAACGAGGTGGAATAGGACCGGATGACAGCCGAAGCCGCACGGTAGGCGGTCCGGGTGTATCGCTGGGTGGGCGGCAGCAGGTCGAGCGTCCTGCCGCGTGAAAAGGGCAGTGTCATTCAGGCGGGGTCATTCATGGTGTCAGGCGATCTGCTCAGTTAGCGCCGGCCTGCGGGTCAGTCTGCTGCTCAGCTTTCGCTTCAGCCTGCAGCCGGCGTTCAACCTCAGCGGCCACCGCGAGTACCGTCGCGTCTTCGCCAGGCTTGCCGGCAATGTGCAGGCAGGCGGGTGCGCCGTTGGCGTACTTACGGCCGGTGGGGATGGTGATGGCGGGCCAGCCGAGCACGTTGAACAGCTGGGAGTAGCGGACAAAGGCCGGACGAGCGTCGGGGCCAATGCTGTCCCACGGGACGGTTCCACCGTCCAGCGCGGGCGACACAATGACGTCGACATCAGCGAACTGAGCCAGAGCGCGCTCACGCAGAGCCTCAACATCAGCCAAAGCCTGCTGGTAGTCGGCTTCAGAAACATCTGCAGACTGCTTGACCCGGTCGAGGACACCGGGGGTAAAGGCTTCCGGCTGGTCTTCGGCCAGCGGGCCCAGAATCCGGAAGGACTCGTATTTGCGGACAGTGTCATACAGCGCACCGGACCCTTCGATGAAGGGTTCGAGGTCCACCGGTGTCGTCGTGTCGAGGTAGTCCGCACCGTCTTCAATCCAGTGCGGTGCGCTCAGTTCGAACGTGCCGACCGCGACCGATGCGGGCGCACCTGCCGAAAAGTCCACAACAGCCGAGAACACCCGGACAGCCTCGCTGACGGTGCGGGTGAAGAAGCCGAGCGTGTCGAACGACGGCGACAGCGGGAAAACACCGTCAGTGTTGACCGCACCCAGGGTGGGTTTGAAGCCCACAACACCCTGACATCCAGCGGGAACGCGCACCGATCCGGCGGTGTCGGAGCCGACGGCGAAGGGAACCGCCCCGGCGGCCACAAGCGCGGCCGAACCAGAAGATGATCCGCCGGTGCACAGCTGGGCACCCGCGGGATTGATCACAGTGCCGAATGCGGAGTGCTCACCGAAAATGCCGTGCGAAAACTCCTGGCAGTTGGTTTTGGCCACCGGGATCGCACCTGCGGCCATGAGACGTTGAATGACATCGGCGGTGCCGGTTCTCGCATCCGGGTGGCTCAGAACGTCCACGCGCGAACCCATCGAGGTAGGAGCGCCGGCAATGAACACGATGTCCTTCACGGCAAACGGCTGGCCTTCCAGCGCTCGCGGTGGAAGGCCTTCGGCGGCGCGCTGCGCGGCTTCGCCAGCGCGCTCGCGGGCAAGTTCCGGCAGCATTTCGGTGACGGCGTTGAACCTGTCTCCGGCAGATGCCACTTCGCGGAGGATGCGATCAATGTCGGCAACAGTCACTTCTACTCCCTCGACGGTCAGACCAGTCCTGCTAAGGATAGCCGGCCCAGCCGCCGGCACCTCGGCACCTGGGCCGGTGCTGTGGCGACCGGCGTCTCGGGCAGAAGATCAGCGCAGCCCGCGCAGCACATCGGCGGTGGCCAGCGCCGCGGTTGCCGCTTCGTACCCCTTGTCTTCGTTCGAACCTTCCAGGCCGGCCCGGTCGAGGGCCTGCTCTTCCGTGTCGCATGTCAGCAGGCCGAAGCCCACGGGCTTGCCGGAATCGAGTGCCACGCGCGCCAAGCCGTCGGTGGCGGCAGCACACACGTAGTCGAAGTGCGGGGTGCCGCCGCGAATGACAACACCGAGGGCAACAACGCAGTCGTACTTTTCAGCGGCAGCCTGGGCTGCGATCGGCAGCTCAAATGAGCCCGGCACCCAGTGGACGGGTGCGTCGATGCCGGCTTCCGCGGCGGCGCGCTGGGCACCGGCCACAAGCCCGCCCATCACCCGGTCGTGCCAGCGCGAGGCGATGATCGCCATGCTCAGCGAGCCCGCCTCAACCGCCGTGCGGGGTGAGATTTCGGGTGCTCCGTGTCCTGCCATCAGAGTGTCCTTTCCAGAAGGTGCGACATCCTGTCGCGTTTGGCTGCCAGGTAGGCGATGTTTTCCGGCCGCGGGGCAACTTCGGCATCCACGCGGCTCACGTCGATGCCCTTCTGCTGCAGCGCGGTGATTTTTGTGGGGTTGTTCGTCATGAGCCGCACCGCATGCAACCCCATGTCGGCAAGGATTGCCGCGACGGCGTCGTACTTGCGCGCGTCAGCGGCAAAGCCCAGTCGGGTGTTGGCATCGACCGTGTCCAGACCGGTGTCCTGCAGGGAATACGCGGCGATTTTGGCGGCCAGCCCAATGCCGCGGCCTTCGTGTCCGCGCACGTAGATCACGTGCCCGCCGACAGTCGCAATGGTGCGCAGCGCCTGGGCCAGCTGTTCGCCGCAGTCGCAGCGGTGCGAACCGAAGACATCGCCCGTCAGGCATTCGGAGTGCACGCGCACAAGAGGTGCTGCATCCGCGGTCGGCGGGCCGCTGAGCACCAGGTGGTCGGTGCCGTCGAAGGTGTAGGCGGTTGCCGTGAGCGTCCCGAAGTCAGTCGGCAGGGGAACCGTCTCTCCGCGTACGAGGCGCCGCTCGGCTCCGTCTTCTTCCGCAGCTTCCGGGATCGGCGTCATGGGGGCGTTCGGGTTGGCTTTGCGGTAGGCGATGAGGTCGGCGATCGTGACCATGGCCAGGCCGTGTTCGCGAGCGAATTCGGCCAGTGCCGCAAAGCGCATCATGGACCCGTCGTCGTGCACGATCTCGGCGATGACAGCCGCGGGGCTGCGGCCCGCCAAGCGGGCGAAATCGAGGCCGGCTTCCGTGTGGCCGTCGCGGGCGAGCACCCCGTCATCCTGCGCGATAAGCGGGAACAGGTGGCCGGGCCGGGTGAGGTCTTCCGCGCGGGTAGCGGGGTCTGCCAGGAGGCAGGCGGCGATGCTGCGATCAGCTGCGCTGATGCCGGTCGTTGTGCCTTCCTTCGCGTCGACGCTCACGGTGTAGGCGGTGCCCTTGGGGTCTTCGTTGTTCGCCGTCATGGGCGGCAGCGCCAGCCGCTTGGCGGTTTGGGCTGGAATGGGTGCGCACACAACCCCCGATGAGTACCGGATGATGAACCCCATCCATTCGGGCGTTACGGCGTCGGCCGCCATGATGAGGTCGCCTTCGTTTTCGCGGTCTTCGTCATCGACGACGACAATCGGGCGGCCCGCCGCGATCTGCTCGATCGCGTATTCAATAGAGGCCAAGGTGGCGGTCATGGCTGGTCCTTTCCTGCTGTGAGAGTTGCGAATTCGGCGCGGCGTTCGGCGTATTTCGCCAGAATGTCGACCTCGATGTTGATGGGGTCCCCTGGTTTGACCTGGCCGAAGATTGTGCGCTCAAGGGTTGCTTCGATCAGTCCGACTTCCACCCAGTGCTCATCGGCATCGGCGGGGCTGACGGCGGTCAGGGTGAGGCTCGTGCCGGACAGGCTGATGGAGCCCTTCTCCACGGTGTAGGGCGCAAGATCGGCGGGAATGTTCACGCGCACTGTGCGCCACAGGCCGTTGTCCTCAACAGAAGCCACGCGCCCCACGCCGTCTACGTGGCCTTGCACAATGTGGCCGTCAAAACGGCCGCCGGCGGGCATACAGCGTTCAAGGTTCACCGGATCACCCGGCTGCAGGGCACCAAGGGCGGAGCGGCGCAGAGTTTCGCCCATGAGCAGGGCACGGAAGGTGCCTTCGGGCTGGTGGCCGGCCGGCACCTCGTCCTTTTCTTCTGCCCCTGCGGCAGCCAGGGGTGCCGAGGTGAGGCACACCCCGTTGACCGCGAGTGAACCTCCCGGCGGGAGGTCGGCGACGATCTGCCCGGCCTCCAGGGTCAGATAGGCGCTGTCGCCAGCCTGCTCAAGCGAAACGACGGTTCCGACGTGCTCAATGATTCCGGTGAACATGGTGTCCTTTCTCAGCCGGGACCAGGCGCAGCAGAACATCTGCGCCGAGAACCTGTGGGTTGGGGTGGGCCGCACTGGCGGCATCGAGGGTGAAGCTGTGTGCTTCGTGCAAAGTGGTGACGTTCAGTCCGGCGGTGCTGCGCAGACCGTTACCCAAAAGCACGGGGGCTTGGTACACCAGGAGTTCGTCGGCCAGATCGCGGTCAATGAAGCTGCTGACCAGCCGGGGGCCGCCCTCAACAAGCAGATGTTCGACGCCGGCGGCTTTCAGCTTGGTCAGCGCCTCGTCGATTGTTTCGGCCGCGATGGTCCGTGGGTTCTGCGCCAGGTGGCTTTCCGGCGGCAGGGGGCGGCGGCCGATGACCACTGGGATCGGCTGGGAGGTGACGGTGGCAGTCTCTGGGCGGGCGCCCAGGCGGGGATTGTCGGCAAGCGCGGTGCCTGTGCCCACGGCAATCGCATCGACCTTCGCGCGAATCCCGTGCGCGTGGGAGCGGGCCTCTTCACCCGTGATCCACTGGCTAGTGCCATCGGCCGCAGCGGAACACCCGTCGAGGCTCTGGGCAATTTTGCACGTGATGAACGGCCGGCCCTCACGCACCGCCTGAAGCCAGCGCGCATTGAGAGCCTCGGCTTCAGCTGCCAGCACACCGGTCGTCACAGCAATGCCTGCCGCGCGCAGAATCTCCGCCCCGCCGCGGGCTGCCGGGTTCGGATCGGCTGTGGCAATGACGGTGTGGGTGATCCCAGCGTCGATGATCCTCTGAGTGCACGGGCCGGTGCGGCCGGTGTGTGAACACGGCTCCAGCGTCACGACCATCGTCGCGCCTGCCGTGTCAACGCCGTTGGCCTGAGCGAAGTCGAGTGCGGCAGCCTCAGCGTGGGCTGTGCCAGCACCGGCGTGAAAGCCCACGATCGGACCGGAGCCCGGCGGCAGGAGAACAGCACCGACAAGCGGAGTGGCGCCTCGTGAGCCGTGTGCGGCGTACTCAAGAGCAGCCCGCATGGCCTGCTCGTGGGTCAGGCCGGCGGCGTCAGGCAGAAGAAAAGCCGCCTGGACTTCCATGTGAACCTCCCGGTACAGCCGGGAGATGGGAGTCCACAGCGGCGCTGTGGGTTCGCAAAGGCACGCCGGGTACGCCGACAGTGCCTGCGCGAGCAGACTGTGTTCCTCCCATCCAGACTCTTACTGTCGGTCTCGGAATTGCACCGAGTCAGCCGGGTGTTCGCACGGCGTGTGCCGTGGAGCAGCCGGGTCGCGGACTGTCACCGCCGGTACGGAATTTCACCGTCCCCGGAACATCTGAAGCTCATAGTAGCCCCTGGGTGTGACACGTGCGACACGGGGTGGGGAGGTGCCGGGCTGACGAGGTGCCTGCCCGGGTGCTCTGGGGCGGCTGGTTCTGGGGTGGTCGGGGTGTGAGGCGGCTGGATGTGGGCCTTTGCGGCGTGCATAGCCAAGTTATATAAATGAGGTATGGAAAACGAACGTCTTGTCACTGATCTCGTTGCCGCAGCGGGGCGCTTCACCCGCGCTGTTCGTCGTGGCACTCACGGTGACGAAGGCTGGTCGGCCTGGCGTGCGCTGGCGGTCATCGACCAAAGTGAGCGCACCACGGTCGGGCTGCTGGGCCAGCTGTACGGATGTTCGCAGCCGGCAGCCACGAAGATCGCGGCACGGCTGACCGCGGACGGTTTCATTACACGCCGACCAGACCCAGATGACGCGCGCGCTTCTCTTCTGGAGATCACGGACAAGGGCCGTCAGTGGCTTGTGTCTGAACGCACCTCGGCGGTGCAGAAAATGGGTTCGACGGTCGACGACCTCACGGCTGAGGACGTCGCGGCGCTCACCCGTTCGGTCGACCTGCTCAACAGCATGGCGGCAGCCCTCGTCGAGGAGGAATGAAGGGCAGCGATGTCTGAGAAATACTTCGCCTACGTTGACGAGACTGGTGACCTTGGTGACTTGAGCGTGAGCCCCAAAGCAAGCCCGCACTTCGGAATGGCCGCCATTCTTTTTCCTGCCAGCGCAGCTGGCGATGTTCGCCAATTGATCACAGACCTTAAGGACGAATTCAGAGTTCCCCACGACAAGCCGTTTTCGTGGAAGGAGTACGTGCGAGATCACGACCGGCGCCTCCATGTCGCCGACCATCTCAGCATGTTGGACAAGGTGCAGGCCATCTATGTCTACACCGATAAGGCCGCCGTGACTGAGGGTACGTACACCACGGAACGTGGCGCGCTTTATAACTATGTTGCCGGAAAAATGTTGAAGAACATCCTCTGGGCGGCCCGGAACTCTGGCGTCAAGAAGGGTGATTTGACGATCCGCTTTTCACACGTCAAAGGCTTTGACCACGATTCTGTCAGCCGGCCCTACCTTGAAACGACTTTGCCGGCTCAGCAAAGCCTCCCGATGGAGTTGCTTGACTCCCTTCAGTGGGTGGCTGCGACGAAGTACCGCGAGTCCGATGTGGCCGATCTCTTTGCAGGCTGCTTGAATGAGGCTCTGCGCCCTGGGCGGTACGGGCACGTGGAGGGACGCTACCTCCGCACGGTCTGGCCGCGTGTACGAGGCGTGGAAAACTGCACTAACGCCAGCAACTACTGTGCCGTTCCCCTCGGATTTATGGCAATGCCGAATTACAAGGTGATCTCACCCGGGTGGTTCCCTTGTCCCGATTGTCCCAAAATCAAATAAGGAGCGGATTAGCACTCCCCGGAGTCGATCCACTTAAGGAGTGCGGCGTTGTGCGCCGCCGAGCATCCGGGCGAGTGCTAACCCGCTCCTCCAGGTAAACACCTCTAATATCGTGGTGTTTCCTACCTGTAGGATACAGGACCCCTTGTGCGCGTATCAATAGCGCGACGAGACTCATGGAAAGTCCCCGGGTGAACAGGGGCCGTGCCTCATGTATTTTTCCCCGCGAAATTTGTGGGTGTATGGCGACCATGGGGTATGGATCGTGAGGGATTGTCATTGAAGGCCAGGTATGAGGTGACTAAGAAGTACGCTGCGGCTTATGCAGCGGCTTCGAAGAAGGAGAAGACCATCATCTTGGACCAGGTGGTCGCGGTGACCGGGTGGAACCGGGACCATGCCCGGCAACAGCTGCGGGCGCGGTTGCGTCAGCCCAAAGGCCGGGCCACTGCCACGATCGCGGTGATCGATCGGCGCCGCACCAAGGCCTATAAGTACTCCTACGATGCCCGTAAAGTACTCCAGAAAGTCTGGGCGGCCAGTGGTGCAATCTGCGGGAAATACCTCGCGGCCTCTATGGGTGACTGGCTTGACCAGATGGAAGCCGAAGGCGCTCTCACCAAAGGAAGCGACCGCTACAGCCACCAGGTTCGTGAAGAACTCTTAGCAATGTCCGCTGCCACGATTGACCGCTACCTCACCCCAACCCGGGCCAAAGACCCCATCCGGGGCAAAACAACCACCAAACCAGGAACACTGCTGCGTAACTCGATCACCATCCGCAAAGCCGGTGACGAAGTCGAAGCCGAACCAGGATTCTTCGAAGTCGATACCGTCGCCCACTGCGGACCAACACTCAAAGGCGAGTTCTGCCGCACCGTGAACTTCACCGACATCCACACCGGATGGGTCTTTACCCACACCATCCGCAATAACGCCCACCAGCACATCCTCACAGCATTCAACCTCCTCACCACCACCGTGCCCTTCGATATCACCGGCATCGACTGCGATAACGGCAGCGAATTCATCAACCACGACCTCATGGGATGGGCCAACGAACACAAAGTGTTCTTCACACGCTCACGGCCCTACACAAAAAACGACCAAGCCACCATCGAGTCCAAAAACAACCACCTCGTTCGCCGCTACGGCTTCTACCACCGCTACGACACACCAACAGAACTCGAACTGCTCAACAAACTCTGGGCCCTTACCTACGACCGACTGAACTTCCTCACCCCAACCAAAAAACCCACCGGCTGGAGCACCGACACCCTCGGCAGACGCAAACGCACCTACGACTCACCCCGCACCCCCTACCACCGACTCCTCGAAGCAGGCATCCTCAACCCCACACAACAAGCCGAACTCACCGCATACAAAACCACACTGAAACCAACAGCCATCGCCCGCGAAATAACCCGCATCCAAAACGAACTGAACCGACTCGCCGCAACCAAAACCCGCAAACTCGAAGAACAACTCCACCCACACACCCCACCAACCACAGGCATACGCCGCGTCAGCTAAACCCCACACCCACTACGCGGGGAAAAACACATGAGGCACGGACCCCCACTACGCGGGGACTTGACAATGAGGCACCACGTAGCGCACGAGCTGTGGGCTCGCCGGTTCAACCACTTCAGCTGAGCAGAATTGCCGTGGCGATCGAGAAGTAGATGATGAGGCCCGTCGCGTCAGCGAACGTGGAAATGAACGGGTTGGAGAACACCGCAGGGTCGGCGCCGACCTTCTTCGCGACCAGCGGCATGACCCCGCCGATCGTTGCAGCCATCGTGCAGATGGACAAGAGGGTTAGGCCGATGACGGTGCCGATGCCCACATCGAACGCCAGGGACGCCGCCAGGAAGCCCAGAACACCCAAGGTGAGTCCCAGGGTGAAGCCCACGCGAGCCTCACGCCAGATGATCTTCGGCATGTCGCGCACACGAACTTCGCCCATTGCCAGGGCGCGCGTGACGGTTGTGGCAGCTTGGTTGCCGGTGTTGCCGCCCGTACCGGTCAGCAGGGGAATGAACAGGGCCAGCGCAGTCAGCTGTGCCAGTCGGTCTTCGAATACGTTGAGCACCTGCACCGTCAGAACAGCTGAGACCGCGAGCATCGTCAGCCACACAACGCGGGACCGGAAGATGCTGAAGATCGAGGCTGACAGATAGGACTGCGCCAGGGGTTCCGAACCACCGGAGCGGGCGGTGTCTTCCGCGTCTTCTTCTTCGACGATGTCGATGACGTCGTCAATCGTCAGGATTCCCACCAGACGCTGTTCGCGGTCGACAATCGGCATAGCAATGAGCTTGTCGCTCAAGAAGCGGCGCGCAGTTTCTTCACGGTCGTCGATAGCGCTGGCGCTCACCGGCTGGTTGGCGATATCGCGGATGACAACCGAATCGTCTTCGCTCAGCAGGCGGCGCAGGCCGATGACTCCCGTGAGTTTGCGGCTGGAATCGACAACCGGCAGCAGGTAGATGGTTTCGGGGTCGTCAATCCTGCGGCGGACATAGGCCATGGCCTCACCCACCGTGAAGTCCTGATTGATGCCGATGACCTCCGGCGACATGTAGCGGCCGATCGCTTCGGGCGGATAGCCCAGAACCGAGGCGGTCATGTGGCGTTCGGACGGACTCAGCCCGGCCATGAGCCGGTCGGCGACCGCCGCCGGCAGTTCGTCGAACACGAGCGCGCGGTCGTCCGGGTCGAGGTCTTCGATGAGTTCGGCGACGTCGGTTGAGCGCAGCCCGCGGATCAGATCGGCCTGGTAGGCCGGCGGGAGGTCCTCAAAGATGTTCAGCGCGGTGTCTTTGTCCAGCACCCGGTAGAGCACGGCGGCCTGTTTGGCCGGCATTGATTCGATGAGGTACTGGAGGTCGTCGTTGCTGACATTGCGCGCAGCCTGGGCGAGTTCGGCCAGTTCTGCTTCGCCCTGGGGTCGCGATCGCAGCGCTTCTTCTATGAGTTCTACGGACACTGCCCCTCCTTGCGCTGCGTTTGGGGAAGGCCGTGCGGCACGCGGCGCGGTGCTGAAGGTGATTGGTCAGGCCGCCGTGTCGGTGCTCCCCCATAGACTTCGAATATGTCACGCGAAAACACTCTGCATGCCTCCGCCCAGTCGATCTTAGCCCAACTGACAGGGCGCCCCGACGCGGTTTTTCGCGACGGACAGCTGCAGGCAATCGAGACTCTGGTCCGCGATCGGCGCCGGGCTCTTGTCGTCCAGCGAACAGGGTGGGGCAAGTCCGCCGTGTACTTCGTGTCCGCCCGGCTGATTCGCGAAGCTGGGGGAGGGCCGACGCTCGTCATCTCCCCGCTTCTGGCCCTTATGCGCGACCAGGTGGCGGCAGCCCACCGGGCCGGTGTCAACGCGGTCACCATCAACTCGTCGAACGTCACCGAATGGGACGACGCGGTCGAGGCGCTGCGTCAGGACCGTGTTGATGTTCTGTTCATATCTCCCGAACGGCTCACGAATCCGCGGTTCCGGGATCACGTTCTCGGCGAGGTTCTCAAGCGGGTCGGCATGATCGTGGTCGATGAGGCTCACTGCATTTCAGACTGGGGGCACGACTTCCGACCGGATTACCGGCGGATCGGCGCGCTGGTGCGCTCGCTTCCGAACTCCGTGCCCGTTTTGGCCACAACCGCCACCGCTAACGAACGGGTGGTTGCCGATGTCGCGGCTCAGCTGGGGGACGACACTGTGGTTGTCCGCGGTCCGCTCACGCGGGATTCCCTGCGTTTGGGTGCTGCGGGTGTGTGGTCGGCACAGGACCGCATTGCGTGGCTGTGCCAGCACGTGGGAGATCTCCCGGGCAGCGGCATCATCTACACGCTCACGGTCTCAGCTGCAGAAGATCTCACGCGGGCACTGAAACAGGCCGGATGGAATGTCGAGGCCTACACCGGCAGCACGGATGCCGAAGAGCGCACGCGGCTGGAAGACGCTCTGAAGAGAAGCGAACTCAAAGCGCTCGTGGCCACAAGCGCGCTCGGTATGGGCTTTGACAAGCCCGACCTGGGATTCGTTGTGCACTTCGGCGCCCCCGCCTCGCCCGTGGCCTACTACCAGCAGGTCGGCCGTGCCGGCCGCGCAGTTGAGCACGCGGATGTCCTCCTCCTGCCCGGTGCCGAAGACCGCGCAATCTGGGACTACTTCGCAACTGCCTCGATGCCGGATCCGCAGGCGGCCGACCGCGCGCTGCAGGTTCTTGCCTCAGCAGATGGGCCCATGTCTGTCCCCGCTTTGGAGCCGCTTGTCGACATCAAGCGCTCAGCACTGGAACTGCTGCTGAAAACCCTGCAGGCAGACGGTGCTGTTGATCGAGTGCAGGGCGGTTACGTGTCCACGGGTGCCGGCTGGGAATACGACGCCGAACGCTACGCCGGTGTTGCCGCTGCCCGCGAACGCGAAGCGCAGGCCATGGAACAGTACTTGGCCACAGATGACTGCCGCATGGTGTTCCTCGCCCGCCAACTGGACGACACAACGGCCCAACCGTGCGGACGGTGCGACAACTGTGCTGGCACGTGGTGGTCGGAAGACATCGACGCGGGCCTGCGTGAGGGCGCTCAGTCGCTGCTGTCCTCCGTCGGTCTGCCTGTTGCACCGCGTGCCCAGTGGCCCACCGGGATGCCGAAAGCCGGCATCGACATCAAGGGCAAGATCCCCGAAGGCGAAAGGGCGGACACAGGCAGGGTCATTGCCCGGCTGACCGACCTCGGGGCGGGGCAGACGCTGCGACAGTTCCTGACTCCGGCATCACCCGATGAGCAGATACCCAAGACCATCGGCGACCTCGCGGTTTCCGTCCTGGCCGACTGGGACTGGCCGGTGCGTCCCGACTGCGTTGTCGGCATTCCCAGCGCCCACCGCCCGAACTCCGCGCAGTCCCTGGCCCAGGGGATCGCCGCTGTGGGCCGTATGGAGTATTTGGGTCAGCTGGAACTGCTGCGCGATCCGGGCAGCCCCGATGTCAACAGCGCCTACCGTGTCAAAAACCTGTGGGACGCCCTCAGGGTCGGCCCGCAGTTGGAAGCTGCGGTGGCTGGACGCACGGTCCTGTTGACGGACCTTGAAATCGCGTCGCGCTGGACTATGACGATCGCGGCGCGCCTGCTGAGGCAGGCGGGAGCGGCGGCAGTTCTGCCGTTCGCGCTCGCCCAGCGCGGGTGACTTCACTTAGGGCGGGTGAACTCGCCGGGCCCAGAGCTTAAGATTCCGAGTTCTTGCGCTTGGCAGCCCGGTCGCGTTCCTTCTTAGAGGTCCAGATGACGGTTCCCACGATGAGCGCCAGTGTGATCCACAGGGCGTATTTGTCGATGAGCTTGAGCAGATCAACCGCCGGCTGACCTATGAACCAGCCCAGGCTGGCACTGACCGTGGACACCAGCAGGGCGCACGCGATGTTGGCGCTGATGAACGTGCGGAATCGCATTCCGGACCATCCGGCCACCAGCCACACCAAGGATCCGGGCACACCCGGGAACCGGCCGAACACCACGAGCACCACCAGCAGCCACTGCGGCAGATCGCGGATTCGGGCCGCTTTCCTGTAGGCCTTCGGGGTGTTGGCCACCAAGCGCACCACGTTCTCTCCCCAGTGGCGGCCGGCCAGCCACCACAGCCAGTCGAACTTCACCGCGCCGATGAAGCCGGCAAGGATTGCAAACCACAGCGGGTAGCCCTCGACCTTGGCGAATGCGCCGGCTCCGGCAATAACGGTTTTTGCTCCCGTGATGACAGACAGCAGCACCGGCATTTTGGCAATGAGAAATGGGCGCAGCGGGAAGATGACAAGAAAGAACAGGGGCAGGCCAATGATGAAGCCCAGCAGCACTTTGTCTGCTTTTGAGGGTTTGCGGTCGCCCCACGGCCACGGGATCGGCTTTTCGGCTTCGGCGCTGCTGCCAGCGCTGTTATCAGCGCCGGTGTCGTGAGCACTGCCGTTCTGAGCATCGCCACGGCCGTCGCGTGGAACGCCATCATCGGGAAGGTCGCCGTGCTTGTCGTCCGCTCTTTCTTCGTGTGCCATTCCAGTAGTCTAAAGAAAGACCGCTGCCGGCAACGACGCGCGACAGGAGCTCTTATGCGAATCTTCGGCTTCACTGAATACGGCGGCCCCGAGGTGGCCGGTTTCCTCGATGTTCCCGCCCCGCGACCAGAGGGTGACGGCGTGCTCATCGACGTCGAAGCGACCACCGTCAATCCCGGCGATATCAAGGTTCGCTCCGGCCAGCGGCAAGAGTCTTTTCCGGTGCGCTTCCCCATGGCCATGGGCCGGGAGGCTGTCGGCACGATCCGCGAACTCGGTCCGGACGCTCCGACTGACTTGGAAGTCGGCCAGCGGGTTTTCGGTTCGGCGGCTCCCGGCATCGGAACTTTTGCCGAACAGACAGTGCTGACCGGCACCTCGGCGACCCCGCTGCCTGAAGAACTGAGCGCGGGAACAGCCGCCAGCATTCCCGCGGCGTTCGGGACCGCGCACGATGCGCTCAATCAGCTGGGCTTGCGGCCGGGCCAGCCGCTGCTGGTGATCGGCGCTGGAGGAGGCGTCGGATCCTCTGCTCTGTCGCTTGCCAAAGCCGCGGGTCTCACAGTGTGGGGAGTGGGTTCGGCTGGGAAACACGATGTCATTACGCGCATGGGCGCTGAACACGTCGAATCCGGTCCGGGGTGGACCGACCGGGTACGCCGGCTGGGCACTCCGGCTGCAATTCTTGATCTGGTGGGCGGCGATGTGCTCCGTGAGGGAGCCGAGCTCCTGTCGGACGAGGCGCCTGCTGGTTCTGCTGGTGAAGGAGCCGGTGATGTTGGTCAGCGGCCGCGAATCCTGTCAGCAGCCGACCCTGCTTTGGCGAAAGAGCTCGGCGGATCGGGCATTGTTCGGCACCGGACGCGCGAAGTCTACGCGCGCATCGCCCAGCTGTTGGCTGCATCGGCCGCACCCACATGGGTTTCAGCGCGCTACCGCTTTGCGGATGCCGCGCAGGCGGTCGCAGACGTTGAGGCTGGTCACGCTGCCGGCAAAATCATCATCCGCATCTGAAGCGCCAGCCGACCCAGCCGGCCCCAGCCTCAGTCGAGCAGCCGGCGGGAGTCCGGCGGCGCCTCGTCAGATCAGCCAGTCAGAGAAGTCCGTGGGGTGCCGCGGGCTGGCGAACAAAGCACTTCCAGCGCTCCAGCAGAGGGTGCGGGAGGACCCGCTCCTCGTCGGTGTGGGCGTCGAAAATCCGGGTGGCGCCGTCGTGGCTGAACTCCGGCCAGTCAGCCCGGCCGGTGCGGGCAAAGCGCAGCCAGGCGTCCCGCATGCGGCGGCCTGTGCGGCGTTCGCGCTCCGTGGGGCCCTGCGGGAAGGTCAGTGCACCCATCCCGTCGGTGTAGTTCTCAAACAGCAGCGGCAGGTCGACCGAGTGGGCGGCCTGGATTCCGCCGCGAGGGTCGGCCTCCAGCAGATAGGTCCACGCACCCGGAATCGCCTGGGCCATGTCGAGGGCCGGCACCGTGAACATGAAATCGGTGTTGACGCGTTCGTAGATGACCGGTGGGCGCGCTGTGCCTTCCGGTGCAGACACAAGGTTGGCGTACTGTTCGGACTCCGGCTGGGTGCGCGGGCCGATGGTTCCCAGAATGCGCTGTGCGACGGCGTCGTTCGGCTGACTGCGCGCAAGCGCCATGAACAGGTTGAACTCCTCGGCGTTGCTGCCGATGATCACCGGAATGTCCGGCGGCGTACTGCGCAGTGCTTTCCAGGGCCCGCGCGGCAGAACCGTGCCGTCGACCACCGGGGTCAGGGGCGGTTCGAATGCTGCGGCCGCGCCCCATGTGCCCATGCTGCGCTTGGCGGTGGAGTTGAGCTCCTCAAGCACCGCGCGGCGCTCGGTCAGGCTGAGTGAGCCGAAGAACTCGGGCGTTGCCTGCGCTCCGGGGTGCATTTGGCTGGCCGCACGGACAGCCGTGTCGGTGATCTGGGCTGCGAGGTCGGCTTCGAGGACCATGGACGGCGGGGATTGCAGGATGGCGCGCTGGAACAGGCCCTGCGCATCGGGCATTGTCAGCAGGCAGTGAATGGCGCCGGCACCAGCGGATTCGCCGAACACCGTCACTCGCTGCGGGTCGCCGCCGAAAGCGGCGATGTTGTTCCGCACCCAGGTGAGAGCCGCAATCTGGTCGAGCAGGCCGCGGTTGGCCGGAGCACCTTCCAGGTGGAGGAACCCCTCAAGCCCCAGCCGGTAGTTGATGGACACGAAGACGCAGCGCTCGCGGGCGAACACGGTGCCGTTGTACTGCGGTTCGGCTGAACCGCCCAGGACATAGGCCCCACCGTGAATCCACACCATGACCGGCAGTGCTTGACCCTGCGTGCGCTGGGCGGGCGTCCACACGTTGAGGCTCAACCAGTCATCGCCGTCGCGGTGCTCCTCCATCGGGATGTCGCCGGCGGGCATGAACTGCGGGCAGGGCGGACCGAAGGAGGTTGCCGCGAATTCTCCGCCGGGCAGGCTCTCCAGGGGCCGAGGTGCCTGGAAGGCTGCCGCTCCTGTCATCGGCTGGGCGTACGGGATGCCCAGGTAGCACTCGACTTCGCCGTCGCTGAGCCCGCGGACGGTACCGCAGGGGGCGGTGACGGTCGGCTGGCTGGATTCGGCTGATGTGGAAGTCATGGGCTCCGGTGTTTGTCGGTGGCGGTCTGACAGTCGTTGTGCCCACCACGATAGTCGCAGGGGTCGTGTTTGTGCCGGGTGTGACCGGGACAGATGCGAATCGGGCCGGTGGGAGTGTCCCACCGGCCCG
>NZ_KV786087.1:53842-60425 GCF_001806835.1 Brevibacterium sp. HMSC24B04 | reverse complement strand
GGCCGGTGGGAGTGTCCCACCGGCCCGATTGCCTATGCTGGTCGATCAGAAGATGCCCTTGTGCTTGGCCGGCTTGCCGAGGTCATTGACTGTGATGTCCTTCGAGGACACGTTCTGGTCGTTGTAGGTCGACTTGTCGCCTTCGGCGCGTTCAACCTGGGTGACCGAAATCGAGTTCTTCAGGCGGCCTTCGGTGGTCTTGCCGTCACCGAACTTGAAGTTGGCGATCAGCTGGTTTTCGCCCTTCTTCACCGGGTTGGACAGGGTGACGAGGAAGGAGCGGGTCGAGGTCTTCTTGTTGAAGCCGAGGTCCTGCGTGTAGGCGCCGTTGAACCAACCCGGGGTGATCAAACGGTCAACGCTTTCGGGGCCGTCTTCGGTCTTCACGTCAACGCGGTAGGACACTGCCGGGTCTTCGCTGAAGTAGCGGTCGGTGCCGACGTTCTTCACGCGCAGTGCGGCGATGCCCGCGTAGCCGGGAACCTTGCCGTCGGTCACGGTGATCTGCGGTTCGAGGTCAAGCTTCTGCTTGCCCGCCGGCTTGCTGCCGCCGTCGCCCTTGATGGGCGAATCATCGGGTTCGATGGTGTTTTCGGTGGGCTTCGGGTTGGGCTTCTCTTCAACCGTGGGCTTGCCTGTCTGATCCGATTCGGAGGCGTTTCCGTAGATCTTGACGCGGACTTCGTTCTTGATCGGCGAGAATGCGCGCCACGCGGTCGGGTTCGACCAGGTGCCGTCGGACTTGCAGTGCTGCTGGGTGCCGATCATGTTGATGGCGCGGAATCCGTAGGTGGCGTCGCCGGTCTTGCCGGCGGGGACATCGTAGGGGCCGATGGTCTGGCCGACGTCCCAGCTCAGGGAGTACGAGGCGGAACCGCCGATGGTCTTGGCCAGTTCCCAGGCGATGCCGAAGTTGCCGGTAGTGTCTTTCTTGGATGCGGAACCGCCGCCGTTGACGGACACGGATTCGGTCTGGCTGCCGTTGACCTCAAGTGAAATCGACTGTGACTTCGAGGTGTTCTGGGTCAGCGGGATCGCCTTGTCGGTGTTGTTGGTGGTGGAGATGGTGCCGACGGGCAGGAACTTGTCGGTGACTTTGTAGACGGTGGTGCGCTTGTCTTCCAGCGCGTTGCACACGGGGTGGGGGTTGAGGACGTTTGCCTTGATGTGGTCGGACTTGTGGGTTGTCTTGACGATCGGCAGGTTCGGGTTGAGGGCTGGGGTTTCCGGGTACTCGTGGGTGTTTGTTGCCGCGGAGGCGGGGGAGGCGGCAGCAACCATGGCCGCGGTCGCTGCGAGTGCTGTCAGACCGCCGGCGGCGGAGCGCAGGAGTGACTGTGTCAGCTTCATCGGGTGGTCCTCTCGTGGTCGTCATTCTTGTGTGGTGACGCATGTCACCGAGTTGACGACTTCAAAGTAACTTACTGGCGAGTTGACTGGGCGGTCACAAAGCTGTCTTTTGTCCAAGATTTCGGACTGGCGGCGTTGCGGGGGTGCGAATAAGTGTTCTGACCAGGGGTTTTATCGGTACTGAAAATTTTTCGGAAGATCGACTTCCGCTGCCGCAAAACTTTTTCCGACGTTTCTTTCCCTGGGGGAATAAGGCCAGGCCCTTTAGAGTTGAGTCTAGTGAACGCAAGTTTAATGAAGGTCTCAGGCTCAATGAGGTTGACGACCCAAGCATCCAGTAGCAGACTTGAGTCAGATGCACTCAGAGTGCGAAGGCTCTTTTGAAAGGAGACACGAACATGGCTCGTGCAGTAGGTATTGACCTTGGAACCACCAACTCGGTCGTCGCGGTTCTCGAAGGCGGCGAACCGAAGGTCATCGCAAACGCTGAGGGCGGCCGCACCACTCCGTCGGTTGTCGCAGTGAACAAGAACGGCGATTCCCTCGTGGGTGAAATCGCCAAGCGCCAGGCTGTTACCAACGTCGAAAACACCGTGTCCTCAGTCAAGCGCCACATGGGCACCGACTGGACCACCAAGCTCGGCGACAAGGACCTTTCGGCACCGGAAATTTCGGCTCGAATTCTGCAGAAGCTCAAGCACGACGCTGAAGAGTACCTGCAGGACACCGTGACCGACGCCGTCATCACCGTCCCCGCATACTTCAACGACGCTCAGCGTCAGGCAACCAAGGATGCCGGCCAGATTGCCGGAATGAACGTCCTGCGCATCATCAACGAACCGACCGCAGCAGCTTTGGCCTACGGTCTGGAGCGCGGCAAGGAAGACGAACTCATCCTCGTGTTCGACCTCGGCGGCGGAACCTTCGACGTTTCGCTCCTGGAAGTCGGCAAGGACGAAGACGACTTCTCGACCATTCAGGTGCGCGCCACCTCGGGTGACAACGAGCTCGGCGGTGACGACTGGGACCAGCGTCTGGTCGACTACCTGGTCGGACAGGTCAAGAACGGCTACGGCGTGGACCTCACCAAGGACCCCACCGCCATGCAGCGCCTCAAGGAAGCTGCTGAGCAGGCCAAGAAGGAACTGTCCAGCGCAAGCAGCACCAACATTTCGCTGCAGTACCTGTCGATGAGCGAATCCGGCCCCATCCACCTGGATGAGTCCATCAGCCGCGCCAAGTTCGAAGAGCTCACCGAGGACCTCCTGGCCCGCACCAAGAAGCCCTTCGAGCAGGTCATCGCAGATGCTGGCGTGAGCCTGTCCGACATCGACCACGTGGTCCTCGTCGGCGGTTCCACCCGTATGCCCGCCGTGACCGAAACCGTCAAGAAGCTCACCAACGGCAAGGAGCCCAACAAGGGCGTCAACCCGGACGAAGTCGTCGCAGTCGGCGCTGCCGTCCAGGCAGGTGTTCTGCGCGGTGACCGCAAGGACGTGCTGCTCATTGACGTCACCCCGCTGTCGCTGGGTCTCGAAACCAAGGGCGGCGTGATGACCAAGCTCATCGAGCGCAACTCGCCGATCCCCACCAAGAAGTCCGAAACCTTCACGACGGCCGAAGACAACCAGCCGTCCGTGTCGATTCAGGTCTTCCAGGGTGAGCGTGAGTTCACGCGCGACAACAAGCCGCTGGGCACCTTCGAACTGACCGGCATTGCACCCGCTCCGCGCGGTGTTCCGCAGATCGAAGTGTCCTTCGACATCGACGCCAACGGCATCGTGCACGTGTCGGCCACCGACAAGGGCACCGGCCAGGAGCAGTCCATGACGATCACCGGCGGTTCGGCTATTCCGCAGGAAGACATCGACCGCATGGTGCGCGAAGCAGAAGAGCACGCTGAAGAGGACAAGAAGCGCCGCGAAGCTGCTGACACCCGCAACAACGCGGAGACTGTTGCCTACCAGACGGACAAGCTCATCAAGGACAACGACGACAAGCTGCCCGAAGACGTCAAGAACGAAGTCCAGGCAGATGTCGACGCTCTGAAGGAAGCCCTCAAGGGTGACGATGACGACGCCGTCAAGCAGGCCTACGACAAGCTCCAGCAGTCGCAGACCAAGCTGGGCGAGGCCATCTACTCGGCAGCTCAGGCTGAAGCCGGTGCGGAAGGCGCACAGGCTGACGCAGGTTCTGCTGACGACGATGTCGTTGACGCTGAAGTCGTTGACGAAGACGAGGAGAAGTAATGACCACCGAGAACCCAGACGGCCGCGACGCCGGCGACCAGGGCTTCTCGTTCAAGGACAACCGTCGGATTGATCCCGAAACCGGTCAGGCCCGCCCCGCGGGTCAGGCCGGGGACGGGGCCGACGCCCCGGAGTCCGAACAGCAGCCGGAAGCCCAGCAGGGTGCAGAGCAGCCGGCCGATGCCTCGGACCTCGGTGTCGAGATTCCCGACGACGCATCGGGCATCGAAGACGCCGAACCGCAGCCGGAATCGGACGAAGCCAAGCGCTACCTTGACGACCTGCAGCGGTTGAACGCCGAATACGCGGCCTACCGCCGTCGTTCGGAACGCGACCAGGAGGTTGCACGCGCAGCTGGTCTGCAGGGCGCGGTTGAAGCTCTCATGCCGGTGCTTGACGAAGTGAAGCTGGCTCGCGAAGCCGGCGACGTCACCGGTCCGTACGAAAAGCACGTCGACAGGCTCCTGGAAGCTCTCGGCAAGCTTGACGTCGTGCAGTACGGCGAAGTCGGCGAAGTCTTCGACCCGAACATCCACGATGCTCTCATGCAGCAGCCTTCGGCTGATGTTGAAGAGCCCACGGTGTTCATGGTCATGCAGCCCGGCTACAAGATCGGCGAACGTGTCATTCGGGCGGCTCGGGTGGGGGTTCACCTCCCCGAAGCCTGACACGCTCACAGCTGCCGAGGCGGAGCTTCCGACCACCCGGAGGGGCACCGAGGTGCCCGACGGGGAAGGTGGGGCTCCGCCTCGGCCGCTAGAAGGACTGAAGAACAGACCATTTCGGCATTGAAAGGAGGGGCCGGATGAACTCGGGACCGCAGAATGAGTGGTTCGAGAAGGACTACTACAAGACGCTCGGAGTCTCCAAGGATGCCTCCGATGCTGAAATCAAGAAGGCCTACCGCAAACTGGCCCGCAAGTATCACCCGGACGCCAATCCGGGCAACGCGGAAGCAGAAGAGAAGTTCAAAGAGATCTCGGCTGCCAATTCGGTGATCGGCGATCCAGAGACCCGCAAACAGTATGACCAAGTGCGCGCCATGGGCGGCGGCGCCAGGTTCCAGGCGGGTGCCGGCGGTGCTGGTGCCGGTGGCTTTGAGGACATCTTCTCCGGCCTGTTCAACACCGGTGGAGGGGGTCGGACTCGTGCCGGTGGATATTCCGGTGGTTACCCTGGCGGGGGCCCGGACCTTTCTGACCTGTTCGGCGGTGGCGGCTTTGGCGGTGGCGGTTTCGGCGGCTATCAGCAGTCTCCGCAGAAGGGCGGGGACATCCGTTCGAAGGCGCGTCTGAGCTTTACGGAAGCGGTTGAAGGCGCCACTGTGAAACTCAAGATGCCCGGTGGCAAGCCACTGACTGTTCGCACTCCCGCGGGAGTGAAGGACGGGCAGGAAGTGCGCGTTCGCGGCAAGGGCAAGCCCAGCCCTAACGGCGGCAAGCCCGGCGATGTGATTCTGACCGTCGAGGTTGCACCGCACAGTGTTTTCACGCGCGATGGCAACAATCTGCGCATGACGCTGCCGGTGACGTTCCCGGAGGCGGCTCTTGGAACTCAGGTTTCGGTGCCCACGCTGGGAGGGCAGCCGGTCACCATGAAGATTCCTGCGGGCACGCCGTCGGGTCGCACACTGCGTCTGCGTGGACGGGGCATTGATGCGAAGTCCGGCAAGGGCGACCTGCTGGTGACCGTCGAAGTGACGGTGCCGCGCAATCTGAACGCGGATGCGAAGAAGGCCGTAGAGGATTTTGCCGCTGCTACCGCGGGCGAAGATCCGCGTGAAGGGCTGCAGAGGAGGGCAGGTGAAGCGTGATGATTCCCGCAGACCGTCCTGTCTACATGATTTCTGTTGCCGCTGAACTGGCCGGCATGCATCCGCAGACACTGCGGCAGTATGACCGTCTTGGGCTGGTGACACCTCAGCGGTCTGCTGGGCGCGGGCGCCGCTATTCGGCTGACGACATTGAGAAGCTTCAGCTGGTGCAGCGGTTGAGCCAGGATGACGGCATCAACCTCGAGGGCATTAAGCGGATCCTGCGGATGCGCGAAGAAATCGAGGCTATGCGCCGCGAACAGGAAGCTATGCGTGCCGAAATGGACGCGATGCGCAGGCGACTGGAAACTGCCGGAAGGATTTTCGCGGCGGCGTCATCTGGAGATGTTGTGTCCTTGTTTGAGGACTCGCAGGGGGCAGGCCGCAGGGCGCGTCCGGCCAGGCGCATTGCCGGTGTTCTCATGCCGGGCACTTCGTCGCGCCGTACCCGGTAGAGGTTCTGCCGGCCGTTTTGCAGTAAGGCTCTGAGCGGCGCGGCTTTTAAGCAACAAGGAGGGGCGGCCCTGTGTGGGCCGCCCCCCCCCTGCGTGTCAGTTCAGAGCGTCAGTTCTGAGGCTGCGTTGTGTTCAGGCCTTGCGGGTGCGGCGGGTGAGCAGAACGGCTGCACCACCGACGGTGAGCAGTGCGGCACCTGCTGCCAGGCCGCCGAGTCCCTGACCGGTGCGCGGCAGGGTGCCGGAGTCGCTGGAACCTGCAACGTTGTCCGATGCACCACCGGAGACGGATCCGCCGCCGCTGCCGGCGTCTTCGGAATCGCTCTTGCCACCCTTGCCGGAGACGACTTCGAAGGAGTCTTCGAGTTTCTGGTCGTCGAATTCAGCGGTGACGGTGTACTTGCCGAGGTAAGCCGACGGGTTGTCCTCGCTGATGCCTTTAATGCTGAAGACCGCGTTGCCGTCCTTGTCAGCCTTGACGGTCTGCTTGAACGGGCGGACGTTCTTGGCGTTGCCGGAGGTGCCTGCAACGTTGAACTTGACTTCGGTGCCGGGCTCGAGGTTTGAAACGACGGCTTTGAGGCCCTTTTCTTCGTTGACGAAGTCAACGGCCTTGACCTTCTTCTCCGACAGGTTCAGAGCCGGGTCCTTAGCCGGAGCTTCTTCCTCTTCGCTGCCGCTGCCCTTGCCGGAGACGACTTCGAAGGAGTCTTCGA
>NZ_KV786087.1:52884-53822 GCF_001806835.1 Brevibacterium sp. HMSC24B04 | reverse complement strand
CCTTGCCGGAGACGACTTCGAAGGAGTCTTCGAGCTTCTGGCCGTCGAATTCAGCGGTGATGTTGTATTTGCCGGTGTATGCCGACGGGTTGGACTTGTTCATGCCGGCTGGGGTGAAGACAGCGTTGCCGTCCTTGTCGGCGGTCACGGTGGTTTCGTAGGGCTTTACGTTCTTGGCGTTGCCGGAAGTGCCGGTGACGGTGAACTTCACCTTGGTGCCGGGTTCGAGGTTCGAAACGACGGCGTTGACGCCCTTCTTGTCGTTGACGAAGTCATCGGCGGTGACCTTCTTTTCCGACAGGTTCAGAGCCGGGTCCTTGACCTCAGGGTCGTCGCCGGGCTGTTCGTCGTCCTTGGTGACGGTGTATTCGAGCTCGGCGACTTTCTTACTGTTTTCGGTGTCGACAACCTCAACGGTGTAGGTGCCGGTCAGGTCATCGCCGGCGTCAGCGTTCCCTACTACGTTGACTGAAGCTTTGCCATTGTCATCAGCTTTCTCGGTGGCTTCTTCCGGCGCTCCGTCGTTGTGTCTAGTGCTGAATGTGTATTCCTTGCCGGGATCTCCGCCTTCGAGCGCGATGGTGACACCGTCACTGCTGTATTCCGACGCAGTCAGCTTGTCTTTGGAGACGGTGGCTTTCGGCCCGTCGCCGGGCTGCTCTTCGTCGCCGTCCTTGGTGACGGTGTATTCGAGACTACCGACTCCCCGTGGCCCCGCGGGGTAGAAAACATCAACGGCGTAGGTGCCGACCAGGTCATCGCCGGCGTCAGCGTTTCCAACTACGTTGATTGAAACTTCGCCTTTGTCATCAGCTGTCTTGCGGCCGCCTGCTCCCTCGACCAGTTCGCCGTCTTTTTGGATCCTGAAGAAGTATTCCCCGCCGGGCTCGCCGCCTTCGAGCGTGATGGTGACACCGTCACTGCTGTATTCCGACGCA
>NZ_KV786087.1:0-52864 GCF_001806835.1 Brevibacterium sp. HMSC24B04 | reverse complement strand
CGTCACTGCTGTATTCCGACGCAGTCAGCTTGTCGTTGGAGAGGGTGACTTTCGGTTCGTAGACTTCCTTGCCGTCGGACTGCTGGCCGTCGCCTCCCTTGCCATCGGTCTTGTCGCCGCCTGCGCCTTCGCTGGGCTTCTGGCCGTCGCCCTCCTTGCCGTCGGGCTTCTGGGCGTCGCCTTCGCTGCCGGCGTCTGCGGACTTGAGCGTCTGGGTCTTCTCTGCGTTGTCGTCTGCGAATGCGGGTGCTGCAATTGCTCCGAGCGAGCCGGTCAGTCCAAGCGACAGAGCCACGGCTGGAGCGAGGATGTTCTTCTTCACTGCGATCCTTCGAGTCATACGGTGCTAACGGCAACAGGTGCCGATCAAAAGGTCCACATGAGCCTAAAAACCGCTGAACCGCGCCCGCAAGCTCTCTGAGTGAGTACGCGAAAGTAATTTCAAAAGCCGAAAAAGTGCCTGGTGAGGGCGGTGTGTTTACGCAGAGTTCATTTTCAGAATGTCCGGAATCCCGGAAATCTGCGTAATTGTTATTTAAATGAGGCAAAAGACGGTCTGCGCTGCGCTGTTCGGTCACACCCAGGGTGGGGGAGTGGGCAGATCCTCGGGGGTGGCCGCACCGGCGCCGCCCTTCGCATCGTCCTGCCTGCCTGATACCGGCCATCCGCGGCCGATTGCGTACTGCAGCAGTTCGTTGAATTCGCCCGTCACCTCAACGGGCTGACTGAAGTCAGTTTCGTTCTTCTCGGTTCCGGGAATGTCGATGCGCCACTCGGCGAGGTCTTCCCGGTCGGTCACGTGGAAGAGGAAGTTCGCGCGGGTCTCTGTCTTCTTCCAGTAGCCAAGAAGCTCAGCAAAAATACGGTCGGCGGCGGCTGTCGGGAAGTCGAGTGCCGTGTAGCCGATGTTGAGGTCCAGCGCGTGAACAAAGCATTCTCGGGCGCGCGCCCAAGGAATAAACGATGCTGCGGTTTCTTCGCCCTGCCCCGTGCGTACGAGCGCCGACCAGGCGTCGTCGTTCATCGTGTTGAGTGCTTGTGTGAGTTCCTCGGAAGCTTCGTGGGCCATTGTGCTGACATCCCCATCTGGAGTTGATGCCACAAGCTGTTCGATTTCGGCATCCCGTGCGGCCCGCGACGGGTACATGGGGTTTTCATTCCCAGTGCGTGCCCATTCGATCAAGCGCATAAATGCATCCGCATTGGCGATGACGTGCATCGCGACATGCTTGCGGGTCCATCCGGGCAGTCGTGACGGGCCGCCCATTCCGGCGTGTGTCACCTGATCCAGTGCCTGCAGGTAGAACCCTTCGGCGAGCATCCTCAGCTGGAGATCGTCTGTCGTGCTCGGGGTGTTGTCAGCCATATTCACGACCATACCGTTGTGCACTTGCTCGGGGCAGGTGCAAACATCGTGAGTATGGGATACTTCAAATGATTATTGCCTGTCTCGATGGCAAGGGAACAATAAGTTGAATTTACATCGGCTTAAGGTTGCAGTGTAAAATTCGGGCTTGTTCGACCAGCGAAGTTCGGCAGGTCGATGAAACATCGCGTAGACGCGGAGAGGATGGTCGTGCAGGAGGACCATACGGCTGACACGGAAGCCGGTCAGGGCGGCCCCACGCCCTATGACATCGCATCGCGTATCGGGGATATCCGCGCTGTTGACAAGTGGCGCAACATGTTCTCCGGCAGCAAGACCATGCAGGCCTGGAGACTGTGGCACCTGTTCCAGTCGAGGGTGGTTGAGGGCTGTGACGCCAGCCTCAAGCAGAACACGCGAGTAGATCTGGTCGACCTCTATATTCTGGTTGCGCTCCACGACGCCCCGGATCAGCAGATGCGGATGTCGGACCTCGCCGGTGCCGTTGGTTTTTCTCCGCCGCGCATGACCTACCGGGTCAACAAACTCGTGCAGCGCGGCTTCGTCACGCGAGAAACGCAGACTGGTGACGCGCGCTCACAGCTTGTGCGGATCACTGCTGAAGGAACGGAAGAAATGGCGGCTGCGTACAAGCTTCACGACTTCCAGGTCGGAGAAATCTTCGGCAAGGTCTTTTCGGACGAAGAGCTCGACAACCTCAGCATGGTCGCAGCTTCGCTTCTGACTCTTCGTATGCCCTGATCCGTGAACTTCCTGAACCGGTCAGCGCGGCCAGCCTCCGTCTACCCCGGCAGGTTCCACTGGGCTGAGCGCATTTGGCGACGCTGATTCGGTGTGGGCGTGCGCAGCGTCAAAGCTGCGTGAACTACCCTCATCTCGAAGTAGTCGCTCATGCCCGCAAAGTCGCCATCCAGCTGCAGTGCCAGTTCCTCTTCAGCTTCGATGGTGACCGACGAGCACGTGACGATTTCGGTGGCAAGTCCCCGCTTTCGACGGCCAACCACTGCCAGCAGAACACTCGCCCACTGTGCAATGTTCTTCGGCGTGGTCACCAGAACATTGATGAGCCCGTCATCGGGACGCGACCCGGGAAGCAGTTCAAGGCCGCCCTGCACGCGGCCGGCATTGGCTCCCAACACCGAGCGGATGGAGTACGACTGCACCGGTTTGTCGTCGAACTTCATCTTGACTTTGGTGCGGTTGCCAGTCAGCTGGCGGCTGCCGGCCTCAACATAGGCCAACCAGCCGATCCGCTCTTTGAGTTCCGGCGACACGGTCTCCATGACCGCTGCGTCATAGCCCATGCCGGTCATGACAACGGATGTATCAGGTTCGGCCTGCGGGCTGGTGCGCGTGCGGATGACGTCAATGTGCCTGTCGTGTCCGTACATGGCGATCTTGATCGACCACTCCGGGTTCTCAAAGAAAAGACCGGTGTTCCTGGCCAGCAGGTTCCCCGTGCCGATCGGCACCAAGCCGAGCGCTACATCGGTATCGGCAATCACGTGCGCAACAGCGCGCACAGTGCCGTCCCCACCGGCGGCAATGATGAGGTCGACCCCCTCATCGACAGCCCTCCGGGCAGCCGCGACCCCTCCGTCCTCTTCGTCCGAGGGAATGATGAGCGGCTGAGCCCACCGCGAATTGCGTGCCTCGGTCTGGGCGGCGGCGATGATCTCCTGGGCCTCTGGCTTTGTGGGGTTGTAGACCACGGCAAACCTGGGCTGGCTGTCTGACGAGGTGCCGCTGGGCTCCTGCTCAGCTGTCACCCGGGCAACTTCGGCGGCTGTCTGGCTCTTCATGCTTCTGCGCGTGCGCAGTGCTCCGACGCTGTGACCAATCGCGTAGGCAATAAGAGCTACGACGAGTATCAGCAGGATGGTCAGAACGGTCTGCGTGCTGAAGTACATGATGCGAGTCTAGCCGCCCCGGCTGTGAGGTTCGTGCGGATCGGGACGTTCTCACTCCCGTCACCTGCACGTTCGACAGGGCCGGTTAAGCTTAGGGGCGTGATTGATCTTGTGCAGCTGAGGAACAACCCGGACGTATTCAAGGCCTCGCAGCGGGCCCGCGGCGGCAGCGTCGAACTGATTGATGACGTCCTGTCCGCCGATTCTGCCCGCCGGCAGAGCCTGACCGCTTTCGAAGAGGCTCGCGCCCAGCAGAAAGCCTTCGGGAAGAAGGTTTCGCAGGAAAAGGACCCCGAAGCCAAGCAGGCGCTCGTAGCCGAAGCCAAACAGCTGGCCGAACGCGTCAAGTCGCTCGAAGCCGACGCTTCGGAAGCCGAGCAGGCCTTTACCGCCGCGGTGCAGAAGGTTCCGAACCTCATCATCGACGGTGTGCCCTCCGGCGGTGAAGAAGACTCCGTCGAGATCCGCCGTGAAGGAACGCCCCGCGACTTCGCAGCAGAAGGCTTCGAACCGAAAGACCACCTGGAGATCGGCGAAGGGCTGTCCGCAATCGACACCGGCCGCGGCGCCAAGGTGTCCGGATCCCGTTTCCACTACCTGACCGGCTTCGGTGCACGCCTTGAAATGGCGCTGCTCAACCTCGCGATGGACACTGCCATCGAGGCCGGCTTCACTCCGGTTGTCACGCCAACACTCGTCAAGCCCGAAATCATGTCCGGCACCGGCTTCATGGGCGAGCACGCTGACGAAATCTACTTCCTGGAACGTGACGACCTCTACCTGGTCGGCACCTCGGAAGTGGCCCTGGCCGGCTACTACAAAGACGAAATCATCGACCTGTCCGACGGTCCCATCCGCATGGGCGGCATTTCCAGCTGCTACCGCCGCGAAGCCGGCTCCTACGGCAAGGACACCCGCGGAATCATCCGCGTCCACCAGTTCCAGAAGGTCGAAATGTTCGCCTTCACCCACGTGGAAGACGCCGAAGCCGAACACCAGCGCATGCTCGACCTGCAGGAGAAGATGCTCGGGTACTGCGAACTGCCCTACCGCGTGATCGACATTGCCGCAGGTGACCTCGGCGACTCCGCCGCGCGCAAATACGACACGGAAGCCTGGGTACCCACCCAGAACACCTACCGCGAACTGACCTCCACCTCGAACTGCACCACATTCCAGTCACGCCGGCTGAACATCCGCACGCGCGGTGAAGACGGCAAGACCGAAGCGGTCGCCACCCTCAACGGAACCGTGGCAAACACCCGCTGGATCGTGGCGATCCTGGAAAACCGCCAGCAGGCAGACGGGTCGGTCAACGTTCCCGCCGCACTGCAGCCCTACCTGGGCGGCATCAAGGCGTGGGGGCCGGAAGGACCACGGCACTGACACACCGACCACAGCCGGATGACTCACAGGAGAGATCGTGACCGAGTACATCGTCGCCCTTGACCTCGATGGAACAGTAGTCGACTACGAGAACCGACTGTCGGATTACACCCGAGCAGTCATCCGTGCGGTGGCCAGGCGCGGCCACCACGTGGTCATCGCCACCGGCCGCACCGTCGACGGGGCGCTGGATGTCGCCAACCGGCTGGGCCTCACCCACGGCTACGTGGTCGCCTCCAACGGGGCAGTCATCGTGGAACTCGACGCTGAATCGGACCGAGGGTGGGACGTCTACCACGTGGAGTGCTTCGACCCCGGCCCCGCGCTCGAGCGGATGTCCTCGGTGCTTCCCGAAGCCCTCTACATGGTCGAAGACACCGACCTGGTGCGCTGGTCTTCCGGGCAGTTCCCCGACGGCGACCTCGCCGTGGGCAGCGACCTGCGAGTGACCAACTTCGAAGACCTCAAAACAAAAACCGCCACGCGAATCGTCATGCGCGAAATGACGATCGACAACGCCGAATTCGAAAAGTCTGTCCAGAACATCGGCCTGCACGGGGTCACCTATTCGGTCGGCTGGTCGAACTGGTTGGACATTCAGCCCGACGGGGTTTCCAAAGCCAGCGCCATTCAGCGCGTGGGCGTGAACCTCGGCGTTGAACAGAAGCACACGATCGGCGCCGGCGACGGTTCAAACGACGTTGAGATGCTGGAGTGGGTCGACACAGCGATCGTCATGGGTCAGTCGAAAGAGAAGCTGGGCGCCTACGCCGACATCATCGCCGCCCCAGTTGAAGAAGACGGTCTGGCCGAACAGCTGGTGAACTTCTTCGACCTGACGAAGGACGAAATCTCAGCCGAGTTCCGCTAAGCGGGCGCGGGCAATCGCCTCGAGAACAGGGGCAATGCCGCCGTCAGCCAGCGACGGGGCGCGGAATGCTGCGGCCTGCAGTGCCTGCTGGTGGCCGTCGGCTATTGCAAAGCCCGCGCCGGCCCACGTGAGCATTTCAATGTCATTGGGCATGTCACCGAACGCCGCGACTTCAGGGGAGCCGATTCCACGGTCAGCGGCAAAGACTTCGAGAGTGTGCGCTTTTGTGATGCCCGGGGCGGCCAGTTCAATCAGACCCGATGACGGGTTGGAATGCGTGGGGTGGAAAGCCCCGCTGGTCAGCGGGCTGACAGCGTTCAGAAGAGCCTCGGAATCATAGGAACCGGGAATCCGCACAAGAACTTTAAGCACCGTGCCGAGCGTGCTTTCTTCGCCATAGGCGATTTCGGGTGCTTCTAGGCGAGCCCGCACTGCAGCTGATTCGGACAGTTCGGTTGCTGAATCATGGACGAAGCCCGGCGACGTGAACGACCCGTCCGGAGTTTCATAGGCCAGCACTGCCTGCGGAAGAACAGAGTGCAGGCGTTCGCGGAAATCAACCAACTGGCCGGGATCAATGCCGTAGGCAGCCGCCAGCTGTCCACTCTGCATGTCGAGCACAGCAGATCCGTTGGCGCAGATAGCCCACTGAAGCTGCGGCAGCTGTGCCGCTACCGGGTCCATCCAGCGCAGGGGTCTGCCGGTGACGGGAACAACGTGTGCGCCTGTTTCGCGAACCGCATCAATGGCCTCGAGGACTCGGGCGGTGATGGGCGTGCCGGTTTCCAGCAGAGTGCCGTCGACATCCGTGGCGATCAGACGGATGCCGGCCAAAGCGCGTTCGTCTGGCAGGTGCATGCTCATGGTGTTTCCCTTCCCCCTGTGCCCCGTACCCCTGTGCGCGTCTGGGCTTCGGCGATCAGAGCCTCGGCGTCATCGACGAACCGAGCAGCCGATGCGGCAGCGGCATCCGCTGGTCCGGCTGCGGTCTCTGCTGCTTGCCGCGCGGCTACGCGCACATGAGCTGCCGCCTGTGCGGCTTCGGATACTTTCCCCGCTGCACGGCTGAGCAGTTCGGGAAGATCGCCCACCTGCTGGCGAACATCGGCAGGGAGAACAAGCCCTTCCAGCGGCCAGCTGCTGTGTGCCTGTTGGGCAATCTGGGCGGCACGCTGGTCGAGTTCAGACAGTCGGTGGGTCAGTTCGACCACCGCCGTGACCGCCGGGACGCCGGGGGATTCCTTCTGGGCCTGCACGGCGGTTGCGTACAGCCTGTCGACCGCGCGGCCGAAACGGTCGCGGTGCTGACGCCAAAGGCCTGTTCCCAGGCGGGCATCCAGCGAATCGTCCCGCTGGTCGCCACCGTCTGACGGGCGTGACCGCAGCCAAGAAAACAGTCCCACTGCTGTCCTATTACAGGTAGTTGCCCGGCCCCGCCGGTGTGTGTCCGGGCTTCCTGACAGTCTGAGCCGCGGGTGCGGGCTGCTGACCCTCGCCGCTCATGGCCTGGCGGGCCATGATGGCGGTTTGGATGCTCTGCACCAGACCGTCAATCCACCCCGAAGCGTGCGAAATGGCGATGAGCAGCTCGCCGCGCGACGGTGTGACCGGCAGAGCGGCAGCCCCGCGATCGTATTCTTCGAGCAGTTCGTCGCTGAGAACCTCTGCGAGGTCTTCGCGTACGCCCTTGTGGATGCGGCTGAGCCTCTTGCGTCCGGCGGCATCGAGATCGTCAGTGCCGCGCAGGTCTTCCAACAGCCGGTTCAGCGTGTTGCCGATGCGCAGAACCCGGGACGGGTCGGTGACGTCGGGGGTTTCCTCATCACCTTCCGCGCTTTCGCCCGCGCCGCTGTCAGAACTGCCTTCTGCACTGCCTTCCGTGCCGCTGTCAGCAGCGTCCCCAGCGTCCGAGGCGCCGCCGGGCTCCCGCGGGTCATCCAGCTGGTCTGGGGCTGCCTGATCCTGCGACTGGGCTGCGCCGGCGGTGGGCAGCTGTTCTTCTTCGGATTCGATGGGGGTTTCAGCTGTGTTGTTCGCGTCAGTCATGCGCACCTACCTTGAGGATTACTTTGCCGACTGCTTCGCCGTCTTCCAGCAGACGGTGGGCTTCGGCGACGTCGTCAATGGGAAGTTCCCGGTACACCACCGGGGTGATGCGACCGCTTGCCAGGTGTGGCCAGAAGTCTTTCAGAAGGCCTGCAACGACGGCTGCTTTCTGTTCTTCCGAACGGGCACGCAGGGTCGTGGCGATGACCGTTTGTCTGCGCACCATGAGCCGGCCCAGGTTGAGTTCGGCTTTTGCCCCGCCCTGCAGGCTGATGATCACCAGCCGGCCGTCGCGCGTCAGGGCTTCCGTGTTTCTCTCAAGGTAGGCCGCACCCATGATGTCGAGGATGACGTCCGCGCCGGGCCTGCGGCTGGCATCCCGCGGAAGTCCGAAGAAATTGGGGGAGTCGGGCTGCTGGGCGTCCCCCGTGATCTGCTTGATGCGGTCAACGAAGTCTTCTTCGCGGTAGTTGATGACGGCGTCCGCACCCAGTTCACGGCAGAATTCGGCTTTGCGCTCACTGCCGACCGTCACGGCTGTTTTTGCTCCGTGGGCTTTGGCCATTTGGATGGCCGCGGTGCCGATGCCAGAGCCGCCGCCGTGGATGAGCACCCATTCGCCCGGCTGCAGACGCGCGGTGGTGAACAGGTTGGAGTACACGGTGGCCATGACTTCCGGCAAAGCGGCTGCTTCGGCAAACGTCATGGGACGCTCGGCGCCGCTGCTGGGGTCGGTGACAGCGGGGACGGGCATCAGCTGGCCGACGGGAACGGGCACGTATTCGGCGTAGCCGCCGCCGGTGAGCAGAGCCGCCACACGATCGCCGACCTGTACTCCCGCAGGACTGCCTTCCGCGGGTTCAGCGCCTTCTGCCCGGTTGACGGAAACAACGGTGCCGGCGACTTCCAGGCCGGGAATCTGCGTGGCCCCCGCAGGAGGACTGTAGTTTCCTTCGCGCTGCACGATGTCGGCCCGATTGACCCCGGCCGCAGCTACCCGCACAAGTGCGTGCCCGGGCGGGCATTTCGGAATGGCTACGGCCTCAACTTGCAGGGCATCGCGCCCACCGGGTTCGGGGATTGTCACCGCGCGCATCGTCGTCACTTCTGCCATGGGGCCAGCCTATCGGCCGGCACTGACACAAGCCTGAGCCCAGCACCTCGGAGGTGTCGAGCCCGTCACCATAACGGCCCGGCACCTCGTCCGCGCGGGGCAGCCCGCACACCCGAGACACAGCAAAGCCCCGGCCCGGCAGCAGGCCAGACCGGGGCTTTGCCGAACTCAGACGAACATGTGGAACAGAGGCGAGTCCTCGCCGACTTTCTCGATCTCGAGAGGAGATTCGTCCATCCTCTGCAGCAGACCGGGCAGGTCAGCCGCATTGCCCAGCGTGATGCCGACAAAAGCGGGACCGGTTTCGCGCCCGGAGCGCTTCATGTACTCAAACAGGGCGACATCGTCATCCGGGCCCAGAACCTCGTCGAGGAACCGGCGAAGAGCTCCCGGTTCCTGCGGGAAGTTCACAATGAAGTAGTGCTTGAGCCCCTCCCACACGAGTGAGCGCTCAAGGATCTCCGAGTAGCGGGAAATGTCGTTGTTGCCGCCGGTGAGAACACACACGATAGACGAACCCGCGGGAACTTCGAGCGGGGCGAAGGTCCCCTCCGGCCCGATGGAAGCCGATGCAATCGCACCGGCGGGTTCAGCGATGATGCCGTCCACCTGGTAGAGGTCGAGCATTTCCTTCGCGATCCGGCCCTCCGGAACCGTGTGCAGTTCAAGGTCCATGCCGGAGATCATCTGGTACGTGACATCACCGGCCCGGCGCACAGCGGCGCCGTCAGCAAAGGAGTCGATTTCGGGAAGCTCAACAGGTTTGCCCGCGGAGCACGCAGCGATCATGGAAGCAGCGCCCGCCGGCTCCATACCGATGACCTTGGTGTTGGGCATGGCTTCGCGAGCGTATTCGGCAATGCCTGCCAGAACTCCGCCGCCGCCGATCGGCACGACGATGTAATCGGGGTCGTAGCCCAGCTGATCGCGGATCTCAACGCCGATCGTGCCCTGTCCGGCAATTGTGCGCGGGTGGTCAAAAGCGGACACCATGAGAGCGCCGGTCCGTTCGGCGTAGCGCTTGGCCAGCGCTGAGGAATCGTCGTAGGTGGAGCCTTCGATCACGACCGTCACGCGCTCGCCGCCGAAATGGCGGATGCGCTGGATCTTCTGCTGCGGGGTGGTGCGCGGAACGATGATCCGCCCGTCAATGCCCAGGTCGTTGCACGCCTGGGCGAAGCCCTGCGCGTGATTGCCGGCCGACGCAGCGACAACACCGCGGGCCCGTTCTTCTGGGGTCAGCTGAAGCATGAAGTTGAACGCGCCGCGCACCTTGTAGGAGCGGACAGCCTGCAGGTCTTCGCGCTTGAGGTAGACGGTGGCTCCCGTCGCGGCCGACAGCCGCTCGGAAATGTGCAGGGGCGTCGAAACCACTTTCGGCTGAATTCGCGAGGCGGCCTCACGGATTTCAGCAGCTGTTGGGGGCACCTGGGGTTTCTTGCCGTCTATTAACACGTTTTCATTCTCGACCTTTAGCTGACGGGACGGCAACTTCCCGCGTCATATCACTGAAATATGGGGGCTGGCCGATACAGTGGGAGGGTCAGTCCATCCTGGTGAGGAGAACATACAGTGGCGATCAGCAGCGAGCTTGAGCACCTGCTTTCGGAATGGCTGCCCCGGCAGTCGTGGTTTCCGAGGCAGCAGGGGGTTCTCGGCCGTGTGCTCGCGTCCTCCCCGGATGTCACCCCGATGTCTTCGGTCGAGGTGTTCCACCTGGACCTGCCCAGCGGCGGTCAGGTGTACGGCTACGAATCGGTCATCGCCGTCGGCAGCACCACACCGGGTGGTGCGGAACAGGTGTTCCGCCTCAACATCCCTCTGACGTACAGGACCGAAGAAGAGCTCAGCCTGCGCTCGCACCTCATCGGCCGCATTGACGATCTGACCCTTGGCCGGGTGTGGGTGTACGACGCCGCGGCGGACCCCGCCTATGTCCTCACGATGGTCGGCGCGATTGCCGCCGGCCGCAGCTTTCCCGGCAACCAGGTCAACGCGCACCGCGTGAGCCCCCAGGCTGTCGAAGTCGACGATCTGAGCTCATCGGTCGCCGTCGCGGAGGCTCTCAGCTCAGCGCAGGTCACGGTTTCGGACCGCGCTAACGTCACGAACGTCGTCATTGACCGCGGCCTGAGCCGTTCGGTGCTCACGATCTTCCGCGTGCTCAACGCAGCCACTGCCGCCGCGCTGCACATGCCGGTGGCGCTGACAAAGGCCGATTCTGCCGCTGTTCCAAACGTTGCCGGCTGGATGTCCGGTCGGTGGTTCGACGGCTACGGCCTGGAGACCTGTGAACTTCCCACCCTCATGCTGACCAGCGGCGAAGCTGAAGCTGACACCGCGTGGGCGCAGGCCGTCCGGTCGGCACTCGAGGTTGACTCCGGTTCGACCGCCAGCTTCGTTGACACGGCCGGAGCGATCGGTTCGCGCATCGGCGAACTGCACGGCGACCTCGCCGGCATCTTCGGCATTGTGGAATCGGCTGATGCCACAAGCGCGTGGATCAAGAAGTGGCAGGAGCGCATCGACTGGGCATTTGAACGCTCACCGCTGACGCTCGAACCGCTGCGCGGCGACCTCAAACGGCACCGCGAATGGCTGGCCGGCCTCGATTCCGTGGGTGGTCTGCAGCGTATTCACGGCGACCTCACCTTGGGCAATGTCATCATGACGTCCGGCGCTGGCCCCCGGGTGCGCAACTTCGCCGAGGGCGGCGACGGGCAGACCGCCGAACCCAAACCTCCCGCTTTTGACCTGGTCGCGCTGCTGCGCTCCCTGGACTACGCCGCCGGCTACGCGCGGCTCAAGCGCACGGGCGCTCTCGAAGCTGACGAGGCGCCGCTCATCTCCGGTCTGTCACCTGACCAGCTGCGCGAAGTCACGGACTCGCCGGAGTTCGAATGGTCGAATCGGGCACAGAACTCCCTTCTGACCGGCTACTCCCGCGCTGTCGAGGGTGCTGTCACCCTGGACGACCCGATTCTGCGGGCAGTGCTCATCGACCGACTGCTGGTCGAGGTGGTCACGGAGCTGCGCAACCGTCCGGCATGGCTCACCGTGCCGCTTGCCGCACTGACCCTTGCGCTGCGCGGGCGTCCGCCGAAGGCTACTCCGCGCGGTACGGCAGCACACCGTAGCGGTCCGATCGAACCGACGAAGGTCACAAAGACCCCGCGCGCTGAGGCTCCGGAAGAAAAACAGGCGTCGGAAGAAGCGCAGGCCCCGGCTGGCAAGAACGTCGGCAAGAAGGCTGACAGGAAGCACGAAGGCGGAAGGGCTTTCGGTCTGGACGGCACTGCCGCTCCCGTGAAGAAGACGCAGCCTGCCGCAGATGCTGCAGGCAGCGCGGATGGGGCAAGCCGCGCGGATGTTGCGGACGCCGGATCTGAGGGCGACGCAGCGCAGGCATCGGCCTGGGCTGTTCCCGGTGACAAGGTCAGCGCTGAAGACTTTGCACAGCGGGCCGAACTGCAGATCCCACAGCCGGACGAACCGAAGAAGAAGCCCAAGAAGTCCAAGAAGGCCAAAAAAGCCCAGGAGAAGGCTGAAACACAAGCTGCCGAAAAGGCTGCCGAAACGACTGAACCGCAGGCGCAGCCCGAGCCCAGCGAGCCCGCCGCCGAACCGGACAGCACGGCAGGCGCACAGGCCGACAGCCCTGCCGAACAGAAGGCAGAAAAGCCCATCGGCACCTCGTCAGATTCTGCAGAAGCCGAACCCCAGCCCGCATCCGCGGGCGGAGGCCTGGGTGGGCTGGTCATCGGCGACTACACGCTCCACGAAGAAGACGGCGACTACGGCGACGAAACCGAAGAAGAGGAACAGCCGCCCGCACAGCCGAAATCAGCGCGCAACAACTGACAGTGCCGCGCGGTCCTCACGCGGGTGTGACCTAAAAGCAGTGCGGTGAACGGAAGCGCGCAGAGGTGCTTCGATAGACTTGGTGTCAGCGGGTTTGCTCCCGCTTGACTCAGCGCACGCAGCCAAGGAAGCAGACACCGGTGCCGGAAACTCACGACACAAGCGACAGTCCTCGCACGGGCAGTGCTGAACCGACCCAGAGGGGAACGCGCAAGTCAATCCTTGCTATCAGTGCCGTCGCTGCGGCACTGCTCATAGCCGCCGTCGGCATTCGCGCGTGTGAAGACGACGCCGCACCATCCCAGGAACAGCAGACCGAAGCTGATTTCCTCAATGCCGAACAGGCGGGGCGGATCGTCAGCGCTCTCCAGGACGAGGGTGCAGACGTGTACCAGCTGGTCATCACCAAAAAACACGCCACCGCGCAGGTCTTCGAAGAAGACGGCAAACTCACCACCCTGATGTTCAGCGAAACCGGCGAACCCGAAAAGAAGCGGGGAGGCAGCGCCCCGGCCGATGCCGCGCGTGTCCCTGCCGCCGACCTCAGCGCTGACGCTTTTGCAGCCGCGGCAGACAAAACCCTGAACGTCATCGACCAGGCAGACCGAATCCGCGCGCTGTCGATTGAACAGGACTACGGACATTTCAACGGCCGCGATGCCGGCCCGTCGGCCACGCTGCGAGTGGCGACCTCCGGCGAAGGGTTCGGTGAAGGCTCGGGAACCGTCGTGTGGAACCTCGCCGCCGAACGCATCCTCGGCGTGCCCAGTGCTGATGGGGCCGTACCGAAAATCGCCCAAACAGACGAAGCCGAAAAGCTGCTGAACACCATGCCGGCAGTCGAAGCAATGTCTGAACACTCCGGAACTCAGCTGGTCACAGCGCTCGAATACTACGAAGTGAAAGAAGTCTTCAGCGTTGAGTTCGCCGGGAACGAAACCCGCGCGATCGTGCTCACACGGGACGACCAGATGGTCCAACTGGACTTCGCCACGGGCGCACCCACGGCAAGCAGCTACACCCACTCCGGGCTCAAACCGCTGGAAGACTGGAAGAAGTTGGCAGATGTCGAGCCCAGCAGTCGGCTGATGGAAGCCGTGGAAGACCTTGAAATTCCAACCGCCTCCGCTGGGGCTCCGAAGGGTGCGGGAGCTGCGCTGTTCAATGCCGACAAGCGAACACCAGCACCGGAAGCTGAACCGAGCAGTGAAGCTGAAGGGACCGAGGAAGCGAGTAGTACCTCGGAAGCGGCAGAGGAAGCGGCTGACGAGGGAGCCAGCGAGGTAGCTGAGCCGTCGGAAGGTGCGGGAGCCGAACAGACTCCCGGCGCCTCGGAATCCGCAGACCCCAGTGAGGAGCCGACAGAGCAGCAGACCGCAGATCCCGTCGACATGACCGAACTGCCCCTGCTCCTGGTGCGCCACGTTGAGGAACACGGCGATGTTGTGTTCGTCGATTCGAAAGCCGGCAATGCTGAGCGGCCCAGCAAATGGGCGCTGACCGACGGCAAGCCTCTGGACGAGGACCTGCAGAAGGCCTACTGGACTCGCGTCAGCCAGTAGGGTTGTCAGCGGCGCGTGACTGTTGGTTGTTGGAGCTGAAGCTTGGCAAGCGGCGGCTGGCGGTTAACAGTTGGCGAGGGGCGGCACCTCGCGAGCGTTTCACCTTCGTGTGGCACAATGGTGTGGCGCTGTGCGCATCAGGTGAGTTGACAGAGCGGCCGAATGTGACGGTCTTGAAAACCGTTGAGTCCTCACGGGCTCCGTGGGTTCAAATCCCACACTCACCGCTGGACACCCCGGCAGTTCCTAGAACTGTCGGGGTTTTCTGTTTGGGGTGGGCGGTGCCGGGTGTGGCGCACGGAAACACCCGTTAGCCGGATTCTGCGGCTTAGCCGCAAGGAAACTCCCGGTAGCCGGGATCTGCGCTTTAACCACCACTGCTAAGGGGAGTTTTTGTTGCTGAAGCGTGGCTGGGTGGCCGACCGAGGCGCCGCGATGGGCTCGAGTCGGGCTGTTTTTAGGACCTCTATAGGACAGGGACGACAAGCACGAGGTGCCTGCCCGGTTTTTCCTGTTTCGGACGGTCGGGAAACGGCCAAGGAACAGTGAGATTCCTTTGACTCGCAGTCTGTTGAACGACGGCGGCTGCTGTGGAAACGTGAATGACAGCCCCGAAGATTCGCTTCTTCGACTTCCCCGGCACCGGCCTGCAGACCGCTGCAGACGACGCGAGCAGGGGCTGAAAAATGAAGCAATCCACAACAGGAGCGAAAGTCCGTGAAGACGCTTACCCGTATTTCTACGACCACCGCAATCGCCGCCGGAATCGCCACCGTTGGAGTCCTGGCTTCAGGCCCTGCCATGGCAACTGAAGGCACCAAGCCGGCAGTCTCCGCCCAGGCGCAGGAAGCTGCACAGCAGCAGCTGAGCCCCGCACAGATTGAAAACGTCAAGACGATCATCCAGGTCGGCAAGGACAACAACATTCCCCGCCAGGGAATCAAGATCGCACTCATGACCGCTCAGCAGGAATCGACCCTGCTCAACCTCGACTACGGTGACCGTGACTCGCTCGGCCTGTTCCAGCAGCGCCCATCGGCGGGATGGGGAAGCCCTGAGCAGATCCAGGACCCCGTCTTCGCCGCTAAGTCGTTCTACGGAGTGAACCCGGAAGTGTCGCCCAACGGCCTGCTTCAGATTCAGGGCTGGGAGAACATGGCACCCGGTGACGCCGCACAGGCAGTTCAGGTTTCCGCGTTCCCCGACGCCTACGCGAAATGGGACGGCATGGCAGAAGACCTCCTCAACCAGTACTACTGATAAACCCAGCACAGTCGACTGATTCGGGCCGGTGGGAACATGCGCCGCAAGTGCGCTGGCCCACCGGTCCGATCTCGTTCTTGGCACAATGAAAGCCATGAGCGAGCCAGCTGAAATCATCGAAGGCACGTGGGCGATTCCGGTGCCCACCCCCTTCGGCGGGCACACCAATGCCTATCTGCTGGCAGAAGACACCGGCTTCAGCCTCATCGACACAGGGTGGGGGAGTCGCGAAGGCCTCGACGCTCTCATGGCGGGCATCGAGCAGGCCGGCTTCACCCCCGAAGACCTCAACGGTGCGGCTGTCACGCACCACCACTACGGCCACGCGGGCCTTCTGCAGGCGCTCAACCAGCCGAACATCTGGTGCGGCATCCACGGTCACGAACTCAAAACGCTCAAAGACATCCGCGACGGCAAAGCCCCCACCGCCGGCTTCGAAGTCGCCGTACCCCGTGTTCCCGCCGGCACGGTGCTCCTGGCTGATGGCGCTCGCCTCCCGCTGTCCGGCCGCACCGTGCGGGCCGTGTGGACTCCAGGCCACACCTTCGGACACACGGTGTTCGTCGAAGACCACCCCGCCGGCACCCTCCTGTACTCCGGTGACCACGTGCCGCCGGAAGAAATCTCGCCCGCAGGCCGCCTGGGCTTGGACGTCAGCTATCTGTCCCGCGCTGTCAATGCCTACACCGAATCCCTCACAAAACTGGAAAATCTGCCGGCCGACACCCTCGTTCTGCCGGGCGAAGGTCAACCATTCCGTGGTCTGCACCAGCGGATCCAGCAGATCAATCGGGCTCGCGCCGAACGCACGGCAGCGGTCGCACTTGAAGCAGAAGGCGCTCAACAAAACCAACCGCCCGAATCCTTCGCCCGCTTCGCCGCACTCATGGACACGGCGGCCCACATGTATGCGGAGGGAATCCCGGTGAGCGAACTGCCGAGCTGGCACAACCGATAGGCTTCGCATACAGCAGATTCTCCAGCAGCGAGGAGTCCACATGCCGGTTCCGCACGAAGTCCGCTCCGAATCGATCGTGGTCAGCGGCACAACACCGCAGATGCGCGGAATGGCCCGCGCCACGCAGACCGCGCAGCGGATTCGCTCAGCGCACAGAAGCTACGCACACCTGTTCGAATCCCTCGGCATTGAGGACCGCGCGGTCAAGGCCGCAGCAAAAGACTCCCTCAGCGCGCTGCGCGACTGGGATCCCGAACAGCACCAGGAAATCACCGGCGTTGCCATGGGCGCGGGCCTCACTCCCGCTGATCTCATGGTCATCATCGCCCGCACGGAGATCCTGTCGCTTGCCGACCGTTCGGTCCTCCCCACCCAGCAGGAGGGACCGCGGGAGGTGGGCTCCACCTCGCCGGCTTCGGAATGCTCGACGATCACCTTCGCCGCTGATCCCTCCGATCTCGGTGCCCCGTGCGTCGGTGTGCAGACGTGGGATTGGTACCCGGAATTCGCGGATCTGTGGCATCTGCACTCCGTGTCCGCACTGCCCGGCGGCTACGGCTACGCGGGCGTTGCCGAATATGGCATGACCGGCAAAATCGGCATTAACTCGGCTGGTCTGGGATGTTTCCTCAACATCCTGTTCTCCGCTGACGATGCGCCCGGTGGCGTTCCGGTTCACTCTGTTCTCGCGCGGATCCTGGGGGTAGCCGGGAATGTCGACGAGGCGGTGAGCATGATTGAGCAGGCCCCGCTGTCGTCGAGCTCAGTCATCACGCTGGTCGATCCTGAGCGAACGGCCATGGTCGAAATCAGCGCGGGCAAGACGCGTGCGCTCGACGGACAGGGCTACGCGGTTCACACCAACCACTTCCTGGACGGCGCCTTTGCGCAGACGGGTCTTCTCAGCCCGCCGAATTCCAACACCTTTGAGCGGCTGGACTTTCTGCAGAACGCCGTGGCTTCGGCCGGGGTGCCGCAGTGTGCGGAAGACCTTGTGCCGATGCTGTGCTCCGATCCGGCGGTCGGCGGTGTTGCCAAACTGCCCAAGTCCGACGGTGTTCTCGATTCGGCCACACTGGCCAGCATTCGCATTGACCCCGCACAGCGGCGGATCGCAGTCAGCCCAGGCATTCCGCAGTACGTGAAAATGCGCACAGTTGTCATGCGGGCCTCCTGACTCGGCCACACTTCACAGCAGCTGTTGGCTGGAATTCTTTTCGGCGGTGCGGTGTTGTCTTAAGATCTTTTTAGCGGGTTCTCGGGCGTCAGCCGACTTCACTGAGCCGTTTCGGCAGTGCTCATTTGATGGGTGCAGACGAGGCTCTCAGGCCCACACGCCATACTTGACTTAACGTTTTCTGGGCGTCGGTGGAACGCTCAGTTGCTAACATCGCTGAATACGTTTATTACCGGCCAGTAACTTTACGATTGTTCGGAGCTCCTGAATGTCGTCATTCCTATATGAACTCGGTGCGGCGGCCTACCGTCGGCGGAAGACAACCGTTGCCGTGTGGTTCGCAATACTCGCCCTGCTGGGCGGGTTCGTCGCGCTGTTCGCAGACGACTTCTCCGACGAATTTGAGCTTCCCGGCGCGCAGTCCCAGGAAGCTCTTGACAATTTGGAGCTCACATTCCCTCAGGTGAGCGGTGGCCGTGGCCAGCTGACGATCGTCGCTCCCGATGGTGCTGACCTCAATGACGAGGAATACAAGAAGCCCATCGAGGAAGCGGCTGACAAGCTCGAAGACTTCGATCACGTCGACGGTGCGACGAGCCCCTACGACGACATCATCGAAGGCTCAATCAGCGATGAGGGCAATGCCGCTCTGCTCAACGTTCAGTACGACGACGCAGAGGCCAATCTGCCAGACTCGGTCAAAACCGACCTTGAAAAGGCCGCTCAAGACCTGCAGTCCGAACTGCCCGAAGGAACCGAAGTCGTGGCCGGCGGTGAAATCTTCAAGGTCACCGGCATTTCGATTTCCTGGGTTGAGGGCATCGGCGTTGCCATTGCCTTCGTCGTGCTGTTTGTGACCTTCGGATCTTTCATTGCAGCCGGTATCCCGCTGGTCACCGCAATTGTCGGGGTGGCCATCGGCCTGCTGTTGGTGGTGCTCACAACTGCATTCGCCACGGTGAACTCCACCGCTCCCATGCTTGCTCTCATGCTGGGCCTGGCGGTTGGCATTGACTACGCGCTGTTCATCATTTCGCGTGCCCGCCAGATCAGCCGCGATGAAGGCCTCGACGCTCACGAGTCCACGGCGCGGGCAACCGCAACTGCCGGTTCTGCCGTCGTGTTCGCCGGTATGACGGTCATCATTGCGCTTGTCGGCCTGTCGATTGCCGGCATCCCCTTCCTGTCGGTCATGGGCTTCGGTGCCGCCGCAACCGTCGCGGTTGCAGTGTTTGTGGCCTTGACTCTCGTCCCGGCCATCATGGGCTTCTTTGGCGAAAAGATGATGCCGAAGAAGAAAAAGAAGGCCGCTTCTGAAGACGCGCATGCCGACGCCCAGGAACAGCAGGCCAAGCGCGCCAAGCCGAAGAAGGAGCGCCCCGCAACGCGGATCTTCCGCACGTGGGAGCACATTGTCACGAAAGTGCCCGCCCTTACCGTCATCATCGTGGTCGTGGGCTTGGGCCTGTTCGCAATCCCCGCATCCAAGCTGCAGCTGGCGCTGCCGAACAACGGCGGCGAACCCGAAGGCACCCCGCAGCGGATCGCCTACGACCTCACCGAGGAGCACTTCGGACCCGGCGCGAACGGCCCGCTGATCGTCACCGCGGACATCATCACCAGCGATGACCCGCTGCAGGACGTCGACGACATGAAGGAAGACCTCGAAAAGGTCGACGGCGTCAAGCAGATCGCCATGGCTACCCCGAATGAAAACGCCGACACCGCGATGATTCAGGTCATCCCGGAATACGGTCCGGACGACCCGCGCACAGAAGAAGTCGTCGAAGAGATCCGCGACATGCACGACTACTTCAAAGACACGTACGGCTTTGAAACCGCGGTGACTGGTTCGACTGCAGTCGCCATCGACGTGTCGAGCCAGCTGGGCAAGGCCCTGCTGCCGTTCGGCAGCTTCGTTGTGGGCTTGTCGATCGTCCTGCTCATGATGGTGTTCCGCTCCGTGGCGGTGCCGATCAAGGCTGCCCTGGGCTTCCTTCTGTCGGTCATCACAGCCTTCGGCGTGGTGTCGCTCGTCTTCGTGCAGGGCTACGGTGCTGAAACGATCGGCATCGAGCAGGTCGGCCCGGTCATTTCGTTCCTGCCTATCATCCTCATGGGCATCTTGTTCGGTTTGGCCATGGACTACGAGGTGTTCCTCGTGTCCGGTATGCGCGAAGCCTATGCCCACGGGGCTTCTGCACGCCACGCGATCGAGAAGGGATTCCTGTCCTCAGCCGGGGTCGTCACGGCCGCGGCCCTCATCATGTTCGCCGTGTTCGCAGCCTTCGTGCCCGCCGGCGAACCGATCATCAAATCGATCGCTTTGGGCCTGGCGGTGGGCATCACCGTCGACGCCTTCCTCATCCGCATGACCCTCGGCCCGGCCGTCATGGCCATGCTGGGTGAAAAATCGTGGTGGCTGCCGAAGAAGCTCGATGCGATTCTGCCCCACTTCGACGTTGAGGGCGAAGGACTCGCCCACCTCGTTGAGCAGCGCGACTGGCCGCAGAAGAATTCTCCGTACCTGCTCTACGGGGAGAACATCGGCATCAACGGTCCACGCGATACGGGCCGCTCAGCTCGCGGTGATGTCGGCGATGCGGAAGGCAAGCTAGTCTCCGGAGTCGACGTTGCGCTGAAACCGGGCGAGGTGTTTGCCGTCACCGGGCCGGGATCATCGGCACTTGTCACAGCTCTGTCGGGCCGCATGGCGATCTCCGAGGGTGAACTCAAGATCCTCGACTGGGTCATGCCAGAACAGGGCGTGCACGCTCGGCGGGCGCTTCCGCTGATTGTCATGAGCCCGCGCGACGATTCGACAGCACCGTCGCACCGCTCGCTCTACCGCATGATCCAGAACCCGCCCAAGCTGGTCGTCGTCGACCACGCGGACCAGCCGCAGGACGCGCAGAGCGCGGCTTTGCTCAAGCGGCTCATCGACTCGGCACTCCAGCGCGGCTCTGCGGTTGTCCTCGGCCTTGTCACTGCGGACTCCGACTGGATGCTGCCGAAGAACTCCGAATACACACTTCTTGACCTCCATCGCAGCTCCGACCATTCGCCTTTGGCGGAAGCACATGCTGATGCGCACCAAGAGTCTGTCCACCTGACAGGGGAAACACACCATGTTTAAGTTTGAACGGGCCGCTGCCGGTCAGCGCGTGACGTGGTCGACCATCATCGGTCTGCTTCTCATCCCACTGCTCGTAGCCGGCGGCTATGTGGTGACTGCCCACGGGGCAGAAGAGAAAGTCCACAGCATCCCCGGTGCCATCGTCAACAACGACGACGGCACCGAGATCGACGGCAAAACCGTGCCGTTGGGCCGTCAGCTGGCGGCAGCGCTCATCTCGCCGGATGACGAAGACCAGGACAACCTCGACTGGCAGCTGTCTGACGATGAGGACGCAGCCGAGGGGCTGCGCAACGGCAAGTACGCCACGGTTGTGACGATCCCGAAGAACTTCTCCGAGCGCGTCATGTCGATCTCCGAAGACGACGGCAAGAACGCCGAACACGCCACAATCGACATTCAGCAGTCCAAAGTGAAGCCCGTACCGGACGTCATCATCGCCAAGGCGATCACGCAGGCAGCCACTCAGAGCTTTAACAAGGACTTCGCCAAGAAGTACCTTGACAACATCTACCTGGGCTTCAACGAAATCTCCGGGCAGATGAAGGAAGCCGCCGAGGGCGCCGGGAAACTCGACGACGGCGCCGGCGAACTGGTAGACGGAACCACGCAGCTCGACAGCGGTGTGCAGGAGCTCAACAAGGGTGCACGCACCCTGTCGACCAAGGGCAAAGAGCTGCGCAGCGGAGCTGATCAGCTGGCCAGCGGTGCAAGCGAACTTTCCTCCGGCCTCAACACCATGAAGGACCAGACGAAGTCACTTCCCTCGCAGACGAAAAAACTGTACGAGGGCGCTGACCAGCTGCACGGCGGCATCGTCGAGTACACCGGTGAGATCGACAAGGTCGTTACTGCACTCGACGACTTCGACGCTGACAAACTCAAAAAGGCAGTTGACGCTGCCGACAAGCTCGACACCTCCATGAACACCATCGCCACCGGTGTGGAAGACATGCAGAAGGATGTCGACAAACAGCTCGCTGCAGCCAAGAAACTTATGAACTCCGACGGCACCTCGAAGGCTACGAGCCTCGATGACCTCCAGGCTGCTGGCCTGATGTCGGCCCAGGAAGTCGCACGCGCTCGCGCAGTGCTGTGCCCCGAACCGGGTTCTAAGATCAGCCAGCAGGGCGCCCAGCAGTTCCAGAAGGACCTGCAGAAGGCAATGGCCGATGCGGGAATCGACCCAGAAATCCAGAAGGCCCTCGCCGATCCCGAACTTCAGAAGGCACTCGGCAGCGCCGTGTCGAAGACAGCCTGCAGCACAGCCGAACGCGCCTTCGCAGCGGGAATCTCCACCGCCTCGGTGGGGGTCCTCCAGAAGATCAGCGATGGTCTGCACACAAAGGGCGATTCCGGCCTTACCCTGCCGCAGGGCCTGCGGAAGCTGGCAGACGGCACGAGCGAACTGAACTCCGGCATCCACGACAACCTCGGTGACATCGAGAAGAACGTCAACGGCCTCAAGGACGGCAAGAAGAAGGTCGTCCAGGCCGGCAAGCAGCTGCGTGACGGATCCGGTCAGCTGGCCGACGGCACCAAGAAGCTGCACGATGGCACCGGCAAGCTGACCGCTGGAATCGGCCAGGCGGCTGACGGTTCGAACGAACTGGCCGCCGGCGCTTCGAAGTACCGCGCAGGCGTCGGCAAGTACACCGACGGGGTTGATCAGCTGGCCGCCGGCACCAAGAAGCTGTCGGACAACACCCCGCAGCTGGTCGACGGCACGAAGAAGCTCAAGGACGGCACGGGCGAGTTCTACGACAAGCTCGAGGAGGGCAAGGACGAAGTCCCGACCTACGACGAGTCGCACCGTTCACAGCTGTCGGACGTCGTGGCAGCATCTGTGCCAGGTGAATCGGCGAAGTTGAGTTCCCTGGCCCAGAACAGCGTCATCGGCGTGCTGTTCGCGCTGCTGCTGTGGATCGGCTCGCTGCTGACCTACACGGTGCTGCGCGCAGTACCGGCCTCAGCCGTGACTTCGGGCCACCCCTCGTGGAAGGTGGGGCTGAAAGCGCTGGCACCGGGTCTGGCGATTACGGTCATCCACGCCTTCGTCATGACGGTCCTGTTCCAGTTCATCTGGGGCCTGGGCTTCGGAACGTTCGCAGGAATGTTCCTCCTGGCTCTGTTGGCGGGAATTACGTTCACAGTGATCAACTTCGCCCTCGTGGCGCTGACGGGCGGCTTCGGCCGGATTGTGTCCGCGGCGATGATGGTCGGCGTTCTGTCGGTCAACCTCATCAGCACGGCACCAACAGGGCTCGTGTCTCTCATGAGTATGCTGCCGCTGGCCCCAGCGGTGAACGGCTTCACCGCTTTGGCTTCCGGCACGCCGGGTGCCGGTGCGGCTGTCGGCCAGCTGATTGTGTGGCTCGTTGTGGGCGCAGCTGCGGCCTTGGCGGCAATCGCCAGCAAGCGCACCGTCACGGTGCCGCGCAGGCCCGCGTACCGGTACGTGTGATCAGCTGAAGACAAAGGACGAGGCGGAAGCTCAGGTGAGCTTCCGCCTCGTCCTTTTGCTGTCGGCAGGTCAGGTGAGGTCGTCGATGATGGCCTGGGCGATCGTGTTGGCATCGATGAGGCTCTGGGCCTTTGCATTGGGGTTGGCGGCGATCGCCAGGCCCAGCTGTACGGCTGACAGCTGGATGGAGAACGCGAAGCGGCGCGGATGAACTGTGCCGTCTGCGGTGACGGTGCGGTACGCGGGACCGTCAACGTCCAGCCCCGTCAGGGGCATGTCGACACCCGCCGCGGTTGTGATGACGGCCGGCCGCACTTGGCCGCGGTCCAGCATTGAGTTCATGAGCTCGTCATCGGCAAAGCGGACGTTGTTGCCGGGTGTCGAAGCATCCACCAGGGCGGTTGCTCGGATCGCCCTGTCCGCGATGGGACTGGTGGCAACGAAATGGCCGCGCCCGGGACCACTGACGGTTTTGATTTGCACGTCAGGGCCGATGAAATCAACAAGACCAGCCTCAGTCAGCGCAATGAGCTCAGCAAAGCGCTGCGGGGGCGGGCCGTCGCAGATGCCGGACACAAAGCCCTCAAACCAGCCGCGAACCTCCGATGTGAAGCTCACCGGATCCAGCAGATCGTCGATGACGACAGTCTTCAACAGGCTGCGAGCAGCCCACAGGGCGGCGAAAACAGCCTTGCCGGGAGACCCCTCAGGGCCGGCCTGTGCCGCAGCGAGGTCACGGCGCAGGAACTGCAGCATCCATTCGCGCAGATCAGTATCAGGGTCAGCGAATTCAACATCGTCCATGGGGCGCAGCAGCCGGTGCAGATCAAGCGCAAAGCCGGGATCAGCAAGCACCCTTCGTTCGACCGACACCCAATTGGGGGAGGCCTGCGTCAAATGCCCCGCGGGAGAGCCTCCAGAGGGCCGCTCACGGCCTTCAGGTGCGTGCTGACTGCGGTGCGGGCCAACGGCGGCTGCGGTCGACGGTTCTGCTGCGGCAGCGGCTGTCGCAGCAGATGCCGCTTTTCCGCCCTTTTCAGTGCGGCCTGCGCGAACCCCGATGTGTTCGGTGACGGCGTGGGTCAGTGCATCGTGCATGTGAAGCGGATCGGCGCTGAAAGCCTCGGGGTGCACGCGGTAGAGCGTGCGATACCAGGCCGAGCGGATATCAGCCAGGACCAGCGGCCACAGGTGGTCGTTGAAGCTCAGCTTCTGGCCTTCAGCCGCCTGGGCGTCTGCAAGAGTGCGAATGTTCTCCGGAGTGAAATAGCGCAGCTCCCACGCTGACAGCGGGTGCGCTTCCGTGATCGGCTTGCACCGGTAGGGGACACCGCGGCGCGAAGAAGGCACGAGGATTGGCTCAAGTCCGCTGGGGTGGTACTTCAGAGAGCCGTCTGAGTTCTGCGTGAACTTACCGCCGCGGCCGGTGGTGAGCAGATCCTGCAGGTCGAAGTAGTTCAGCCCGAAGCCGCGGAAGACCACCGGTTCTCCAGGCTTGAGGTGGTTGACAGGCGTTTCAGCAGGCAGGCACGGCGGCAGGTATTCGACACCGGGCTCGCGGCTGAGCTCAGCATAGGAACGGCGCTCATCCGTCAGACGCGCCTCAATATGGCCCAAGCACAGCACGGTGTAGTCGACAGCCAGGCGGCTGCCATCGGATAAACGCAGAACCTGCTGACCGTCCGTGCCGTCCGGTTCGGTGATGTCGGTGACCCGCGCCTGATGCGGGATGACGGCCGCGGTCTGTGTCTCTTCCGCCCGCGCGACGATCCGCTGGTAGGAATCGCGCAGATACCGGCCGTACTCAACACGGCTGGGGAAATACGAGCCCGGGCTGCGCGGATCCGATGACCATTCGGCCATCGACGGCCCCTGGTCCGGATTCGGCACACCGCACGACTCATCTGCGAACACCGTCTGTTCGGCAGCCGTTGTGTTCATCAGCAGCGACGGACTCTGATCCGTCCGCCACACCCGACCCGCGCCCGGCGGGAACGGATCGATCACATGAATGCGCAGCCGGGGCGGCACCTCGTCCGTCCCAGCAGACGACAGCGCAACCAGGCGCTCCAGAACAGTCAGGCCCCGCGGGCCCATGCCGATGATCGCAATATCAGCCATCGGCACCGGTCCCAGCGTTCGCACCTCCGCGCAGCTTGTCGTTGTGCGGGTAGCCCGGCCAGGGGTCGCCCGGCTTGTAGCCGTGCGGGTAGCACTTGCCGCCATCGGTTTCCATGCCGATGCCGGGCTCTGTGGTCTCGGTTTCCTGCTGCGGTTCCTCTGATGGCGAGGTGGAGTCTTCGGGCGTGCTGTCTGTGTTCTCTGAGCCGCCCGTGCTGCCGTCGGTCGGGGCCTTGCCGGCCTTCTTCTTGCCGTCTTCCGAGGAGGTCTGCTTCTTCACCCATTCGCGTAGGTCGTCATAGTCAGGGTGGAGGGTGTTGACGACATCGTTGGTGATCTGGGCGGACTTCACTTCGGTATCGCGCATGACCATGGCGAGGTCGGCGAATGCGCTGAGGTCCGACAGCGGGATGTCGGTGCGGATGTTGTCAGATGCACTCGCAGCCAGCTGGGGGTACTTCAGCGCCATTTCCTGCGGGCTGAGCTGTTCAAGAGCGGCCTTGAGGAAACGCTGCTGACGGCACATGCGGTCGTAGTTGTCTGCCCCGTCACGGCTGCGGGTGTACCAGAGTGCTTTCTTGCCTTCGAGGCGCTGCGGGCCCGGGTCGATCCAGTCGAAGATCTGGTTCTTCGCACCGGTGTGCTGGTTGGTGCCACCGCCCATCGGGATGGGGCGTTCAACGTCGAGTTCGACACCGCCCATGGTGGTGATGAGGTCGGTGAAGCCCTGCATGTTGACGGCAGTCCAGTAGTCGGTATTGAGCCCCAGGGAGGCTTCAACCGCCTGGATGGTGGCGAACATGCCCGGTTCGAGACCGTGGGTGTCGCCGACGGCTTCGGGCGAGTTCTCAGCCCAGTCCCACACCGCGTTGATGAGGTCCTCCGTGGGATTACCGGTGGGACGGAAGCCGTTGGGGAACGTTTCAGCGAGCTTCGAGCCTTCCGGGAATTCGGGGAAGGCCAGGTTGCGCGGGACCGAAATCAGGGTTGTCTGTCCGCTGCGCGTGTCGATGCTGGCCACGAGCATGGTATCGGGGCGCACGCCTTGGCGGTTGTCGGCGCTGTCCTGGCCGATGAGGAACACGTTGATGCGCTCCTTGTCAGCCCACAGGTCTTCGCGTTTGAGCACCTTGGCGCCTTCTTTGCCGAACACCTTTGACAGAGTGGTGGCGGTGACATTGGCGTATGCGGCGCCGACACTCAGCGGAATGCCGACGATCACAATGAGGCTGACCACAAGCACCCAGCTGAGCACCTTCTGCGGCTTGGGCAGGCGGAAGCCGCGTTTGGACACCGCGAAGGACCGCAGAATCACAAGGACCCAGATGACGAGTCCTATGAGGAGCACAATCGATGCGAACCGCAGGGTCTTCGGGCTGGACACCACGCGGCTGGCAAAAGCCGTCGGACCGTAGATGAGTGCCGTGATGACGATGGCCGCGATGCCCAGGAAGAAGCCGCACAGCAGAATCCATCCGGCAATCGACTTGCGGTTGCGGCGGACGATCGCCAGACCCGGCAGCATCGTTCCCAGCGTCGTCCACATGACAATCGACGGAAAGCCGTCACCGCCGCGCTGACCGTGACGCGGCTGAGCGTTGTCGTTTTCGTCAAAGTCTCGGTGCGCGGTGTGCGGTGGGGCAGCGGTCGAGGTGGCGGGGGTTCCCGAGGCGGCTGCGGCGGGGGTGGTGCCGGCTGTCGGAGCGGCGGGTGCTGGAGTGGCGGCTGCTGGCACTCCAGCTGCGGCGGGAGCGGTTGCCGCGGTGGCCGCTGCTGATCGGGTGGGCGATGCTTCCTGAGATTCCGCGGGCGAGGCGGTGGGCGCGTCAGCCGGTGCGGTTTCTTCTGCTTGTGCTGCGCGCTGCTGCTCTTCGCGTTCACGCTGTTCGCGCAGCTCGCGGCGTGACGGGAAGGGTTCGCTCAGATCGCGCGCGCTGTGATGTTCAGAAGCCGGGGTGGGGCGGACAGTCTCCGGCGACGCCGGTTCTGCGCTATGTGTTCCAGTGGGCTTGTCACCGCGGAAATTAGGGCGAGAGGAGGCACGAAGGACCCTGCGAGGAGGAAGATTTTCCCAGCGTCCGTGCTGGGTGGTGCCTGCACCGTCCGGCTTGTCTGCGCTGCCAGCGGAGCCAGAGTCGCCTGTGGTGTCGTGGGAATCGGTCACCGTGTCGTCTCCTCTATTCATCAGCCGTGCCGCTGACAAGAGCGGCGCGGTGAGCATATGTTCCTCGGCTGAACAGCAAGTGTACCGAGCCGACCGCCAACACAGGTCACATGTGACGTTCAGGTGAGCTCCACCTCGGCGGCGGAACCGGCAGAGCACACCTAGCGGCGTAAGCTGCGGCGAGGGAACGGGGGTGCTTTTGCTCCCGCGGCGCTTGGACTGTAACCTGTATCTGCCTGGAGTTGTGGCTGAGCGGTCGAAAGCGTCACCCTGCTAAGGTGAAGTCCTCGCGTTTGGGGACCGAGGGTTCAAATCCCTCCAACTCCGCCAAACGGTGATGACCCCTGAGAACCTTGAGTTTTCGGGGGTCTTTCCCATTGTGGGCGGGGTCTTCGGACTCCGCTGTGTGCGAAGCCCGTGGTTCTATAGGACGTAGTTAGATGAGTGAGACGATTGCCCCATGGCCGACGAACAGACCTTTGAGTCCATCCCCGCGCATATTCGCCGTGCGATGACGCCCGAACAGGCCGCCGTGGTCCGACACCAGCTTGCGCGCACCCCTTTCGCATTCGTGGGTGCAAGCGGTGGCCAGATCGAAGCAATGCGCGCCGACTACAACGACGAACGCGCATTCTGGAACGAAGGCGGCCCGCAGATGGTCCGCACCGACAACATGACGCTGCCCCTGGCCGGAGCCTCGGTCCCCGTGCGCATCCACCGCCCCGTGGATGCTGAAACCCTGCCGGCGATCATCTTCGTTCACGGCGGCGGCTTCACCGTGGGCAACCTTGATACCCACGACCGGATTCAGCGCGTGCTGGCGGCCGAATCCGGGGCGGCGGTCATTGCGGTGGACTACTCACTGACCCCAGAAGCGGTCTTCCCACAGGCGATGCACGAAGTTGCCGGTGCCGCCGCCTACTTCGCGGCCCGCGGCTCCGAACACGGCATCGACCCCAAACGCCTTGCCTTCGCCGGAGACTCCGCCGGGGCGAACCTGGCACTGACAGCAACCCTTCTTCTGCGCGATGAACCCCACGTTGCTGCCGAAGCGGCCGGCCTCGACGCTGACCCGAGTGCCGGGCAGCCAGGAGGGGACAGCGCTTTCGAATCGACTCGCTCACTCCTGCTGTACTACGGCGCCTACGGGCTGCGGGACTCCGCCACCATGCGTCTGTACGGCGGCTGGTGGGACGGCCTGAGCTGTGCCGACCTCGAAGTGATGCTCGAAGCCCACTACCGCGGCGCTCAGTACGTTGCCAATCCCTACGTTGACCCGCTGACGGCCGACTACTCCAAACCCGTACCGCCCATGTTCATCGTCGGGGCCGAGCTCGACCCCCTGGCCGATGATTCGCGAGCCCTGAACAAGGTTCTGGGAACATTCGGCCGCGAAAGGGAGTTCCACTTAGAGGAAGGTGCACTGCATTCCTTCCTCCATTTCGGCAGGATGATGGAAGCTTCGCGCGATGTGCTGGCGTGGGGAGCCGAATATGCGGCCGCCCGCTTCGACGGCAGCTCACAGATGTGAGTTCCGCGCACGGAGCACACAATGTCCAAGGAGGGACAGACACATGAGCCAGACCATGATCATCGACGGATACCTTGCCCGTGCTGCCCGCGCACTCGTACAGCTTTCAGCGACCGCTGTTGCCGAACGCGCCGGCTGCACCCGCAAACAGCTCAAAGCATTTGAAAAGGGACAGTGGGACCTCACTGTCGAACAGCAGACCGATCTGCGTCGCGCCCTCGAACACTACGGGGCGATCTTCATCCCCGACGATAGCCAGGGCGGCTACGGTGTGCGCCTGAAGTTCAACCGCAACAAGATCCCACTGATTGAGACCTGGGAGGGCGAAGGCGGTATGCCCGCCGACGACGACGTCTGATCGTCCCCACCCCACAACACGAGGTGGAGCTGCAGAAATCTGCAGCTCCACCTCGTGCGTTAGGGCCAGGTGAGCAGGTCAGTAGCGGAAAGTGGCAACAGCCTCCGACGATTCCGGGAACTCGGCAACCGTGCGGACCGTGCCCTTATTCGCGACAGTTGCGAGAATCGCCCGGCTGGCAGGCCCGTAGGCGTTCGTCGCGGCCAAACGCTGAATGTCACGCGGAGTGAACAGCGTGTCGACCCGGCCTTCGGCAGCAGCCTGCACAATCTCACCCAGGTCATAGGAGCCCTTGCCCGACGCAATGAGCGAACGAGCATGCTCGACAACAGAGGCCTCGTCAGCCTGCATCTTGTCGTTGAGAACCTCCCACGCCTTCGAACGGAGCTCTTCGGGCCTGGTCTGTTCAGGGTTGCCCGCGATGACCACGTCCTGGATGTTCGGGTAGGGGCACAGGCTCTTGAACGGGCTCAGATACTCCTGCACGGAAGCCAGAACCAGCGGCTGCGAACGCGCAGTGCCAAGCTCAGCCGCAACGCCTTCACCCACGCGGCGAAGGAAGTTCTCCCGCAGGTGATCCTCAGTGTCACCGCCGCCGCCAGTACCGTAGAAGCCCGTGCGCTCGCCACCTGCGGAACGGTACTGCAGGTTGTGCTCCGGAAGCTCCGTGACCGTGGCGTCAAAGTTCTCAGGAATCGAGCCCAGCGGCAGCTGCTCGATGTGGTTGCGGCTGGCATCGAACAGGCGCACGGAGTTCTTGGCCAATGCCAGAACGTACACACGGCCGGCCTGTTCGAGCATCGGTGCGAGGGGAACCACATTGAAGTGGTCGTCAACCGTGCGCAGGGCCGGAACCTCAAGCGGAATGCGGATGATCCGGTAGAAGCCATCCGCGGCGAAAACCGCCAGGCCACGGCTCATGTGCAGCCAGAAACCAGGGTCATCGAGGGCCTTCTGGACGGGTTGGACAATCGCCGCAGCTTCGCTCGCGCTGAGACCCGCACTTTCAAGGTCCGCTTTCGCGCCGCCAAGCTGATCGCGCATAAGCCCGGCCGCAAGCTTGTCCTGGCCGCCGGAGACCTTCGTGGGAATGTAGATCGAAACCTTGCTGCCCGAAGCCTGATCTGCGCTGATCAGAGCATCGAATTCGAGCTGGTCGATGGTGCCTTGAGGGTTGTCAGTCATTGAAGATTCCTCTCCGCAGTTGGGTGACACCGAAGTGTCATCTCTTCCCACCACGGTAGCGGCCGGTGCGCGGTGTGAAAAGGGGAATTTCACCAGGAGAAAAGGGCAGTTCCACCAGGAGAAACAGAACGAGCGCCCGACCTCGGTTCTGGCTCGTGAACCTGAGGCCGGACGCTCGCCGGTCTGTTATGTCAGCCGATGCTTCCGCTCGAGCTGGGGTCAGGCGAGTCCCAGGCGCTGGCGCAGCTTGTCGACTTCGCCGCGCAGCTCAGCCGGGACGTGGTCGCCGAGTTCCTCGTACCACTCTTCGATCGACTTGAGCTCTTCAGCCCACTCTTCGGGCTTAATGGCCAGGGCCTTCTGCAGCTGTTCCGGAGTGACATCGAGTCCGTCAACGTCAAGGGCGCCTTCGGCGGGAGCCTTGCCCAGCGGGGTGTCAACAGCTTCGGCGGTGCCGGCAACACGTTCGAACACCCACTTGAGAACACGCGAGTTCTCAGAGAATCCGGGCCACAGGAACGAATTGTCGTCGTCACGGCGGAACCAGTTGACGTAGAAGATCTTCGGCAGCTTGGCGCCTTCGGTCTTGCCGATGTTCAGCCAGTGCTGGAAGTAGTCGCCGACGTTGTAGCCGATGAACGGGCGCATAGCCATGGGGTCGCGGCGGACAACGCCGACCTTGCCCTCAGCGGCGGCGGTCTGTTCGGAGGACAGGACCGAGCCCATGAACACACCGTGCTGCCAGTCGTGGGTCTCGGTCACCAGCGGCATCGTGGTCTTGCGACGACCGCCGAACAGGATTGCCGAAATCGGGACGCCGTTGGGGTCCTGCCATTCCGGAGCTGCGGTGGGCACGTTGGCAATCGGGGTGCAGAAGCGCGAGTTCGGGTGGGCTGCCGGGGTCGAGGACTCCGGAGTCCAATCGTTGCCCTTCCAGTCGGTCAGGTGGGCCGGGGCTTCGTCGGTCTTGCCTTCCCACCACACGGTGTTGTCATCCGTGAGGGCAACGTTGGTGAAGATGTTGCCGCCAGCGTCGATTGCTGCCATTGCGGTCGGGTTGGTCGAGTAGCCGGTGCCGGGAGCAACGCCGAACAGGCCGTATTCGGGGTTGACCGCGTAGAGCTGACCGTCGTCGCCGAAGCGCATCCAGGCGATGTCATCGCCGAGGGTCTCAGCCTTCCAGCCGGGGACGGTCGGCGTGATCATTGCGAGGTTCGTCTTACCGCAGGCCGACGGGAATGCGGCCGCGATGTACTTGGATTCGCCTTCGGGGTTGGTCAGCTTGATGATGAGCATGTGCTCGGCCAGCCAGCCTTCGTCGCGGGCAATGGCCGAAGCAATGCGCAGCGAGTAGCACTTCTTGCCCAGCAGAGCGTTGCCGCCGTAGCCGGATCCGTAAGACCAGATGGAGCGGTCTTCCGGGAAGTGGGTGATGTACTTGGTCTCGCTGCACGGCCAAGCGACGTCCTCTTCGCCCGGTTCGAGCGGGGCACCCACCGAGTGCATGCATTCGACGAACTTGCCGTCGTTCTTGTCGATAGCCTCGAGGACTTCGTTTGAGACGCGGGCCATGATCTGCATGGACAGAACAACGTAGGGCGAGTCGGTGATCTCGATGCCGAACTGCGGGTGCTTGGCGTCAATGTGTCCCATTGCGAACGGGATGACGTACATGGTGCGACCGCGCATAGCGCCGGTGAACAGCTCGTTGAGCGTGGCGCGCATTTCCTGCGGGTCCATCCAGTTGTTCAGCGGGCCGGCGTCTTCTTCTTTTTCAGAGTTGATGAAGGTGCGCGATTCAACGCGTGCGACGTCGGCGGGGTCGGACTTTGCGTAGTACGAGTTGGCCGGTTCGGACAGTTTGACGAGAGTGCCGGCTTCGACCAGCTGGTCGGTGATTGCCTGACGCTGTTCTTCGTCTCCGGTGATCCACTCGATGCGGTCCGGGGTGGTGAGCTCGGCAGCGCGCTTGACGAATTCGAGGATCTTCTCATTCTTCGTGGGTGCGCCTGCGAGCAGGTCTTCGACTGAGCCACGGTCGATGACGGTCATGCTTAACTCCAAGCTTTCGGTGTTCTTGAGACAAGCCCACCGTAGGAACGCAGAATGTACGCTGGAGAGGAAAACGGGCCACTGAACATGTGTGTTGGCTCACAAGATGGTTCCGTGTGGCGCGATTCTAAAATTCTTGTGGCCGTTGCTTGCATAAACATGACGTGTTTTTGCAAGAGCGGTTTTATCGTTGTGGGCAGCCTCACGCGGCGTGCTTTTGGGTTTCCCGCAAACACTGTGTATAGTTGTTCAGGTCCGCACGGATGTGCGCCACTAGCTCAACGGATAGAGCATCTGACTACGGATCAGAAGGTTGGGGGTTCGAATCCCTCGTGGCGCGCAAATGAAAATCTCGGGACATCGTTAACTCGATGTCCCGAGATTTTTTTGTTTGGCTGCCATGTGTTGGGCCATCGTTTCCTATGTGGGCTGGCAGGCTGTGGCGGCTTGGCAGGGAAAAATACCCCTTAGCCGGAATCCACGCTTTAGCCGTAAGAAGACTCCCTTTAGCAACAGAAACTCCCGTTAGCAGTTGTTGCTAAGGCGCAGAATCCGGCTAAAGGGTGTGCGTCTGTCCAAATCTGGGTGTGGCCATGCCGAGCTGCAGCTCCCTTTTCGGATTGGGCTGTACTTCGTCGTGGAACAGGAGACTCCGGAGACGACGCAGGGGTGGTTCTCCGTTGTGCGGAGAACCACCCCTGCGTTGTTTGCTGAGCCGCAGTTGTCAGCTCAGCTCTTCAGTTCAGCGGCGAGTGTGTGCACGCTTTCGGCTTGCAAACACTGCTGCAGCTCCTGCCGCCAGCAGTGCTAGGCCCGCGCCGAGGGCAGTGAGTTCTGCGCCTGTGCGCGGCAGGCCCTTCCCGCTGCCCGAGTCCGAAGTGCTGTCAGAGCCACTCGCTGTGGATCCTTGGGAGTCCGAACCGCCGGGGCCCGGCTGGCTTTCGCTGTCATCCGAACCCTCGTTGCCAGCGGCTGCGTCGTCCGATGCATCTTCGCCAGATTCCTCACCCGGTCCCTGACCGTCGTTGTCACCGGGCTGTTCGCCTGGCTGCTGGCCGTCGTTGTCACCGGGCTGTTCGCCGGGTTCCTGACCATCGCCATCGCCCGGCTGCTGGTCGCCGGGTTCCTGGCCTTCGTCTTCGCCCGGAGCCTGGTCGTCGTTGTCACCTGGTTCTTCTGCCGGCGCACCTGTGCTGATGCCCACGATGCTCGGATTGTGGTCAGACGAACGGAACTCGTCGGGCTGGTAGAAGTTGGTCACGTTGTAGTTGTGGCGGCTGTACTCCAGCGCGACCGATTCGACCGAGTTGATCTCCCATGTGGCAGCGCCGGTCACAGCACCCGCCGCAGCGGTCGGAGCAGCCGAGCGTGCCTGTGCCTTCGGACCCATCGCTTCTTCCGAGGCGAGCACGTGGTCGAGGCTTCCGGTCAGCCCACCGAACAGGTAGGTGGGTGCCGCATCGAAGTGCTCACCGACGTTGGTGTACCCGGCTTCGTAGAAGACCTGCATGGGGTCTTCCTTCGTGTACGAGTTCAGGTCACCCAGAACGAACACGCGGTTAGTGCCCATGGCTTTCTTCTGCGCGTCAGCAAAGTCAACGACAGCCTTGGCCTGCTTAACGCGGTCGGCATTCGAGTTGCCCTGGCCATCACCTGAGTCTTCATTGCCTTCGCCCTTGCCGGAGCCCTTGGACTTGAAGTGGTTCATAACGGCAATGAACTCGGAAGCCTCGGGGTTGTCCACGCCGACGGCCTGGAACTTCTGCGCCAGGGGCGCGCGAGCGTTGTGGAACGCCGGGCTGTCGAGAATTGCTGATTCGCCTGCGGGCTTTGCTTCGGCCTTCTGGTAGATGTAAGCGGTGCGAATGACATCGTCACCGGTCTCCGGGATCGACTTCGGGGAGGGGACAAAAGCCCAACGCTCCTCGCCTGCCGCCTTGTTCAGCGCCTTGACCAGGTTTTCCAGAGCCCAGTCGCGGTCCTTGCCGAACTTGTCGGAGCTTTCAATCTCTTCCAATGCGACAACTGAAGCGTCGAGCTTGTTGATGGCCGCGACGATCTTTGCCTGCTGACGCTTGAAGTTCTCTTCGTTGTACGCGCCACGCGGCGTGCAGTAGTTCGATCCGACTGGGTTGCCCTCACGGTCGGTGTAGGCCTTGCACCCTTTTTCTGTGTCGCCGGTGGTGGGGAAGTAGTTGAGCACGTTGAAGCTGGCCAGCGTCATGTCACCGCCGACACCCGGTACGTTTGCGCGGGTGTTTTCAAACTCAGCGGGGGTCAGCTCATTGTTGTCCGGCAGGAACCCCGTGGGCTGCAGGCGGTACTTGTCGTGGCCATAGCCGACAACGGTGGGCTTGGTGAACGTGACCTTGGCACCCACGCGCACCGGCTTGTCGTTGCTCAGGTACGGCAGCGGGGTGTCCTTCGCAGTCTTGAAGAAGTCCGCGGTGCCGCCGTCATCGAGGACATAGGCCTTTTTCTTGTTTTCGGCGTCGACCTTCTTGGCTTCTTCTGATCCAGGGCGCGCCACATCCGTGGGCTGGCGCAGGGTTTCAGTTCCGTTGGCCAGGCCGACTTCACCGTAGGTGTTGGTCGAGTAGTTGTCGGTGACCGTGATGTCGCCGGTGGGCTGAACAAGCATGCCTTCGAGGGCCTCACGCTTGGCAGGGTCTTCCGGGAATGCGCCTTCGTACGGCTTCGGGGCCACCGCTGCTTCGTCGAGCTTCTTCAGTCCCCCACCGTCAACGCTGATCTGGGTCTGTCCGTAGTACTCGCTGACACTGCCGGTCACTTCGACGTTGTCACCGGTCTTGACCTGCTTCACGGTGTCCTTCGAGTAGACGAAGATGCCGTGCGAGCCCTCTGCGAAGTCGTGGTTGTCTCCGCCGGTGCTTTCGGTCTGAATGTAGTAGCCGTTCAGCCCGCCGGTCGGGTAAGCGGCCGTCACAACACCGGTGGTGGTGACGGTCTTGCCCTTATACGGGCTTTCGTCACCGGTGCCCTGGATGGTGTTGATCGGCAGGAGGTTGGCCGGGTTCTCCGGGTCCGAAGGGTCTGTTGGGCCAGGTGTGCCGGGCTCATCTGGGTTGGGGTTGTCAGGTGCGTCGCACGTGCTGGGGTCGGGTGCGGTTCCCGGGGTCGGCTCACCTGATTCCCATTCGGAGCAGTTGAGCTGGATCGACTGGTCCTTGCCGGAAGCCTTTGCTCCAGTGGGCTCTGCCTGCTGACCGCGCACCGAGGCAGGCAGCTTGTCGCTGTTGGACGCCGTGACGCCCTTTCCGCCGACAACACCGCCGATCTGCTTGAAGTCGACGAGGTTTCCATCGGCGCTGACCACGAAAACGGAAGCTCCGTAGGAACCATCAGCGGCGGCGCCGCTTTTGACAGAGTTCGTCAGCGGAAGTTCGACAACGTGAACACCGGATTCACCGACAACCGTGCCCTGGGGCAGGGTGACGACCGATTCGTCGCTGTTGAGAGCGCCGCCTCGAGTGACAGAACCGACGACCCAGCCGGACAGATCCGTACCAGCGGGGGCGACGATCTCAACGAAGTCGGCATCGTTCGACGGGTAGGAGATTTCAGAGATATGAGGATCGGCGGGAGCGGCCCAAACGGGAACTGCGGAGCCGAATGCGAGACCGACGGCGGCAGTGCCGGCGAGCAGAGCATGGCGCTTCATATGAGTCCTAATGAGAGGTGTGAGCACACGAAAGTGCAGACTGACCCAACAAGGCTAAAAGACTCAGCATTCTCTTAGGCAACGAGAAAGTGAACTCTGCCAAGGAACGCAGAAGAGACCTGAACCACATTCCGTAGACTGTGGTCATGACAACTGCACTCATCATCGTTGATGTTCAGAATGACTTCTGTGAAGGCGGTTCTCTCGGTGTTGACGGGGGACTGGCAGCAGCCGAAGCGATTGCCGACTACGTGGAAGAGGGGCCTGACGACTTCGTTGTGACCACGCAGGATTGGCACATCGACCCCGGCACGCACTTTTCTTCCGAACCGAACTTCACAACCACCTGGCCCGTGCACTGTGCGGCAGACACCGAGGGTGCGCAGTTCGCACCGGCCCTCAAACCGGTGTTGGAGGCAGTTGATGCCCAGTTCCTCAAGGGGCAGTACTCAGATGGCTACTCCGGTTTTGACGGTGTAGAGGCAGACGGCGAATCAGAACTTGCCGAATGGCTGCGGGAACGCGGTGTGACACACGTGAGCGTCTGCGGCATCGCCACCGACTACTGCGTGCGCGCAACAGCACTGAGCGCATTGGACGAAGGCTTCGAAGTTCGAGTGCTCGAAGACCTGTGCGCGGGTGTTGCTGCAGATACCAGCCGCAAAGCGCTCGCAGAACTCGCCGACAACGGCGTCACGGTTCAGCGCACCGACGGAAAGGCCGCCGCCTACGACATCGGGGACACCGAGGACTGAGACTCACCAGATCTGGGCGCTTCGTTCTGGGCTGGTCAGCCCGACCGGCCCAAAACGAGGCGCACAGAAACATTTCGCACACCGCAGCACACAGCGCAATGAAGCGCGGCAGAAAGGACATCTATGGCACTTGCGGAGAACTTTGAACAGGCGGAACCCGGTGACGTTCTGTGGACGCCCTCACCGGAGCGGATTGCCGCATCGAAAATACGGGAGTTCCAGGAGTGGCTGGCTGAAACACGGAGTGTGCCGGTGGGCGACTTCGCGTCGCTGCACGCCTGGTCAGTCGAGAACCTGAACGACTTCTGGGACGCGGTGTGGGAGTTCTTCGACATAATCGGCGACCGCGCAGACGGTCCGGCGGTCACCGGCACCATGCCAGATGCCCGTTGGTACGCGGGATCCCAGATCAACTACGCCGAAAACATGCTGCGCCGGGCTGACAGCGCACCGGATGACGAGGCGCTCATCGGCTTGGACGAAGATCTGAACCGGCGAGCTCTGACCTGGGCGGAGCTCGCGGGACAGGTCGGTGCGCTCGCCGAATGGCTGCGGTCATCAGGGGTGGGTGAAGGCGATGTTGTCTGTGCCGTGCTGCCGAACATCCCCCAGACGGTTGTCGGCCTGCTGGCCAGTGCATCCGTGGGAGCTATTTGGTCGGTTGTCGGGGCGGAGTTCGGTTCTGCGGGCGTGCTGGACCGCTTCCAGCAGCTTGAACCGAAGGTGCTGCTGACCGTTGATGGCTACAAGTTCAACGGCAAGCAGATTGATCTGCGTGCATCTGCGGCGTCGCTAGTGGAGCAGATGCCCAGCATCAAGGCGCACGTACTGGTCGACAATCTGGGTGACCGCCTGCCCGAAGCTGACGCTGCCGAGGTGGGTGTGCCGAGCGCTGTCTTCTCTGACATTGTTGCTCAGCCGCAGAAACCGGAATTCACTCGCGTGGAGTTCTCGCACCCCCTGTGGGTTGTTTTTTCGTCCGGCACGACGGGCAAGCCGAAGGGCATTGTGCACGGTCACGGCGGCATTGTTCTAGAAGCGGCGAAGAGTGTTCTGCACAGCGAACTTGAGCCGGGGTACGTGACCTACACGGCTGTCTCGCCCACGTGGATCATGTGGAACATCCTGGTCAACGGCCTTGGTGCCGGTGCGGCGATCGTCGTCTACGACGGTTCCCCGGTGGCCGGTTCGGCTTCGCGCCACTTTGAGATCGTCAGCCGGGAAAAGGCAAACCATTTCGCGACGGGTGCCGCGGTTCTGCAGATGATGGAGAAGGCCGGCGCGAAGCCGCGCGCCGAATACGATCTGTCATCCCTGCGGACAATCCTGTCGACCGGTTCACCGCTGCCGGGTTCAACGTGGAAGTGGGCGTACGAGTTCGTGGCCCCCAATATCCGTGTGGGCTCGGATTCCGGTGGAACCGATATCTGCACCGCGTTCATCGGTTCGAACCCGCTGGACCCAGTTGTGTTGGGTCAGCTGCAGGGGCCGTACCTGGGCGTTGCCGCCGATGCTTTTGACGCCCACGGAAATTCTGTTGTGGATGAGCTCGCCGAGTTCGTGGTGACCGAGTCGATGCCGTCGATGCCGGTGAAGTTCTGGAACGACCCTGACGGCAGCCGGTACAGGGACGCCTATTTTGACGTGTACCCCGGTGTGTGGCGCCACGGCGACTGGGTGACGCGCTCCGCCGATGATCGCTGGGTCATCCACGGTCGTTCGGATTCGACCATCAACCGCGGCGGCATCCGCATGGGCTCGTCGGACATCACGAATGCGGTCAACCGGGTTGAGGGCGTGCAGGCGTCCATGGTGATCGGCGCCGAGCTCGGCGATGGTGACTACTACCTCCCGCTGTTCGTTGTGACCTCGCCGGGAACCGAACTTGATGAGCAGCTGCGCTCCAAGATCGTTCAGACGATCCGCACCGAGGTGTCTCCGCGGCACGTACCGGACGAGATCATCGCCGCCCCCGGTGTTCCCATGACCCGCACCGGCAAACTTCTCGAGGTGCCGCTCAAGAAGGTCTTCCAGGGCCAGTCGCCAGATGTTGTCAACCGATCTGCTGCCGCTGACAACGAGATTCTTGACTGGTATTTGGACTTTGCCAGCCGCTTTGCGCAGAGTGAGGCTGACTAAGAGACAGACAGCAAGGACTGATGTTGGGCATTTGAGGTTCGGCACCGGATCTTCGGTACTGGCCTTAGGCCCCCGGGGGTGGACAGCTGGTGCTGTCCACCCCCTCGTGCTGTCAGTGCAGATTCAGTGTGCGTTCTGCTTTAACGCGCTGTGCAATCAGCTTCGCTTCCGGGTGAATCCCACCGCTGCCGCGCCGATTCCCAGCAGGACCAGCCCCATTCCGGCGCCAACCCGCCAGTCCGCACCCGTGCGGGGCAGCGTTTCGGCTTGCTTAGGTTCCTGTGGCGTGGGGGTTTCTTCGCCTCCGGCTTCCGGCGTGGACTCGGGCTTCGGTTCCGGCTGTTCCGTTGGGGCCGAGGAAGTTTCTTCCGGCGTTGGGGATTCTTCCGGTGTGGGTGTGTCAGACGGTGTCGGCTCTTCAGACGGCGTGGGCTCTTCTGGCGGGGGAGTCGGTTCCGGCGGTTCTTCCCAGTAGACGGTTTCTTCCGGGATGCCCCAGTCGGACACCCAGCCGTCTGACCTTTCGCTTTCAAGGATTTCGACGGTCCACGTGGTCCAGCCGGGTTTGCCCTCCACGACTTCGGTTGTCAGCTGAGCCTTTCCGTCGCCGTCAATGCGTGCCGTGAGTTCTTGTTCGTCGACCAGTGTTCCCTGTGGTTCCGCACTCTGCACGGGCTCGGAGTCCGAATGGTAGGCCCGCGCGATCACGGACAGTGTTGAGTTCGGCGGGGCGCCGGTGATGTTGACGGTGTCTGTGATGCTCCCGTCAGAGGAAACCTCGGCAGTTGTTTCGGCAGTCGGTGCAAAGGGCAGCTGCGTGTTCGCGGTTGCCTTAGCGGTGACTTTCGCGGGAACACCCGTGGTGACGTTCTGAACTCGCTTGCCGTCAGTGGGCTTGTACACCAGAACATCTGTGCTCGGCAGCCCCGCGGCTGTGGCTTCGACAGACACCAGCGCGCCGGGTGGTGCTGAGACAGATACTTCCGTGCCGGCCGGCACCTGCCTGCGGAGATCTTCGCTGCCGCCGGTCATGACAACATCCACCGGCCAGTCCAGTTCCTTCCCCGCAGCCGAGGTCAGTGTCGGAGTGGCGAACACCTTCCCGTCGCGGTGCTTAGGCGCAAGGGTCAGAGTGTACGGGCCTGCGAAGTCTTTGGCGTCCTTGCGCATCTGGGTGAACATGTCCGCGGCTTTTGCGAACTTCTTGCCGAGCTCTTTCGGCGTGCGCACCTTCATGGTGTGTCGGTGGGGCAGTGCCTTGTCGAGTTTGACGAACGCCGACAGAGCCGCCTGCCGGCTGCTGTCCTTCGAGTCCGCGTATTCCGCCAGCAGCCAGGCTGTCTGCGGTGTGCGCACCGATGTTGGCTCAGCCCCCTTGAAGTGCTGTGGCCTGGGTGAGGGAAGCCCCGCATCGAGACAGTAGGACGGTTTGCCGTCGATCGTGAGATAGGCGCCGTAGAAGGTCTTGTGCACCCCTTCTTTGTGCCACAGACCGGGGCCGTAGAAGTCGTCGTCGGCGGCCGCTGGTCCTGAAACTGCGAACGCCATGATGGCGGTCAGAATGATGAGTGCGCTTGTCTTCAGCGCTGTCAATAGATTTTTCATAGCCACATCAGACACGTGCTGCCGTCGGCTTCTCTACGCCTGAGACAGGCTGTGGACATCGTCGATTTCATCCACAGGCTCAAGCACACAAGTCGGCGAGGTGTTTTCAAGGGCTCGGCCCGCGGTGACCCTGGGAGGCACCGCCGTGTGCACAGGAGTAGAGTTTGAGTGGAGTATCTACTACACAGCCGAACGGGGATGCTGACTTTGAGTATCAAAGAAAACGCTGACGTCGTCCTGATCGGCGGGGGCATCATGAGCGCAACGCTCGGCACCCTGCTGCACGAACTTCAGCCCGACTGGACAATCCGCGTCTACGAGCGCACCGACTATGTCGCACGCGAAAGCTCTGACGCATGGAACAACGCGGGCACCGGCCACGCGGCCCTGTGCGAGCTCAACTACTCGCCGGCCGACAAGAACGGCAACATCGACATCGCCAAGGCCGTCAACATCAACGAACAGTTCCAGGTCTCCCGCCAGTTCTGGAGCTACCTCGTTGACGAAGGCATCGTCGGCGAACCCGGCACCTTCATCAACCAAGTTCCGCACGTGTCCTACGGCCGCGGAGAATCCGGCCGCGACTACATTCGCGCTCGCCGCGAAGCCATGGTCAAGAACCCCCTGTTCAAGGACATGGAGTTCACCGACGACCCCGCCACGCAGGCTGAGTGGCTGCCCCTCATGTTCGAAAACCGCGGCCCGGGACAGGTCAACGGCCTGTCGCGCGTGACCAGCGGAACCGACGTCGACTTCGGTTCGCTCACCCGCCAGATGCTGGCCAACCTCGCCGACAACGGCGTTGAGGTCCGCACCGGCCACGAAGTCACGGACCTCAACCGCAGCGGAAACGGCTGGCGCGTGTCGGTGAAGAACACCGCGGCCGCCGAATCCTTCGACGTCGATGCCAAGTTCGTGTTCATCGGGGCCGGCGGCCACGCACTCCCGCTGCTGCAGAAGACCGGCATTCCGGAAGCCAACGGCTACGGCGGATTCCCCATTTCGGGTCTGTTCCTGCGCAGCTCGAACCCCGAACTGGTGGCACGCCACCACGCCAAGGTGTACGGCCAGGCCGCAACCGGTGCTCCGCCGATGTCGGTCCCGCACCTGGACACCCGCGTCATTTCCGGCAAGGAATACCTGATGTTCGGTCCCTACGCCGGATTCTCGCCGAAGTTCCTCAAGACCGGTTCGTTCCTTGACCTTCCGCGCTCGGTTCGCCCGGGCAACCTCCCGGTCATGCTCAACGTGGCCAAGGACAACTTCGACCTCGTGACCTACCTCATGAGCCAGCTGGCTTCCACGAAGAAGGACCGCTTCGAGGCTCTGGGCGAATTCACTCCAGAAGTCGACCCCAGCCAGTGGGAGCTCATCCACGCCGGTCAGCGCGTCCAGGTCATGAAGAAGGACGCCAACGGCAAGGGCATGCTGGGCTTCGGCACCGAAACCGTTGCGTCGGCTGACGGTTCCGTTGCAGCTCTGCTGGGTGCTTCGCCCGGTGCATCGACCGCCCCATCGATCATGCTCAAGCTGTTCGAACGCTGCTTCCCGCGTCAGTTCGAAGGCTGGAAGCCCAAGCTCGAAAAGATGGTCCCGTCCTTCGGCCGCACGCTGCACGAAGACGAAACGCTGCTCGACGAACTCACCGAGTACACCAACCGGACCCTGCAGATCAACGTCGACTGACATCGACAGAGCTCAAGTCCGCACTGACTGAAGCCCTGCACGCTGAAGCCCCCCGCAGCCACTGCGGGGGGGGCTTCAGCGTTTTCCAGCATCAGTCTGCGGGGCTTCACAGCTGAGATAAGCCATAGTGTCACCGGGGTGTGGAATCATGTATGCGATACGCAACGGAAGCTCACACGAACGGCGACTATGACGCAGCACCCACACAGCAGCTACAGTCAGCAATACCCGCACGGCGGTCCTTCGCGCCCAGCCTGGTATGCGCCATCAACCGGGCCAATCCAACAGGCCCCATCCGGGCAGCTCACCGGCGCCTCGAGAATTGCCTACCCAACCGTGTCGCGCCCAGACGGCTCGACCGGAGAGCTCGTCCGAATCATCCTCGCGTCCATTGCCATCGGGCTGTTGGGCTTCGGGCTCCTGCTCATCATCCTGTTTCAGTCGCTGACGTTCAATGGCTTGGGCATTCTCATCGTCCTTCTGTCGCTGGTGCCCATGGCGTTCATCTTCCTGGTGGTCCTGTGGTTCAACCGGTGGAAGAAGCGCAACCCCGTGTGGCTGGTTCTGCCGCTGCTGTGGGGTGCAGTCATGGCGATCGTCTTCACCATTGTGGTGCAGACCTTGGGATTCTTGGGTTCGACCCTGGTCATCGGCTTCGACAGCTCACAGAGTCTTTTTGACCTCCTGTACCCAGTGCTCGGAGCCCCGCCCATCGAAGAAGGCGCCAAGGGCATTTTCCTCGCGGTGTTCGCCCTGGCCGCACGCCGACACTTCACGGGTCCTCTCGACGGCTTCATCTACGGTTCGCTGGTCGGTGCGGGCTTCGCGTTCACCGAAAATCTGCAGTACCTGTCGGGGTCCTTTGACGAAGGACAGTTTGTGGGTCTGGCCATCACCTTCGTGCTGCGCGGCATCGTGTCGCCGCTGAGCCACTCGCTGTTCACAGCCGTGGCCGGTGTTGTGACCGGCTTTGCCGCAGCTCGCTGGCAGTGGTGGGCTGCGATTCTGGCGTGGCCGCTGGGATGGTCCGTGGGAACCTTCCTGCACGCCCTCTGGAACTTCATGGCCGGAGCTGTGGGTGGATTGGGAATCCTCGGCCTGCTCATCATCGTCGGACTGGCCTTGGTATACGCCGTCATCTGGTACAGCCTCGCGTTCGTCCTGCGGTGGCTCGAAGTGCGCAAGGACCGCGCCATGCTCGATGAATACAGGCAGGCGGGCTGGCTGACACCGGCCGAGGTCGACACGTTCGGCACGTGGCGAGGCCGCAGTCAGGGCAAGCGGTGGGCAGCCGGCTATCACGGGGGTGCCGACACCTTCAAGAAGATGGTCCGCACGACTATCAATCTGGCCAACGCCCGCCAGCGCATCAACGTCCACGCTGGCGGTGAGGTTGAACGCGAACGTGAAAAGAAGCTGCTCACGGACTTCGCCACACAGCGCACACAGCTGATGAACAGCGTCAACAGTGCGCACAGCTACCAGGCGCACTATCCTGGCGCGTACTGATGATCGACCTGGTGCTGGGGATCATCGCCCTGTCGTCTTTGGCGATGGGGTGGATCCGCGGTCTCAGCCCCACCGTTGGGGCGCTCATCGGGTTTGCGCTCGGGCTGCTTATCGGCAGGGGAGTGCTCGCCGGCATGAAACTGGCCGGGACGAACGAGCTTCTCGATGTGATCGGACCGACCGGCGCTTTTGCCGTTCCCTTTGTGCTGGGTCTTATCGGGGCAGCGATCGGAGCTTCGTGGGGGAGGGTGCTGCGCGATCGCATCCGTTCGGCCGCCGGCAGGCTCGTTGACGCCATCGGCGGCGCCATCAGCGGTGTTGTGATCTTCTGCCTGCTGGTGTGGGTCAGTGCCGGGTGGGTTCGCACAACATCGCTCATCGAACCTAACCAGTGGGCCGCCGATTCGGTAATTGTGCGCGCCCTCGACGGGGCTGCGCCCGTGCCGTCCTCACAGGCGCTCGGTGCTCTGGGCGAAGCCCTGCGCTTCAACGGCTTCCCGGATGTCTTCAGCGGACAGAAAGAGCAGATCCGCGAAGTCGATGCACCGAACCCGGAAATGGTGGCCGTCGGCAAAGAAGCGGCCCAGTCGGTTGTGAAGATCACCGCTCAGGCGCCCGCGTGCAACTCCGCATCGGAAGGCACTGGCTGGGTGTACTCCGATCGCTATGTGGCCACGAACGCCCACGTCGTTGCGGCCGCTCAGCAGATTTCCGTGCAGGTCACCGGCAAGGGACAGGCCCTGCCGGCGCAGGTGGTGGGCTTCAACCCCACGATCGACGTTGCCGTCCTCTATGTGCCCAGCCTGCAGGCCCCCGCTATGCAGCGCGGCGAGGACTTGGCCGTGGGAGCCGACTCCGTCGTTGTGGGCTTCCCGGAACACGGGCCATACACGATTTCACCATCGAGGGTCCGCGAAAGAGTTATCGCCGAAGGCAAAGACATCTACGGCGAAAAGAAAGCCGTCCGCAAGGTGTATTCGCTGCGAGCCGATGTGCGCCCAGGAAACTCGGGAGGCCCGCTGATCGCGGCAAACGGCCGAGTATCGGGCATGGTCTTTGCGAAGTCGCAGAACGACGATGCAACTGGCTATGCGCTCACGCTCAAGGAGATCATGCCGACGCTGAAAGCAGCAGAGGGTACGCGGGGGCTGGTGCCCACCGGCAAGTGCACCGCGAAGAACTGAAACGTCCGCGGCAACACCGAAGCTACTGCGTCAGGTTCAGCCCAGCAATGATCGCGCGGTGGTCTGAGGTTCCGCGGTCCATGACGGTGTCGTAGACGGGATCGAGTCCGCGGACCATGATGTGGTCCAGCCGCACCGCGGGGAACTGTGCCGGCCACGTGAAGCCGAAGCCGCCGCCGACGGCCTTGCGGCTGTCGACCAGCTGTTCATCGAGGTCTTTGAAGTAGCGGTCAGTCTGCACCGCGTTGAAGTCGCCGGCCACAATCAGGTGTTGGGCGTCTTCCTGTTTCACGGCCGAGGAAAGCTTCTGCAGCGCTGAATTGCGCAGAGTCTCAACACCGGGGCGAACGGACGGCACGTGCACCGCGTACAGCTTCACATCGCCGTGATCGCTCTTCACAGTGGTTTCAAATGCCCGCGGCCACTGCAGACCCAGGTCGATGTTCTGCTTCTGCGTCAGCGGCCAGCGTGACCACACGCCGACCGTGTCGGCAACCTGCGTGTGCGCAAACGACTTGTCGAGTTCTTTTTTGATGATCTTGCCCGACAGGGATTCGATCTCCTGAATGACGACAACATCCGGTTTCTGATCGATGATGGCCCGTGCCGTCGCAGTCGGCTGCGGCAGGCGAGCACCCACATTGTGTGTGGCCACGATGAGGTCGGCGTCACGGTCATCAGATGCCGGCTTGAGGTAGGGCCCAAACATCACACCCCACACCAGGGCGGGAATGAGCACGCCGATGATCGACAGCGGCGACAGTCGGATGAGCGCCAAGAGCAGCAGCAGGACGAGCAGCACCCACGTCCAGGGCAGAGCCGATTCGACGATGAGGGCAAGCCCGTTGGTCGTCGGGATCAGTTCGTGGATGATCAGAAGCGCGGCCAAAAGCGCGCCGAGGAGGGCTACGACAACGCCCTTGGCTGGGTTCTTCGTACGAGACATGAGGGTTTCAGTCTACGAACCGAACCTGACTGCTTTCTGGGCCAGTCCTCAGTGTGGGCTCATATATGCCAGCTCAGCACAGCCCGAAACTCATCATCCGGGCGAGACGCGCACGCCCACATGATCAGCGCAGAGCTGATGCGCTCCACACCTCGACATCCGGGTGCGAATCGAAGCGGTAGCCCTGTCCGCGGATGGTGCGCACAACAGAGGAATATGAGCCCAGGCGCTTGCGCAGGCGACGCACGTGAACATCGACGGTGCGTTCGTCAGGGCGGTCAGCGTCATCGCCCCACACCTTGTCGACGAGTTCGGCGCGGGAAAGGGTGTGGCCTTCGCTGCTGACGAGTGTGGCCAGCAAGTCGAATTCCTTGACCGTCACTGTCTCCAGACGGCCGTCGATGTGCACTTCGCGGCGCGGAAGGTCGACCTTGAGGCCAGCCGCGGGCTTCTGAGCTTCTGCCGGCTGGGGCGGCTGGATGCGGCTGGGAATACGCGAGCGGACGGGACCGTGGGAACGGGCGGCGGCACCGCGGGCAGCCGGCGATCCGGTGGCGACAGCGCGCACGGCGTCGAGGTCGCGTTCCGGACCGGACGGTGCCAGCGCGATGATCGCCTGGGTTTCCGACGACGGGGCGAGTTCCTGCGTGTAGTCGCGCAGCGATTCGGCGATTTCGGTGAGGTTGGTGCCGGAAGCTGCGGCTTCTTCTTCGCTCAGGCCGATGTAGAGGATGATTCCGCGGGCCGAACCGGGCTGTGCCTGGACTCCTGCGGGGCCGTAGGTGCGAGGGGCGGACTGCGGGTCTACCGGGGTCAAGCGGGCTCCTCGCCTGCGGGTTGCTGCTGCGCTGCGGGGGTGGACGTTCTGGGGTGCAGATGCGTACTGCGTCATGGGATTCTCTTCTCTTGCGATGGGAACATGCGGATGCTGCTGAAGAACTCGTTCGCGACCGTGTCAGCACGTGAGGTCGCGAACGCAGAGCATCGGCATTCGCTGCAGGAAGAACATGACGTCATTATTTGTCACGCCGCGAACGAAAACCAAGCGGATTTCCACTTTTGAGACGATTATGACGACATATGACGTAATAAAGAGTCGTTCGGTGACGCTGAAAGCGCTTTGACGGGCTTCCCGGTGGGCCAAGATGACAAAAGAAGAACAGCACGAGGTGCCAGGCACCTCGTGCTGCTCTGTTCCGGCCCCGCTGGGGACCGGAGAGGGATCAGGCGGTGCCGTACATCCGGTCACCGGCGTCCCCGAGACCGGGGACGATGTAGTTGTTTTCATTGAGGCCTTCGTCGAGTGCTGCCGTGAACACGTCGATGTCGGCGCGGTCGCCGAAGCGCTCGGTGATGTAGTTGACACCTTCCGGAGCGGCCACCAGGCAGACGGTGGAGATGTGCGAAACGCCGCGCTCCAGCAGGAAGTCAATGGCCATTTCCAGGGTGTGACCGGTGGCCAGCATGGGGTCGATGACGAACACCTGGCGGTCTTCGAGGTCGTTCGGCAGCCGCTGAGCGTAGGTCTCAACCTCAAGTGTGTCGTCGTCGCGGACCATGCCGAGGAAGCCGACTTCGGCCGTCGGCAGCATGCGGGTCATGCCTTCGAGCATGCCCAGGCCGGCGCGCAGAATCGGCACAACCAGGGGGCGCGGCTGGGCGATCTGGGTGCCGGTGGTTGCGCACACGGGGGTGTTGATCTGCTTGGGCTGCACGCGGACGTTGCGCGTGGCCTCGTAGGCAAGCAGTGTGACGAGTTCGTCGGTCAGCTGGCGGAAGCGAGCTGAGTCAGTGCGCTCGTCACGCAGGACAGTGAGCTTGTGGGCAATGAGCGGGTGGTCCGCCACGTGGAGCTTCATGGTTTAAGCCTATCGTTCGCTGAGCCTGTCGTCCTTTTGTTCGTGCGGTGCTTGTGTGTGATGTGCGGGCAGAGACAATAGGCGCATGGCTTGTATCTGTTCGCTGAACATTCGCCGGGCTGCACGCTGCCGGGGGAGGCTCACCGCGGTTGATGTCTGCAGTGCGGATGATGTTTGCAGGGGAGCGGTGAGCTGACGTGGCGCTTGCAGTCCGCGAACAGCACGCGCAGTGGATGGGCAAGGCGCTGGATCAGGCGCACCGCTGCCCGGAATCCGATGTGCCGATCGGCGCTGTTGTCATTCTCGACGGGCAGGTGGTCGGGGCCGCCTGTAACCGGCGCGAAGCCGATGCTGACCCCACGGCGCACGCCGAGGTTCTCGCGTTGCGCCAGGCTGGGCAGGCCCTTGGCACGTGGCGGCTGGACGGGGCGGTCCTCGTCGTCACAGTCGAACCGTGTGCCATGTGCGCCGGCGCGGCAATGAACGCCCGCGTGGGCGCAATCGTCTTCGGCGCGCACGAACCCAAAACCGGTGCCGTGGGGTCCGTGTGGGACCTTCCGCGCGACCGTGCGGCCCACCCGATTCCGCAGGTGTACCCCGGTGTGCGAGCTGACGAGTGCCGGGCCGTGCTGGATGATTTTTTCGCCGATCTGCGGTTGCCGGGCAGCGAAGAGTGAGCAGAATGACAGTCCCCCAGTTTGTGCCGCGGCCGCTGAGGCCTTAGAGTTGTCCGCGGTAGCGTGTCCGAGCGGCCGAAGGTGCAACACTCGAAATGTTGTGTAGGGCAACCCCCTACCGTGGGTTCAAATCCCACCGCTACCGCCAGATAAAGCTCCGAGGTTTTCACCTCGGAGCTTTTTCATGTTCTGGATGGGAGAACAGGGGTGTACGGCCGAGGTGCCGCAAGAGTTCCCGGGTTCGGCTCGGCTGTTCTGAGCTCGGGGGTACAGCCGAGGTGCCGCGCGGGTTCTTCGGTTCGGCTCGGGTGGTCTGGGGCCGGACTGCGGCCCGAGGTGCCGCCCGGGTGAGCCTGGGGCGGCGGTACGATGAGCCCATGACTTTTCAGTACCGCCTGCGCCCTGCCGTGCGTGATGCCGCGGCATATGTTCCCGGCAAACCGGCTGCTCCGATCGAAGGCATGACCGCCTACAAGCTGTCGGCCAATGAGCACCACATGGAACCGCTTCCGCAGGTGCGCGAAGCCATTGCGAAGGCGTCTGAAAATCCCAATGTCTACCCCGACCCGGGTGTTTTCGAACTGACTGAGGCGATGGCCGATTTCCTGGGTGTGGCACCTGAGAACGTCGTGTTCGGTGCCGGCGGTTCAGAAATCCTGTCGGCCGCCTTCGCCATTACGGCAGGCCCCGGCGCGAACATCGTCTACCCGTGGCCGTCCTTTGAGATGTACCGCCAGGTGGGTGTCATGAGCGGAGCGGAGAACCGCCAGATCCCGCTGACCGCCCACGGTCGCCACGACTTTGACGCGCTGCTGGACGCAATTGACGACGACACGACGCTGGTCGTGCTGTGCAGCCCGAACAACCCCACGGGCCCCGCAATTCGCGAGGCCGAGTTCCGCTCCTTCATGGATCGTGTGCCGTCGGATCTTCTGGTGGTCCTCGATCAGGCCTACCTGGAGTTCATCACCTCGGAAGACGCGGTTGACGCCGTTGCGGCACTGGCTGACTACCCGAACCTCATCATCATGCGCACGTTCTCCAAGGCCCACGGCCTTGCCGGCCTGCGCGTGGGCTACGGAATTGCCCACCCGGACGTCATCCTCGAAATGCGCAAGTCGATCGCGCCGTTCTCGGTGCAGAGCATCGGCCAGGCAGCCGCGCTCGCCTCGCTGAGGGCATCTGCCGAAGTCGATGTGCGGGCAAAGGAAGTTGCCGCAGCTCGCGACAAACTGACAGAAGAGCTGCGCGCACTTGGCATCGATGTGCCGACGTCCGACGCCAACTACGTGTGGCTTCCGCTGGGCGAACGTTCCGCAGAGTTTGAAAAGGTGTGCATGGCCAACGGCCTGGCAGTGCGCAACCTGCACACCGGCATTCGTGTGAGCATCGGCCCGGACGAAGCCATGGAGCGCTTCATCGCCGTCACCCGCGAGTTCCTGGGCAAGTGACCGGTCGATCATGAGCATTGCCGATATTGCCGGCCTGAAGGAAACACTGGGGCGCGCGTTTACGGACGACCCCGATGTTCTGCAGACCTACAGCTTCGACCACGCGCAGTTCAGCACCGCGGGCAAACCCCTGGCGCTCGTGCGCGCGCAGACAGTTGAGGACGTGCAGACCACCGTCCGCTTCGCCCACGAACACGGCGTGCCGATCGTTCCACAGGGCGCACGGACCGGACTGGCCGGAGCGGCCAACGCGATTGACGGCTGCATCCTGCTCAGCCTCGAGCGGATGAACCGTGTGCTGGATGTCAACACCGTCGAACAGACCTGCACCGTCGAACCCGGCATCATCAACGGCGACCTCAAGAGGCACCTCGACAGCTTTGACATGTCCTATCCGCCCGACCCCGGGTCGGTGGCGATCTCGTCGATCGGCGGGAATGTGTCGACCAACGCCGGCGGCATGTGCTGTGTGAAATACGGCGTGACCGCCGACTACGTGCGCAGCCTCAAAGTGGTGCTGCCCGACGGCACGCTCACCACCGTTGGCCGACCCACCAAGAAGGGTGTGGCCGGATACAACCTGCACTCGCTCATCATCGGCGCCGAAGGCACCCTCGGGGTGGTTGTCGAGGTGACGCTCGAGTTGGTGCCGAAACTTCCGCCGCCGCTGACCGCGGTGGCGATCTTCCCGGATTCCGTCAGCGCGGCAGGCGCCGTCACGGACTACATGGGCGCGGGCGGCCGTCCGTCGTTCATGGAGTACATGGACCGGCAGGTGATCGAGTTCGTCAACGCCTACGGCGACTTCGGTCTGCCGGATGGTGCCGGGGCGATTCTGCTGGTGCAGGCTGACGGTGACGGTTCGACGGAATCGGCCGCCGCGGAACTCGAACGGTTCACGGCTGTTGCAAAGGCCGTCGGCGCTGACGACGTCTTCTTTTCAGACGACCCGGCAGACTCCGAGCTGCTGGTTGCTGCGCGCCGCGCTGTTTCTCCCGCAACCCAGAAGTTCACCCACGAACTGGGCGGTGGCGAACTCGTCGACGACATCTGCGTGCCTCGACCCCGGCTGCGCGATATCTTCGCTCGCTTGGACGAGATCGCGGAACAATACCCGCAGCTCACCTTTTCCTGCTGTGCTCACGCCGGTGACGGCAACCTTCACCCGACCGTCACGTTCAACGCGCTCGACGACGAACAGGTGCGCCTGGCTGAAGAGGCCTTCGGCGAAATCATGCGGGCCGGCATGGAATGCGGCGGCACTATCACGGGCGAACACGGAGTGGGTTCACTCAAAGCCCCCTGGCTGCGCCACGAACTCGACGAGGGCAGCCGCGCAATGCACATGGCCATCAAGAAGGCCATTGACCCGAAGAACATCATGAACCCCGGCAAGATGCTTCAGTTCCTCGGCGAAGCCTGAGCCATGCACACGGACAGCGCCCCAGGTGGGGACAGCACTGCGCGCGACGGCACCTCCGCCAGCCCGGACCGTGCGGAGGTGAGCTTCGGCTTCACAATCGAGTCCCGCCTCGACCCCGGATCACGAACCCGCAGCCCCTACTCCCTGGGGCAGGGGAGCGTGCACGGCCGTACCGGAGTAATCCGCACACCGCACGGGGATATTCAGACTCCCGCGTTCATTCCGGTGGGCACAAAGGCCACCGTGAAGGCCGTACGCCCCGAAGAGATGCGCGAACTCGGAGCGCAGGCCCTGTTGGCCAACGCCTACCACCTGTACCTGCAGCCAGGTGCTGACCTGGTCGACGAAGCCGGTGGGCTGGCCGCGTTCATGAACTGGCACGGGCCAACCTTCACCGATTCCGGCGGTTTTCAGGTGATGAGCCTGGGTTCGGGGTTCAAAAAGGTCATTTCGATGGAGGCGGCCGCTGACAAGGCCGGGTTCGATGACGATGCGACGGCGGCGGGAAAAGAGCGGCTGAGCTTTGTCGACGATGACGGGGTGAACTTCAAATCCCACCTGGACGGTTCTCTGCACCGCTTCACTCCCGAAATCTCGATGCGGGTCCAGCATCAGCTGGGGGCGGACATCATGTTTGCCTTTGACGAACTGACGACTCTCATGAACTCCCGCGCCTACCAGGAAGAGTCCCTAGAGCGGACACGCCTGTGGGCCATCCGCTGCATCGAAGAGCACAAGAAGCTCACTGCTGAGCGCAGTGCGCCAGGTTTTGCCGGTCTGCCGGGCGGCAAGCCCTATCAGGCGCTTTTCGGCGTCATCCAGGGAGCACAGTACGAAGACCTGCGGCGCAAAGCCTGCCGCGACCTGGGCGCCATGGACTTCGACGGCTACGGAATCGGCGGGGCGCTGGAAAAGGAAAGCCTCGGCACGATCGTCGGCTGGTGCAATGACGAACTGCCCGAAGACCGTCCCCGGCACCTGCTGGGGATCTCCGAACCGAACGACATGTTCACCGCGGTGCGGGCAGGTGCTGACACGTTCGACTGCGTGCAGCCGTCGCGCGTAGCCCGCAACGGAGCCGTGTACACCGCCTACGGCCGCTACAACGTCAACAACGCTGCCTCAGAGCGCAACTGGGATCCGATCGAGCCCGGCTGTGAGTGCTACACCTGCCAGAACTATTCACGCGCCTACCTGCGTCACCTGTTCAAGGCCAAGGAGATGCTGTTCTCCACCCTGTGCACCATCCACAACGAGCACTACACGGTGCGGCTGGTAGAGAAAATGCGCGAAGCAATCGCCGATGGCACCTTCGACGAATACGAAGAGGAAACGCTCGGCCGCTTCTACGGCTCCGGCCCCGCTGGGCAGCGCGGCTAGGGCGTGTCTGATAAATGTCGGG
>NZ_KV786086.1:0-51269 GCF_001806835.1 Brevibacterium sp. HMSC24B04 | reverse complement strand
GAGGTGGGGCTCACCTGGAAAGGTGAGCCCCACCTCGTGCTTTGTGTGGAGGAAGTCAGTCGGTGCTTTCCTCGGTGGCCGATTCGCTGGGTGCCGAGGTTCCCTCGGTGGGGGAGCCGGTCGCGTCAGCCGACGGCGATGCCGAGGCGGCGTTGTCCTTCATGGCTTCTTCGGCTGCTTCGCGCTGGTCAGCCGGGATGGCCGACAGGGCGGTCCAGTCGTCCCATTCGTAGGTCCAGTCCGCAACATCTCCCGAGGCGGGGCTGAGCGAAACGCTAGAGCCCTTGATTTCGACGGGGTCGCCGTAGAGGGCGGAGTTGAAGTACTTCTGCGCGCTGCCGGGGGCGAGGTTGACACAGCCGTGCGACACGTTTGCCGATCCCTGCGAGCCGACCGACCACGGTGCGCCGTGGATGAACTCGCCGTTGTTGTGGATGCGCACAGCGTGCCTGGTGGGGGTTTCGTAGTCCCACTGCTGGCTGCGCATGACGTAGTACTCGTGCTTGGACATCACGATGTGCGTGCCGTTGTGGGTTTCCGTGCGCGAACCGGCACGGCCGAAGGACGCGGGGAAGTCCCACTTGGTTTCGCCGTTTCGCTTGACGACCATGCGGTGGGTCTTGGTGTTGCCCTCAACCACCTGGTTGCGGTCGACCGTGAACTTCAGTTCGACGTCCTTTTCGCCCTTCTGCCTCTTGCCCATGGGGACGTCCTTGAGGTTCATGCGAAGGTCAACATCGGTGTGCTCGGGCCAGTATTCGCGCGGTCGGTAGTGGATGCGTGAAATCCCGTCGACATCGGGAAGCCAAGCCCAGGAGCCTTCGACGTCGCGGTTGTTGCCGTCGGCGTCCTTGAACGACAGGCCCAGGCGGCTTTCCACGGTGGCGCGGAACTCCTCCGGCACTGTGCTGCCGAAGTTCACAATAATGGGCGCACCGACACCGACCTTCTGGTTGTCGCCGATGAGGGTGCGGGCGCTGATCTCGGTGCGCTCGAGCTTGTCGGTGTCGACCGTGCCGGTGAGAGTGTGCTCCTTGCCGTCAGCGTCGAGTGCCGAAGCGGTCCACGTGTAGGTCGAATCTCCGGCAAGCCGGTAGGAAGACTCCCACGCGGTCTGCTGATCGTCGGAGGCTTCTTCGCCGGTTGAAGCTGAGGGGTCAGCGGATGCGTCAGCGGACGGGTCAGTGGACGCGTCTGCCGAAGAGTCAGCGGAGGGGTCGGCACTTTCCGAAGCGTCCTCTGAAGATTCGTCTGAATCTTCGGCTGCGTCAGTGGCGCCGTCAGTTGGTTCTTCTGAGGCATCGTCTGAGGGGTCTTTGAACTCGCCCAGGTCGACAAGAGAGCCTTCGGCGTCGTCGTCGATCAGCTGCACGTTTTCGAACGTGCCGTCAGTGACCTTGAGGGCGAGCTTCTTCCCAGGAGCGTCCGCGGTCACTTCAACCGTGGGCTTGGGAACCTCTTTTTTGGCGATTGGATTCGTTTCGTCAACAACCGAGCATCCGCTGATGAGCAGAAGAGCTGACGTTGCCGCTGCGGCAGCGGACAAGAGGCGAAAACGCACGGGAGACCCCTTCGGAAAGGCTGATATAAAGCGCTGTTGAGCAGTGATCGGGCAACGCGCTGATGCTGCCCGAGGCACGATTTTGAGCTTCCGCGATTGTACCTTTCGCTTTTGGTTGCAATGTTGCATCTTGATTGCGAAAGGGTCACAGGCGATGTGTGCCCATTATCAGCACTGGTCCGCGCCGTGAGGGGAAGTTATAAGAAAGTGATAGACCGCGGTGGGGCGCCTTGAAGACGATAAGGGCCCTTCGCGCACCCAGTAGAGCTTGCTTACCCTTGCTACCTTCCGGTCCTGGGGGAGTTCACAAGATGCTGCCACGCGAAGGGCCGAATCGAGTATAGGCCATGTGGGAACGACAAAGCGAACGCGCAGGGGTGGAGTGGGGGAGTGCGGGCAGTTTTTAGGACATCTATAGGACAGCCCCTCTTTTCGCGATGCGGGCAGTGCGGTTTGCGCAGGCTGTGTTCATCTGCGGTTTACGGCTGATTCGTCCTTCCGCACAAACTTCTGTATGCTGTCTTGCGGAGGATTCGCATAGCGGCCTAGTGCGCACGCCTGGAACGCGTGTTGGGTTAATAGCCCTCAGGGGTTCAAATCCCCTATCCTCCGCGCGATGAAGAAGGCCCCTGACCATATGGTCAGGGGCCTTCGGGTTGTTCTGGTGGAGCGCTCCAGTGCTGATGGTGGGCCGTACATCGGCCCACGGTGCCCGGATTCGTCACGGTCGAGCACTTATTCGCACTGCTCCTGCCTGGCTACACTGTTTCCAGCACCGAATCTGCGATGCGAGTGAGGGTAAGCCGTTGAAGACTGCGACCGATGACGTCCGCTACTCTGTTTCGACTGTTTCCGCGATTCTCCTGACCCTGCTGATCGAAACGGCCTGGATTCTCCTGCTGCGCCCCGACTCGACGGGCAGATCACTGTCTACTGAGCTCCTCGTCCTCTTCTACCTGCTGTTCTGGAACTTTTTCGTCATCATCTACGTCACGTGGACGATACGGAGCTACAAGCACCTAAGCGGATCGGCGCTCATCGGACAGGTTCGTCGCGAAGTTCGGATGCAGAGTCGCTGGTGGGCGCGGGCTTTAGGGTTCAGCGGTGCGACGAACTTCGCTGTCACCGCTGCCGCCTTCGCCATCTTCCTGACCGTCGTGCTTGCCCAGACTGAGATGGTGCGCCAGTCGCCGCTCTACCTCGCACTCGGCGTCGTCGCCGTTGCCGCCTCCTGGGTGTTCATGGTTCTCGCCTTCGCCTCCGCCTACATGCACCTAAACGTGCCCGATGCCGACAAGCGCCACATCCGCTTCCACAGCGAACCGCCCGAGGATTTCGACGACTACCTCACCCTGGCAGTGCTCGCCTCGACGATGGCTGCCGGCTTTTCAGCAGAGATCCGCACGAAGGCTGCCTGGAAGCAGGTGCGCACCAACGTCGTCGTCGCCTTCGGGTTCAACTCGCTCGTGCTCGCGATGATCGTCTCGGTCGTCATCTCCGCTCTGACTCGGTGACGGCACCGCGGCCGGAGACACCGACTGCGGCGGCAGGTGCGATGAGTGCTCGAGCTTGTACCCAGGTGAAGGCGGCGAGCACAAAGAACAGTGCCGCGTCGAGGGCTATGTAGATGACATGCACTGAACTGCCCGCTTCTGCAGTGCCGGCGAGCACGGCTTCGGTGCGCGCATTCAAGAGCGGGCGCACGAGTGCGACCTTGACGATCAGCAGTCCGGCGATCGTCGCCAGCAGTGTCCAGGCCGGGCGGATGTGCCGGGTCGTGACGACGGCTGCAATGAGGATGAGCGCGAGCACGCCTTCGGCGATGTTCATCGCAGTGAACACAAGCCGTCCGATGCCCAGCCCCAGCGGGATCGTGATGCCGGGGGCCTGGAACTTCAGCGGCGCCTCAATGAGGTCGATGGCGATGATGAGACCCAGCCAGATGGCAGGGATGACAAGCCGGGCAGTTAGAGCGGCAGAACGCATGGCCGTAGTCTATGTCCAGTCGGCGCCGCTGCCGTCAGCTGATCAGCATGTTCAACCGGTAGTCCCAAAGCGGCAGCTGACGCCCTGCCGACGTTTGATGATCGTCGGCTGACATGCACTGTGCGATCGGCCTGGCACCACCCTAGGGGAGGGTTTGGACTTGTCTAGACTGATGGGCATGACCTTCTCGATCACCGACGTCGGCAACGAACTGCTCGAACGTGCGGCCGACGAACCGACGAAGCTGGCGACCAAACGGATCCCCTCGGACAATGCCGCAATCGTGCGCATGCTCATCGCGATGCGTGCGGGCGCGCAGCTGTCCGACCACCCCAACCCCGGTGAGGCGGTCATCACAATCCACCGCGGAGCCGCCACCCTGACCGGCGCATCCGGTGAGACGATCGCCCTCGACTCCGGTGAGACCGCGGACATCCCACAGGAGACCCACCGGCTTGATGCTGACCGTGACACGATCGCTGTGCTCACTCTCGTCCACCGCAGCCGCCTGCAGTCGTGAACCATGGCTGGTCAGCAGCTGAACGTCACTTCGAGAGGGCCTCGATGAGTGCGGCGTTGAAGACCTCCAGATCACCGGGGTTGCGAGAGGTGATGAGGTTGCCGTCGACGACGAGTTCGGAGTCCTCCCAAGCTGCTCCAGCGTTCTGCATGTCGACCTTGATCGACTCGTACGAGGTCAGCTTGCGTCCCTTGGCCAGACCAGTCTGGGCAAGGATCCAGGGAGCGTGGCAGATCGCAGCGACAGGCTTGTCGGCTGCGAAGAACGCCTCAACGAGTTTGCTTGCATCTGCATCAAGGCGCAGTGAGTCGGCGTTGAGCGTGCCGCCGGGCAGTACGAGCATGTCGTAGTCATCGGCATTGGCATCCGCGACCGGGACGTCGACGTCGAAGACCTCGGCGTGCTCCCAGTCGCCCTCCATTGCCTGCAACGTGCCCTCACTGGGGGACACGATGAATGTCTGAGCGCCGGCTTCGTCAAGCGCCTTACGCGGGCTAGTGAGTTCGACCTGCTCGACGCCGCGCGTGAGCAGGAATGCAACTTTCTTATCGGACAGGGCCATGGTGCTCCTTCCATTGGGTGCGTTCACCACATCTGGATGAACGATGCAGGCCAGGCGAGTATTCCGTGCCCGAGGCAGTGGGTGCCGCCGTTGCAGATTCACGCTTTAATGCAGAGTCACGCGTTGTTGCAGCGCATTAACGCGTGAGTCTGCATTACCGCGCAAATCTGGCGTGCTTGGCCACAGCCTGGGAAAAGCCTTGGCATACCGTCGTATTCAGTCACATCGCTTGAAAGCCGGCCGCTTGTGCGAAAGGGTGAAGGAACCAGGTGTCGCACCGGCGGCGCCGCTGACTGCACAAGGAGAAGACTATGGGCCTCGGAGACGACATCAAGAGCAAGGCTGAAGAACTCAAGGGCCGTGCCAAGGAGGCTGTCGGCGCTGCATCTGACGACAGCGAACTCAAAACCGAAGGCAAGGGCGACCAGGGCAAGGCCAAGCTCGACCAGGTTAAGGGCGACATCAAGGACGTCGCCGACAACTTCAAGAACTGATCGGCTGGACGCAGCCGCGGTGTTCATCACCGCCTAGATCACGAGGTGCCGCTCACCTGGAAAGGTGAGCGGCACCTCGTCATTTGGGGTGGGCCGGGATCAGGCCTCGGCGTACCACTCAGCATTGCCCGCAGCGGAACCGCGATCGGCAATGGACATGCGTACGGGGGAGGCCGCCGCGTCTTCAGCTGTGGGCGGGGTCGAGAAGAAATCGAATGACAGATCGTCGGGGCGCTGGGAGCCGTGGAGCACATTTGTCTGCGCCAAATAGTTCACTGCGGGGCCGGTGATCAGATATGAGTGTCCGTTGGACAGTTCGACGATGAGGACATCTGGGGAATGCCCGTGCACAGCATCGACGTCGAGGTGTGCAATCGGTGTGACAGCCTTGCGCAGACGGCGCAGCGGAATGATGCGCGCCAGGCCGATTTTGATGAAGTAGATGCCGGGAACCACAATCAGCAGCGACGCGAGAGTCGCAATTGTCTTCGCGGGGCCCGAAAGCGGCGAGGTCAGGACCGTGTAGACAAGGCCAGCGGAAAAGAAGAAAAAACCGAAGCCGCTGATGAAGTTCCAGCTGGGCTGATTGATTTCAGAGGTGATCCACAGCTGGTCCTCCTGGCGCAGCTGCGGGCGCTCCGCGGGATTCGTGGTCACAAGTGCCTTTCTGCGGGGGCTACGGTACAGAACAGTTTATCTGGGTCTTCTCAGCGGAAGTTCACCTGCTGAGCTTTACAGGCGGGGGTCGGATGCGAAAGTGTGAAAGAGCAGTCGATTCGAAAGGAGCCCGCAAATGGGACTCGGAGATAAGTTCAACGACGCCAAGGACAAGTTCAACGACGCGAAGGACACCGTCAACGAACACCAGGACGACATCAACAACGCCAAGGACAAGGTGAACGAAGTCAAGGACAAGTTCAACAAGTGACTTCGTTCGGAACGGTCCGGTAAGTCCGGACCTGTCCGGCAAACCAAAGGGCGACTGCGGTTCTCCACCGCAGTCGCCCTTTGGTTTGCCCGTGGCTCAGCCCATGACTGATGCGGCGACTGTCGCCGCGGCCTCTGTCAGCTGTTCTCTGCGTTCGTCGGTGACGTCGCCGGTGAAGACGACCGCGGGGGCCGCGAGCTTCCACCCCAGACCGGTGGTGATCTGCTCCATTGCCCTTTCAGCACCGGTCGTGTCGAATCCGCCGCGGATCCAGTACGTGAAGGGGCGGCCCTTGGTGGGTTCGCGCACATCGTCATACACGGTGTCGAAGAAGTGCTTGAGCGCGCCGGAAATGTAGCCGAAGTTCGCGGTGGTGCCCAGCACGTAGGCGTCAGCGGCAAGAACATCCTCAACGGTCGCCTCGAGAGCCTGGCGCTCAACGAGTTCAACGCCTTCCAGCTCTGGCATGCATATGCCCGCCCGTGCCGCCTCGGCAAGCGGTGTGACCGTGTCGGTGGGGGAGTGGTGAACCAAGAGTACGGTAGCCATACGGCCACTGTATCGCCGCAAGGAGCCACATGAGCATTATTCGCGACCCGCTGCGCGGGATCGTCCGCCCGGAACCCAGCCACACGGACGAAGAGATCCTCGACGTGCTGTGCTCCCGGCCGGTTCGCGACTGGGCCGTTCTCACTGGAGCCGGGTTCAGCACGGATTCGGGGCTGCCGGACTATCGAGGCCCATCGTCGGTCAATCGTCGTCCCATGACGTTTCAGCAGCTGACCGCATCCCGGGAAAACCACACCCACTACTGGGCGCGATCCTGGATGGGGTGGTCCTTCATGCGTGATGCCCAGCCCAATGAAGCGCATTTGTCGTTGGCCCAGCTGTACCCGGCGGCACTCCTTACACAGAACGTCGACGGTCTGCACCAAAAGGCAGGTTCGCGGGGAGTTCTGGATCTTCACGGCCGATTGGATCGCGTTGTGTGCCTGGACTGCCGGGCAATGTACGACCGCGAATGGGTACAGCAGAGGCTCGATGAAGAGAACGCGAACTTCCTGCGTGACCACAGGGAGGCCATCGACATGGTCGAAATAGCTCCCGATGGCGATGTTCCCCTGCAGGACACCGCCGACTTTCGCATGATCGACTGTCCCGCTTGCGGAGGTCTGCTCAAACCCGATGTGGTGTTCTTCGGCGAAACAGTGCCCAAGGAGCGCTCCCTGGATGCCACTGCCGCGGCCGCAGCGGCGCCGGGCCTAATAGCGGCCGGCACATCCCTGGCTGTGATGTCCGGCCTGCGCTTTGTGCGCCAGGCGGCTAAAGAGGGCAGGCCGGTGGTTATCATCACCGATGGGCCGACCCGGGCAGATGAACTGGCCGACTACCGGTCGCTCAGTCGGGTGGGGGAATTCTTCCGGGCTTGGAAAGACAGAGTGCTTAGGTGATGCGCCGCTTTTGAATGGAGCTTCTGCGTCTTTGGGCGTATCCAAATCCGCACTGTGTGACTAGGCTGGGACACATGACGAATTTCGCCCGTTCCGAGAGGCTCACGCTCGCGGCTCTTCTCCGCGAAGTAGGCCCAGATGCCCCTACTCTCTGTGACGGCTGGAGCACGCGCGATCTTGCCGTCCACATCGTCCTCCGCGACCGCTATCCGTCCGCCATGGCGGGCGAGGCGAGCGAGGTGACCGCCAAAATTCCGTTCCTGAACAAGCGCGCTGAACAGCGCCGGCGCGAACTCGGCGAACTCGACTGGAAGCAGCTGGTCGGGATGGTCGCAGAAGGCCCCGGGATGCTGTCTCCGGTCGGCTGGGGTCCAGGTGAAATCCTTGCGAACACAGTCGAGTTCTACGTGCACGTAGAAGATGTGCGCCGGGCTCGCCGCGGGTGGACGCGCCGCAACATCCTGCCCGAACTCGAACAGCAGCTGTGGTCGGCGCTGCCGACCATGGTGCGCCTTCCCCCGTGGCGGCCGGAAACAGCAGTGAAGTTCATCGCGCTGGGCATCGGAGAGTTCTCGTTCGGCAAGACCGACGTCAAGTCGAAAGTCGTCTCCGGCAAGCCCTCTGAAATTGTGCTCTATGCGCTTGGGCGACAGGAGCAGGCTCAGGTCGAGGTGCGCTCGGAGAAGATCTGAATGGGGCCTGGCGCAGATCTCATGTCAGTGCCTCCCAGTAGGCTGTAGACGTGTCAACAGCTCTGTATCGTCGCTATCGCCCCGACACCTTCGACCAGGTGATCGGCCAGGAACACGTGACCGATCCGCTCAAGGCCGCTCTGGCCGGTGGTCGGGTCAACCACGCGTACCTGTTCTCCGGCCCACGCGGCTGCGGCAAAACCACCAGTGCGCGCATTCTGGCGCGGTGCCTCAACTGCGCGGAAGGGCCCACGCCCACGCCGTGCGGTGAATGCGCCAGCTGCCGCGACCTCGCAACGGGCGGACCGGGATCACTGGACGTCGTGGAAATCGACGCCGCATCGAACTCCGGTGTCGATGATGCGCGTGACCTGCGCGAACGTGCTGTCTACGCGCCGGCTCGAGACCGCTACAAGGTATTCATCCTCGACGAAGCCCACATGGTCACCCCGCAGGGCTTCAACGCGCTGCTCAAACTGGTGGAAGAACCACCAGAGCACGTCAAATTCATCTTCGCCACGACCGAACCTGAAAAGGTCATCGGCACTATTCGCTCGCGCACTCACCACTACCCGTTCCGCTTGGTGCCGCCGGACACCATGACCTCGTACCTGGATCACCTGTGCCAGCAGGAGGGTGTGCCGGTGGGCAAGGGTGTGCTGCCGCTTGTGGTCCGCGCCGGCGGCGGTTCAGTGCGTGACTCCCTGTCTGTTCTCGATCAGCTGATTGCCGGGTCAGGGCCAGATGGAATCGACTACGGACGGGCCACGGCTCTTCTGGGCTACACGCCTGATTCGCTGTTGGGTGACATCGTCGATGCCTTCTCGGCGGGCGACGGTGCGGCTGTCTATCGCGTGGTCGATCGGGTTATCGAATCCGGGCAGGACCCCCGCCGTTTTGTTGAAGACCTCCTGGAGCGCATTCGCGACCTCCTGGTGATCAGCACCTCCCCGCAGAACGCTCGCGCCTTCCTGCCGCAGGCTCCCGAAGACCTCCTGGAACGGCTCGTCCAGCAGTCACAGACCCTCGGTCCGGCAGAACTGTCCCGTGCCGGCGACCTCCTCAATGCCGGTCTTTCAGAAATGACCGGAGCGACATCACCGCGCCTGCAGCTCGAACTCATCTGCGCGCGCATCCTGCTGCCGGCCATGGACGGCGCGCGCAGCTCCGTGCTGTCCCGTGTCGAACGCATGGAACGACGGGTGGGCATGCAGGCATCCGGAGCCGTTCCGGGTATGCCCCAGGCGACGGCTGGACAAGCCGCTATGCCGGCAGTCGAACAGCCGGGCGCCGAACAAACGGAAGCCGGCAGCCAGCAGGCTGGACAGCAGAGTACGCCTGCTTCGCAGAACGCTGCCCAGCAGGGAAGCCGCTCCGGCCAGCCGACATCCTCGGCTCAGCAGGAGTCGCGTGACTCCTGGGATGATCTCGACGATCTCGCCGATGTCGCTTCGCAAGCTGAAGCGCTCGCCTCCGGACAGTCCGAACCGCAACAGGAAAGCCAGAAGGAATCGGCTCCACAGGCAGCCCCAGCACAGGAATCCTCACCGGTGCCACAGCGTGACGGCGGCACCCGCAGTGAACAGCGCGGCGAACAGCCGGAACCGCAGGCAGCGGCGGCAGCAGAAGCGCCACAGGGCCAGCAGCAGAACCGCAAGCCACAGCCCAGTGAGCCGCAGCGAACAGCTGCTCCGGCCTCGGCGCCGCCGACTGCCCAACAGCCTGCTCAACCGCAGGCGGCAGCAAGCCCCGCGGGGCAGGACATCGACGCCATCCGCCGTTCGTGGCAGGCGATTCTCGACGTGGTCGGCCGCAGCGCCAAACTGGCCCGCGCAGTACTGGCAGGCAACGCCGTGCCGCAAGATCTGCAGGACGGCCGACTGCTCCTGGCCTTTAACAACCAAGGTGCGGTCGGTGCGTTCACGCGCGGATCCAATCCGCAGGCCCTCGAAGCCGCCGTCAGCGAAGTCCTCGGACTGACGGTGAAAGTCGACATCGGGCAGGTGGGCGAACACGTCAACCTGCGCATGGACGCACCCGCATCCGGGTACCAATCGCCCTCAACCCACGAAAACCCCAGCGGCCAGCACCAGCAGGCGCCTCGGGAAAGCGGGAACCGCGAAACCCGGCCGGCCAACCGGCCGACAGAAGCCCAGATCCAGGCGGTTGTCGGCCAGCAGGCCATGGACCAGGAAGTCCCCGACCGCGAACAGTACTGGCAGCAAACCCCCGAAGACGACGACCAGGAGGGCGATCAGCCGGCCGTCGACCACGGTGAGTTCACGCCAGAACCGGAATCTGCCCCGACAGGCAGCGAAGCAGCGGAACCGGAGCCTGCAGGTGAAGATGCAGGCGAGGCCGACTACTCCTCGGCTGGCAACTGGGAACCGGAACCTGAGCCCACCTCGCAAGACAGCTGGGACGCTGAGCCGGAAGACGCCGGCACGTCCTGGGGCGATGGTGCCGTCGAAGCCCCGGCGGTCGTCGTGCCGCCGCCAGCCGACATCGACGACACACCAGAACAGCAGGACAGCCCCGCGGAAGAACGCCAGCCCGCGGAGGAAAGCTCAGCGGCTGACGACTACGACTTCATCGGCGCCTACGCCGACGAAGACATCTTCGCAGGCCCACCCACATCGACAGTGCAGGAACAGGCCCCGCAGCAGCGGGAAAACCCGTACGCCTACGTGGGCAACATGGGCCGGCCCGACAGCGTGGATCAACCGGCTCACGTCGACCCCGCTAACAGCTGGCAGGAGACCGGCCAAACCCCAACGGCTGACGGCTGGGGTGAGGCCGCAGAATCCGATTACCCCGACTTCAACGTCGACGAAGACCTCGATGTGTCTGAATCCCCAGAAGTCGGCATTCCCGTCGTCCAGCGCCTGCTGGGCGGAGTCATCCTCGAAGAGATCACCGAATGAGTGTTTACGAAGGCGCACTTGCCGACCTTGTTGAAGAGTTCGGCAAGCTGCCCGGCATTGGCCCCAAATCCGCACAGCGGCTGGCTTTCTACGTCATGCAGTCACCGCGCGAAGACGTTGATTCGCTCATCAGCGCTCTCACAAACGTCAAAACACACGTCCGCTTCTGCGACCAGTGCGGCAACGTGGCAGAAGGCGAACTGTGCTCCATCTGCTCTGATCCGCGCCGCGACAGCAGCCTCATCTGCGTCGTAGAAGAGCCCAAAGATGTTGTCGCACTCGAACGGACACGCGAATACCGCGGGCTGTACCACGTTCTCGGCGGCGCAATCGATCCCATGTCCGGCATCGGGCCCGACGACCTGCGGATCCGCGAACTTCTGCCCAGACTGCAGAGCGACGACGTCCAGGAGTGCATTCTCGCCACCGACCCCAACCTCGAAGGCGAAGCAACAGCCACGTACCTCATCCGCCTGCTGTCCTCAATCGGCGTCACCGTCTCAAAATTGGCCTCCGGCCTGCCAGTGGGCGGTGATCTCGAATACGCTGACGAAGTCACATTGGGAAGAGCGTTCCAAGGCCGCACAAAAGTCAGCTGAACGCCGTCCTCTAAACTGATCAGCGGTAAACAGCGCTGCCGGGAGAAAGTGTGTGAAGTGAGCCTAGTCGTCCAGAAATTCGGCGGGTCCTCCGTAGCTGACGCCGACGGCGTCAAGCGCGTTGCCAAACGGATTGTCGAATACCGCAAAGCCGGCCACGACGTCGTAGTCGTCGTATCCGCAATGGGCGATTCGACAGACGACCTCATCGACCTCGCAAAAGAAGTCTCGCCGCTGCCGCCGGCCCGTGAACTCGACATGCTGCTGACCGCGGGAGAGCGCATCTCCATGGCCGTGCTCGCCATGGCAATCGCAAACCTGGGCTACTCCGCGCAGTCGTTCACCGGCTCCCAGGCCGGTGTCATCACCGACGAAGCATTCGGGCGCGCACGCATCATCGACGTCACCCCCGGCCGCATCCAGGAAGCCATCGACAAAGGCAACATTGCGATCGTCGCGGGCTTCCAGGGTGTTTCCCAGAACACCAAGAACATCACCACGCTGGGCCGCGGCGGGTCTGACACCACGGCGGTGGCACTCGCGGCGGCACTGGGCGCTGACGTGTGTGAAATCTTCTCCGACGTTGACGGTGTCTTCACCGCAGACCCGCGAATCGTCCCCACCGCCAGCCAGATCGGCACCATTTCCTACGCCGAAATGCTCGAACTGGCCGCCAGCGGAGCCAAAATCCTCCACCTGCGCGCCGTTGAATACGCACGCCGCTACGGAGTGCCGATTCATGTGCGCTCCAGCTTCAGCCCCCACCCGGGCACCTGGGTGACAGACGAACCCGTACCACCCGAATTCGCAGACGACGTAAAGAAGGAAGCCATGGAACAGGCCATCATCTCCGGTGTTGCGCACGACCGCTCCGAAGCCAAGCTGACCGTGGTCGGCGTCCCGGATATTCCGGGTAAGGCCTCGGAGATCTTCCGGATCGTGGCCAGCGAAGAGATCAACATCGACATGATCGTGCAGAACATCTCGACCACGCAGAACGGCCGGACCGACATTTCCTTCACCCTCCCCATGTCTGACGGGGCCAAGGCTATGAAGGCCCTCGAAGCGCAGCGCGACAACGTCGGCTTTGAAGACCTGCGGTATGACGACCAGATCGGCAAGCTCTCCGTGGTCGGCGCCGGCATGCGCTCACACCCCGGTGTGACAGCAACACTGTTTGAAGCGCTCAAAGACGCCAAGGTCAACATCGAAATGATTTCGACGTCAGAAATCCGCATCAGCGTGGTGACCCGCGCAGACGCCCTCGACGACGCCGTGCGCGCCGCACACACCGCATACGATCTCGACGGATCTGAAAGCGAAGCAATTGTCTACGGAGGTACAGGACGATGAGCCTTAATCTCGGCATTGTCGGGGCTACCGGCCAGGTTGGCGAGGTCATCCGCGACATTCTCGAAACCGAACCCGGCTTCGAAATCGCGAGTGTTCGCTTCTTCGCCTCGGCCCGTTCGGCAGGCACAACTCTGCCGTTCCGCGGCGAGCAGATTGTTGTAGAGGACGCCGCCGAAGCTGATCCCGCGGGACTGGACGTGGCGCTTTTCTCCGCGGGCGGAGCGACTTCGCGGGCACAGGCAGAGCGCTTTGCCGCGGCCGGTGTGACCGTGATTGACAATTCATCGGCCTTCCGCGGTGACGACCAGGTGCCGCTTGTGGTCTCCGAAGTCAATCCGGAAGCCCTCGACTCGATCCCCAAGGGGATTGTTGCCAACCCCAACTGCACGACGATGGCTGCTATGCCGGTCCTCAAACCCCTCCACGACGAGGCGGGGCTTGTGCGCCTGAAGGTCGCCACCTATCAGGCGGTCTCGGGTTCCGGACTGGCCGGTGTCAACGAGCTCTACGGTCAGGCTGAAGATGTTCTTCCCGACTCCAAGCAGCTTGTGCGCGACGGTACGGCCGCGCGCTTCCCGGAGCCGAAGGTGTACACCGACCCGATTGCGTTCAACGTTCTGCCAATGGCAGGTTCGCTCGTGGATGACGGTTCGGGTGAAACCGACGAAGAGCAGAAGCTGCGCAACGAATCCCGCAAGATTCTGGGTCTGCCCGAACTGCTTGTTGCCGGCACCTGCGTGCGCGTGCCGGTGTTCTCCGGCCACTCGCTGGCAATCCACGCGGAGTTCGAAAACGACATCACACCGCAGCGCGCCGAGGAAATCCTTGCAGAAGCCGCCGGTGTTGAACTGGCGGACATTCCCACACCGCTGAAGGCCGCGGGCCGCAACCCGTCGTTTGTCGGCCGCATCCGAGCTGACCAGTCCGCGCCCGCGGGCAAGGGCCTGGTTCTATTCGTGTCGAACGACAACCTGCGCAAGGGCGCTGCTCTGAACACGGTTCAGCTGGCGGCCCTGCTGGATCGCTGACACGCTCAGTCGCCTGAGTTCACGGCGGGTGGGTGCGGTTGAAATGGCCGCACCCACCCTGCTTTTGTATGCCCGCGTGCGCATATGTCTATTGGTAGATGTTCGAGTGCGAAACCTACATTGAGGTCATTTGCCTTCTATTCAAAGGAGTTGCACGCTCATGAAGTCTGTGCGCATTGCGGCTATTGCCGCTGCTGCGGGTCTGGTTCTTGCCGGCTGCGGAACTGGTGACGCCGAATCGGCGGGGTCGGGTGACAAGCTCAAGGTTGTCACCTCGACGAATGTCTACGCCGACCTCGCGTCTCAGGTTGCCGGTGACGCCGCTGACGTCGAGCCGATCATTTCGGATGCATCAAAGGACCCGCACGACTACGAAGCGACGTCGAACGACCAGCTCAAACTGTCGAAAGCCGATGTTGTCATCGTCAACGGCGGCGGCTACGACGCGTTCATGACCACCCTGCTTGAAGCAGCGGACAAAGACCCGAAGGTCGTCAACGGCGTTGAGGTCTCGGAGCTGCCGGGAGCAGAGGAAAACTCCGCGAACGAACCGCACGACCACGACCACGGTGAAGAGGGCCACGACCACGACCATGGCGAGGAGGGGCACGGCCACGACCACGGTCACGACCACGGCGCGTTCAACGAGCACATCTGGTACTCCGTCAGCGCTATGAAGAACGTCGTCGACTCAATCGAAGAAACTCTGTCTGAAGAAGATCCGGACAACAAAGCTGCTTACGAAGAGAATGCCGATAAGCTTCAGGGTGAGCTCGACGGTCTCATGAAGAAAGCTGATGAGGTCAAAAAGACCGGTGAAGGCAAGAAGAGCGCGGCAACCGAACCGGTTGCACTGTGGCTGTTCGAAGACCTCGGTCTGGAAACCATCACTCCGCAGAAGTTCCTGTCGGCAGTTGAAGCAGGTTCGGACGCAGCACCCGTGGTTCTCAAGCAGGCCCAGGACCAGGTCAAGAACAAGGAGGTCGCTGTCCTCGGCTTCAATCCGCAGGCAGTGAACGAGCAGGCTGAAACCCTGCGCAAGTCCGCTGACGATGCTGGCGTGCCGGTTGTCGAACTGCCCGAAACCCTCAACGAGGGCGAAACCTACGTCGACTGGATGGGATCGCACATCGACGACGTGGAAAAGGCCCTTAAAGGCTGATCAGATCCAGCCCTCCGAAAGGACGTGTTCCCTCATTTCCAGTCCCGCACTGTCGATCACTGACGGCCAGCTTCGCTTCGGCGAAAGGGTGCTGTGGCACCACCTGTCCATTGACGTTGAGCCCGGAGAATTCATTGCCGTGCTCGGCCCCAATGGCACGGGTAAAACCTCGCTGCTGAAAACCCTGCTGGGGCAGTACCGACTGTATGAGGGGACCGTCGAAGTCAACGGCCACGCGGCTTACCGCGGTGACGCGGATGTGGGCTACGTGCCCCAGCAGCGGGGTGTCGACCGTGACACCCCGCTGCGGGCTCGCGACCTCGTCCGCTTTGGAATCGACGGACACCGTTTCGGCTTCGGCCTGCCCAACCGCAAAAAGGAGCGGCGGGTTGATGAGCTCCTCGCTCAGGTCGGGGCGACTGATTTCGCCGACAGTCCCGTCGGCATCCTCTCCGGCGGTGAACTGCAGCGTCTGCGGCTGGCCCAGGCACTGGCCAGTAACCCCAAGCTGCTGCTGTGCGATGAGCCGCTGCTGAGTCTCGACATCAACCACCAGCACCTGGTTGCCCGGCTGCTGGATGAAAAACGGCGCGAACGGAACATGGCGATTCTGTTCGTCACCCACGAAATCAACCCGATTCTGAAGTACGTGGACCGGGTTCTGTACATTGCCGGTGGCCATTTCCTGGTGGGCACCCCGGACGAGGTGCTGACCTCCGAGGCTCTCAGCTCACTTTTCGGCACCAAGATCGAGGTGGTGACCGTCGGCGGCCAGCTGGTTGTGGTCGGCACGGAAGCCGACCATCACCACCCCGAGGAGGCTGGACTGTGAACGGTCTCTTCACATTCGAAGACTACGGCGAACTGCTGTCGCTGCTGTCGAATTCGATCATCGCGGCAGCCCTTTTGGGCGTTGTCGGCGGTGTCGTCTCGGTTTTCGTCAAAATGCGCGACATCGCCCTGGCCGTGCACGGCATCGCCGAACTGTCTTTTGCCGGAGCCGCCTTCGCGCTGTTCATCGGCTACGACGTGGTGTACGGCTCGATCATCGGTTCGCTGGTGGTGGCACTCATCATCGGCATCGGCAGCATTCGGTCCTCAGAGGCGAACTCGATGATCGGCGTGCTCATGCCCTTCGGCATCGGCTTGGGAATCCTGTTCCTTGCGCTCTACGACGGGCGCTCAGCCAATAAATTCGGCTTGCTGACCGGACAGATCGTCGCCATCAGTCCCGGCCAGACCAAACTGCTCATGGTGTGCGCAGTTGTTGTTCTGGCTGTCATCTTCGTCATCTGGCGACCTCTGCAGTTCGCATCGGTCGATCCTGAGATCGCCAAGGCAAAAGGCGTTCCCACTGGCACTCTCACTGTCGTGTTTATGGTGACACTCGGCCTGGCGGTTGCACTGTCTGTGCAGGTGGTCGGCGTTCTGCTGGTCATGGCCCTGCTGGTGACCCCGGCGGCGGCCGCCATGCAGCTGTCCTCCCACCCGATTGTCGTGCCGATCCTGTCGGTTGTCTTCGCCGTGACGTCATCGGTCGGCGGGATCCTCATCGCGCTCGGATCTCCGGTCGTGCCCATCAGCCCGTTCGTGACGACCATCAGCTTCCTCTTCTACATCATTGCCCGGATGATCGGCGGATACCGCACCAAACACCAGCTCGAGGCGCGCAACCGCCGTCTGGGCGACCTCGACAAGCACCCCCACCTTGCGGAAGGGCGGGACGTCCCCGCGGCCGACTAGACTTCGGCACTATGACACGTTCTGCTGCCCGTCCTCTTCGCCGTGCGGCACTGGGGCTGAGCGCTGCTGCCGCGGCGACCGCCGCCTACGGTGTGCTGGTTGAACCGAACATGTTCGCTGTCCGCCGCGAACGAATCCCGGTGCTGCCGCCGGGCCGTGAACCCGTGCGGATTCTGCACATATCGGACCTTCACCAGACGGCGTGGCAGCGACGCAAGCCGCGTTGGGTGCGCAGTCTGGCAGCCCGTCTGCAGCCGGATTTCGTCCTCAACACCGGCGATAACTACGGCGGTTCGACCAAGTCGATCGTGCTTGACAGCCTTGATGAGCTGTTGGACATCCCAGGCGCATTTGTTCTCGGTTCGAATGACTTCTGGGCGCCGAGGATCAAAAATCCGGCCCGCTATCTTCTGGGCCCGTCGAATGTAGCAAAGGCCCACAGCAATCCGCCGGATCTCGACGCTCGCGGGCTTATTGATGCCTTTGCGCAGCGCGGCTGGACACAGCTGGACAATCGGAGCGCTGTCATCATTATCAAGGGCACGCGGATCGGTCTGTCAGGTTTGGGTGATGCGCACATGAAGGCCGATGCGCCCGAAGCTCCCGCTTTTCCGGACGGTTCAGAAGTGAAGATCGGGGTGACGCACGCTCCGTACTCGCGTGTGCTCGATCGTCTTGCGGGTGCTGGGGCGCAGCTGATTGCGGCCGGTCACACGCACGGCGGGCAGATCCGAGTGCCGTTCTACGGTGCGCCGGCCACCAACTGCGACCGTCCGCGCGACGAAGCCCGCGGTCTGTTCCGCCGAGGCGGGGCGCTTGTCAACGTCACCGCTGGGGTCGGGGTGGCGCCGATGGCGCCGATCCGCTTGTTCTGCAGGCCCGAGGTGTCGGTCCTGGAACTCATCAGCCGCTGACCGGTCCGGCCGGGGCCCTGTATTGGGTGCCCGTGTCAGGCGTCGCCTGTACGATATTGGGCATGGTGTCTTCAGAATCAGCGTCTGCGGCATCGACTTTCACGGCATGGATGCAGTTCATTGCCGTCAGCGTCGTTGCCGGAATCGTCGGGGCAGGTCTTGCAATCCCATCCGTGGGTGTGGCATCCATCGGTGCGAACAACGCCCTCAAGATATTCAACGCCCTGCCCGCGCAGCTCGACGAAAGGCCGTTGGCCGAACAGTCGCGCATGCTTGACGCAGACGGCAAGCAGATTGCGAGCTTCTACTGGCTCAACCGCAAAGAAGTTCCGCTGGACAAGATCTCTGAGCCCATGCAGGAAGCCACGGTGGCCATCGAGGACTACCGTTTCTTTGAACACGGCGGTGTTGACTTCCAGGGCATCGGCCGTGCTCTCGTGCACAACCTTGTGTCCTCCTCCAAACAGGGCGGATCGACGCTGACCCAGCAGTACGTGAAGAACGTGCTGGCAGAAAACGCGCACGCGGATGCTGACGAAGAAGGCGTACAGGCGGCCAAGGAAGCTTCCGGTATGGCGGGCTACGCCCGTAAGCTCCGCGAAGCGAAGCTGGCAGTGGCGGTCGAAAAGAAGTACGACAAAAAAGAGATCCTCAACCGCTACATGAACATCAACAACTATTCGGGCTCCCCGAATGTCTACGGTGTCGAAGCGGCTGCGCAGCACTACTGGTCGATTCCGGCTTCCAAACTCAACTACGCTCAGGCCGCAACCCTGGCCGGCATTGTGAAGAACCCAAGCGCATACAACCCCGAACGTTTCCCGGAAAACGCGCTGGATCGTCGCAACGTGGTGCTTGCCCGCATGCACCAGCTGGGCAAAATCTCTGACGAAGAATACGAAGAAGCCAAAAAATCAGGCCTTGACCTCAAGGTCACCAAGATGTCTAACGGCTGCATGGGTGCAGGTGACATGGGCTTCTTCTGCGACTACGTGCAGGCCTACATCGAAAACAACGAGGCCTTCGGCAAGACCAAGGACGAACGACGCAACCTCCTGCAGCGCGGTGGTCTGACCATCAAGACGACCATCAACCCCAAGCTGCAGAAAGCCGCTTTCAAGGAGGTCAAGAAGCGCGTTCCAATCGGCGATCCTTCGGGTGCAGGCCATTCGATCGTGACGGTCGAACCGGGCACCGGGAAAGTCCTTGCCATGACGCAGAACCGCAACTACTCCGTCACGGAGGGCAAGAAGAACAAAGACACCGCGATCAACTACAACGTGCAGAAGGCCTACAACGGGGCAAACGGCTTCCAGGTGGGCTCAACGTGGAAGCCGTTCGTGCTGGCTGAATGGCTGAAAGAAGGCCACAGCCTCAACGGCTCTGTCGACGCCACAAAGCGCACCTTCTCGGCGGGCTCATGGCGGTATGACGGCTGTGACAGCTACGGCTCCAACTGGTCGCCGAACAACGCCGGTGACTCCCGCGTTACCCAGAAGATGACCGCACTGGCGGCCACGAAGAACTCGGTCAACACCGCCTACGCTGCAATGGCCAACCAGCTCAACATGTGCGGCATCATGAAGACTGCCGAAGCTCTTGGCATCAAGTACGGCAACGGTCAGTCGCTGGAAACCGTCCACGAACAGCTGGGTGTTGTCGAAGCGCTCCTGCCGTCCTCGGTTCTCGGCATTGTGCAGGTTGCACCCATCGACATGGCAAACGCCTATTCTGTGTTTGCCTCCGGCGGCATGCTGTGCCAGCCCACTCCCATCGAGGAGATCACGGACGGCGAGGGCAAGAAAGTCAAAATCCCGGACTCCGACTGCCACCGTGCACTCGATGAAGACGTTGCTCAGAACGTGGCCTACGCACTGTCGCAGACCTTCAACGGCGGTACCACCACGCGGTTGAAGATCGGCGCTCCTGCCGGAGCGAAGACCGGTACCACCAACTTCGAGGTCGGATCCACGTGGCTTGCGGGCTTCACCTCCAATATGTCGACAGCCGTGTGGACCGGCGACCCAAACGGTTCGCGCGACTGGCGCAAGAACGGCAAGGGCGTTGTTCGCGGCCGTGTCTACGGTGCCACCTACTCCGGTGCCACGTGGCAGAGGTACATGAACCAGGCGGTCAAGATCGTCAAGGACAACAAGGGCATCGGCGGCCCTGTTGGAAACAGCGCGAAGAAGCCGAAGAGCGACGAAGATGACGACTGACACGCGCCCGTCGCGTCTATGACGCGCACCGTGCCGGCAGCACCTGCGGCTCGTACAATTGAACCCGTCCACCGAAAGGGGAGAAAATGCAGAAGTGGGAGTACGTCACCGTGCCCCTCATGATCCACAACACCAAACAGATCCTCGATCTGTGGGGTGAGGACGGCTACGAACTCGTCCAGGTAGTGGAAGGTCCCCAGGGCAACGGGGGACTCGTTGCCTACATGAAGCGTCCGAAAGGCTGATATGTCGAAGATCGAAGACCGCCTCAATGAACTCGGCTTCCCGCTGCCGCAGCTCGCAGCGCCCGCCGGCTCCTACCTGCCCGCAGTGAAGTCGGGTGACCTCGTATTCACCTCGGGCCAGCTGCCGTTCCGCGACGGCGAACTTGCCAACCCCGGCCGCCTCGGCGACAACGTGACCGTCGAACAGGCCCAGGAATCCGCCCGCTACTCGGTGCTCAACGCACTCGCCGCAGCCAAGAGCGTCATCGGCGACCTCGACAAGATCGAACGCGTGGTCAAGGTCAACGGTTTCGTGACCAGCACCGATGACTTCAAGCAGCAGCCCGAAGTCATCAACGGCGCATCGGACTTCCTCGCCGACATCTTCGGCGAAGCCGGTCAGCACGCACGCTCGGCACTGGGCACCAACGCCCTGCCCAAGGGCACCTGCGTCGAGATTGAATTCATCTTCCGCGTCCGCGACTGACGCTCAGCCGGCGCAGAAGTCTGCGCCGAGTCTTCAGGCGGGGGGGTCGAACAGACCCACCCGCCTGATTCGCGCCTCCAGCGAACTGGTGCGCACCATCGAGCTTTTCCGCTCCGCTGACACACAGCCCAACCCCGACTATCCGCGCAGGGCGGTCAGCCTCGTGCTGGTGCGTGACACCGAGAAGGGACTCGAGGTGTTCATCACTCGGCAGGCCGACCAGCGCGGCGTCAGTGACCGCAACAGGTTTTCGTTCCCCTTCAGCGTGGTCCGCCCGGAGGATTCTCGCCAGCTTTCAATGGGCGATTGGACATCAGAGCGCTGCGCCAGGGCTCTGCGCTTGAACCGTTCCGGCCGCGCTGTTGCGTTTTTCTCCGCTGCCGGCCGGCTGGCCCTGCAGAACATGGGCATCACCTTGGCTGAGGGACACGACCTGCGTGTAGTAACCGACATCGAACCGCAGTTCCTCCACACCGCGGGGAAGAAGCTGCGCGATCACCGTGTGTCCTTTCCCGCGGTGCTGCGCAGCCGTGACGTTGAGTTCCGGCCCGACCTCCTCAAACCGTGGATGCGGTGGGTCAACACCTCGTGGCAGCTGCGCCGCTACGACACCGTGTACTTCGTGTGCGTGGTCCCACCCGGCCAGCACGTGGACTTCGTATCAATCAACCAGTCGTGGGGCGGATGGATGACCCCACAGGAAATCCTGGGTGCCGTCGATGTGTGGGAAGAGGGCCAAGGCGCCTCAGCCCAGTTCATCAGCGTGGCAACGCGCCTCGTGCTGGAATCCCTGCGCACTGTCCCAAGCGCGGCCGCAAGTATGCTGAAGATTCGCGACCTCAGGCCCCTGCAGCCGACAGTCCTGCAGCACAAGGGCGACTGGTACATCAGCATTGACAACCAGACCGACCACGCAATTGACGAACTGTCTCAGCTGACAACTGAAAGTGAAGAAGAAGATCCGACAACGCTGTCGGAATCAGAAAGCGAACCACCAGAAGAAGAATGACGACACCAGACCAGCAGGCGGCACCTCGTTTTGTTCGCCGCACAGCAGACAACCCCAGCCCCATGACGCTGGACGGCACGAACTCCTATGTGCTGTTCACGGCGGATGACACAGCCGCCGTCATCATCGACCCCGGCCCTGAACTCGAAGCGCACCTGCAGGAACTGGGCGAGCTCGTGGGGGACCGGGAGCTGCGAGGCATTGTGCTCACCCACCACCACTGGGATCATTCAGACCTGCTGAAGACGGTCGATGACTGGGCGCCGCAGACACCTGTTTTTGCTGTTGACAGCAGGTTCGCGCGCTTCGTTCCCGCACTGGAGCACGACGATCTGCACGGAGACGATGCGGTCCTCGAGTTCGGTCCAGCGGAGGACGACCGCATCCAGCTGATCCCAACGCCGGGGCACACGCTCGATTCGATCAGCGTGCTGTTCGGCAGTGTGCTGTTCTCCGGTGACACCGTGTTGGGGCGCGGAACAACCGTCATCATGCACGGTGACGGTTCGGTCGAAAAGTACCTGGATTCGCTCACGCGCCTGCGCAGCATGGTGGACGAGGGGCTTGTCACCGAGATCCAGCCTGCGCACGGGGACGCCATCACGGACCCGGGCGAGGTTCTGGACTACTACATTGCCCACCGCCGCGATCGGCTGGACGAAGTGCGTGCGGCTCTCAAGGAGCACGAGGCGGAGCTCACCGGGGTCGAAATCTCACCTGAGCACGAACTGACTGAGAAGGTGGGCCGGACCGTGTATGCCACGGCACCGCAGAATATGCGGGAGACCGTCAATACGATTGTGGCCGCTCAGCTGGAATACGTGCAGAAGCACGGCTGAGCTGCCGCGGCTGAGTCGCTTTCACAGCAAGCAGTGCCAGAGGGCACTGAAGGCCCGCCCAGTTTGTCTGGGCGGGCCTTCAGCGTTTTCAACCTTCACCGGCAGAGCCGGCGGCTGGTGGATCAGTGTGCGCGGTTGTGCAGGCGATCCATGTCGAGGATGACGACAGCGCGTGCTTCCAGGCGGATCCAGCCGCGCTGTGCGAAGTCAGCCAGAGCCTTGTTGACGGTTTCACGCGATGCGCCGACAAGCTGGGCGAGTTCTTCCTGCGTGAGGTCGTGCTGCACCAGGCTGCCGTCCGGTGCGGGACGACCGAAGCGGCGGTTGAGGTCCAGGAGTGCCTTGGCGACACGGCCGGGAACATCGGAGAACACGAGGTCGCCGACGGTTTCGTTGGTGCGGCGCAGACGCTGGGCGAGTGCGCGCAGCAGGTTCATTGCGGCCCGCGGGCGGCCTTCCAGCCAGGCCATGAGGTCTTCGTGCTTGAGGCTGAGCAGTTCGGTCTGGCTGACAGCGGTGACGGTCGAGGAGCGTGGGCCCGGGTCGAAGAGCGCGAGTTCGCCGATGATTTCGCCGGGGCCGACGACCGACAGGAGGCTTTCGCGGCCGTCGTCGGATTCGCGGCCGACCTTGAGCTTGCCGGAGGATACGATGTAGAGCTCGTCGCCGGAGTCTCCTTCGTGGAAGAGGACGGCGGCACGGCGCAGGCTGCGCGGTTTCATGTACTTGACAAGGGCGTTCGTCGATTCGTCATCGAGTCCTGCGAACAGGGTCGCGCTGCGGACTACTTCGATATCCACGTCTGTACCTCCAGGTTGCTGTTCTGCGACGTTGGGACGCGGTTCTTCGGCCCAGTCAACTTCTGCCGCAATGTGATTCAGCTCAATCCTAGCAATGCTCACCGGGTGTGGCACGGGTCCGTGTTCTATGCTGACCAGCAGATAAAGGAGTGTGTGTGGCGCAGAAGAGCATGCTTGAGCGCAGTCAGCGTCGCTTTGCCGAGGAAACTCAGTTGGGCAGGGTCCGCAGGGCGCGCAAGATCGACCGGATGCTGCAGAAGGTGTTTCCCGATGCGCGTGCGGAGCTTGATTTTCGCAATGCGTTTGAACTGCTGATTGCGACGGTCCTGTCTGCGCAGACTACGGATATTCGGGTCAATCAGGTGACCCCGGAGCTCTTTGCGGCTTATCCGGATGCAACGGCGCTCGCGCAGGCTCGGCTGGAAGACGTCGAGGAGATTGTCCGGCCCACGGGCTTCTACCGGTCGAAGGCGAAGAACATCATCGCCTTAGCCCAGCAGCTGGTCGAGGATCACGGGGGCGAGGTGCCTGCCGACCAGGCTGCGCTGGTTCGCCTTCCCGGGGTTGGGGTGAAGACTGCAAACGTGGTGCTCGGCAATGCCTTTTCTACTCCGGGACTGACGATTGACACTCACGTGGGGCGTTTGGCCAGACGGCTGGGGTTTACGACCGAAGACAATCCCGACAAGGTCGAAGCTGATCTGCTTCCGCTGTACAGGAAGTCCGATCTGACGATGGTGTCGCATCGGCTGATCTTCTTGGGTCGGCGCATCTGCCACGCGCGCGGGCCCGCCTGCGGTGTGTGCCCGATTGCCCGCCTGTGTCCGAGTTTCGGCACCGGTCCGCTTGACCCTGCCGAGGCCGAGGCGAAGCTCGCCTACGGCCTGCAGGTTCCGGAAGGCGGGTGGCGGCTGTGAGCGATGATCGCCTGGTGGAAGCCCTCAGCGGTCTGGCGCAGTCGGATATTTCCGATCACTGGATTCATCACCGCAGGCCGAAACAGGACGATTCTGTGCGCCTGGCGGCTGTCCTCATGCTGTTCGGCCGCGGTACACAGCCGCGTACCGAAGCGGGTCTGCGCGAACAGGACCGTTTGGGGGATTTCGGCGACGTCGATGTCGTGCTGCTCAAACGGGCCGAAACTCTGCGCAATCATCCCGGCCAGGTGGCGTTCCCGGGTGGGCGCAAAGACCCCGAGGACGCAACCGCGATTGATGCCGCTCTGCGAGAAGCACAGGAAGAGACGGGAGTTGACCCGGGTCGTGTGGACGTCATCGGCACGTGGCCTTCGCTGTGGGTTCCCGTCAGTCGGCACAGTGTGACGCCCGTGATCGCCTCGTGGGATGGTCTGCAGTCGCTGCGGGCCGTGGACCAGGCGGAATCGTCGTCCGTGTACCGGGTCCCCGTGGCCGACCTTGTGGCACCGGACAACCGCGGAGTTTTTCAGGTGCCGAAAACCGGGTGGCATTCGCCGGTTTTCGATGCGGGCGTGCTGCGGTCCTGGGGGTTCACTGCGGGGCTTCTCGACAGCGCGTTCGAGGCGCTTGGCTGGTCGCGGGAGTGGGACCGGTCCAATCGTCTGCACATCGACATGTGAACCCACCTGACCTCCACCTCGGGAGGATGTTTGAGCTCCCCGGGCATGAAGAACCGAAAACGACAAGAGGGGCCAGTCCAGACGGACTGGCCCCTCTTGTGTTTGGGGTTCAGAGATTCACACGCGCGGACCCGATGGGTTGGTCAGTGCGGTCTTGACCGCCGCGATGACCGACTTGCCGCGGTCAATGGCGCGAGTCGGCGTGGGGTTGCCCTTCTTGAACAGCGGCACCGCAATCGCCACGAGGATCGAAGCGATCACCACGTAGATGCCGAACACGATGAGCGTGCTCGCCCACCAGCCCCAACCGGCGAAGTCGTGGAAGATCGCGACGAAGAACGCGGTGAGGACGAACAGGGACATGATGAGGATGCCCAGGCCGACGACCGTCAGACCGATGGCGGTGCCGAGCTTGACGGAACCCTCTTTGATCTCCTGCTTGGCCAGTGCGGCTTCTTCTTCTGCCAGAGCCTTCGTGTCGGCAGAAATGTCCCGCACGATTTGCGCAATGGAACGATCAGACATGGGGCGTTGTCCTCCTAGAAATGCAGGCCTTTGTCACGATACTAGTGGGAACTGTTCATCAGCACCAACGAAAGGGCTCACTCAGGAGTTGTGCGCGCGATCAACGGCCGCCTGGATGCTCGTCATGACGGAAGCATCAGCCAGCGTCGAGGAGTCCCCGCCGTCTTTGCGTTCGGCGAGGTTCTTCAGCAGCCGGCGGACGATCTTGCCGGAGCGGGTCTTGGGCAGATCGTCAACGAAGTAGATGCGCTTGGGCTTGGCAATCGGGCCGATTTCGCGGCCCACGTGCTGGCGCAGCTGTTCTTCTGCTCCGTCGCCGTCGGCAAAATCACCGCGTGTGATGACAAACGCCATGACCGCCTGCCCGGACGTGGGGTCGTCCGCGCCGACGACAGCGGCTTCGGCAACAGCGTCGTGGGACACCAGAGCCGATTCGATTTCCGCGGTCGACAAGCGGTGGCCGGATACGTTCATGACGTCGTCGACGCGGCCGAGGAACCAAATGTCGCCATCGTCATCGAACCGCGCACCATCACCGGCGAAGTACATGTTTTCAAAGCGCGACCAGTACGTGTCCTTGTAGCGCTGGTCATCGCCGTAGACACCGCGCAGCATCGACGGCCACGGTTCTGTGATGACGAGGTAGCCGGCCTGGTTCTTCCCGATGTGCTCACCTTTGTCGTCGACGACGTCGACGCTGATTCCCGGCAGCGGGCGCTGCGCCGAACCGGGTTTGGTGGAGACAACGCCGGGCAGGGGCGCGATCATGTTCGCACCGTTTTCGGTCTGCCACCACGTGTCGACGATTGGGCACTTCTCGCCACCGACCACCCGGTGGTACCACATCCAGGCCTCCGGGTTGATGGGTTCGCCCACCGAGCCCAGCAGGCGCAGCGACGAAAGGTCGTACTTCGCCGGGATCTCCTCGCCCCATTTCATGAACGTGCGGATGGCGGTGGGGGCGGCGTACAGCTGGGTGACACCGTGCTTTTCGACGATCTCCCACCAGCGGCCCTGGTGCGGGGTGTCCGGGGTGCCCTCGTAGATGACCTCTGTCATGCCCATGGCCAGTGGCCCGTAGGCGATGTAGGTGTGTCCGGTGATCCAGCCGACGTCCGCGGTGCACCAGAAGACATCGGTTTCCGGTTTGGCATCGAACACGTATTTCATGGTGTACGCCGCCTGGGTCAGGTAGCCGCCGGAGGTGTGGAGGATGCCCTTCGGCTTTCCGGTGGTTCCCGAGGTGTAGAGGATGAACAGCGGCTGTTCGGCTGGGAAGAACTCGGGGGAGTGTTCGGTGGACTGGCGGTCGACGACATCGTGGAAGTACTGGTCGCGGCCTTCGACCATGTGGGCGTCTTCGCCGGTTCGCTGCGCGACGAGCACGTGGCGGACCGGGGTGTCACCGTGGGCCAGGGCTTCGTCGACCGTGGCCTTGAGGTCGCTGGGCTTGCCGCGGCGATAACCGCCGTCGGCTGTGATGACGACTTCTGCCTGAGCGTCCATGATGCGCGAGTGCAGGGCATCGGGGCTGAAACCGCCGAACACCACGGAGTGCGCAGCACCCAGACGAGCGCAGGCGAGCATCGAGATGACCGCTTCGGGGATCATCGGCATGTAGATGGCCACGCGGTCACCGCGGCTGACTCCCAGTTCTGTCAGAGCGTTGGCCGTCTGGTTGACGCGGCGCGACAGCTCCGCGTACGTGATGTCCTGGGTGTCTCCGGGTTCGCCCACGAAGTGCAGGGCCACGCGGTCGCCGTTGCCGGCCTCAACGTGCCGGTCCACACAGTTGTAGGCCACATTGAGTTCGCCGTCCTGGAACCACTTGGCAAAAGGAGGGTTGGTCCAGTCGAGGACTTCCGTGAAGTCTTTGTGCCACGAAACGAGCTCACGTGCCTGGTCAGCCCAGAAGCCCAGGCGATCGGCTTCTGCACGTCGGTAGAGTTCCTCAGTTCCATTGGCCTGCTCCGCGAACGCCTGCGGGGGAGCGAAAGTGCGGTCTTCTTGCAAAAGGCTCTGTGTGTTTTCGTCTGCCAAAACATCCTCGTTTCGTATGTGTGTTCCGACCCTCGTGAGCTTCTTTGCGCACACGGGCCGCTGTGTTCTTCACACTAACGCCGGACGCGCCCTGTGCGAAAGAGGTTTGTTTCTCGCTGTTTCTTCAAAGAATCCACTGTGTCTTCTGCAGTTCACGTTCGTACCGCCGTGTGAAAACATAGCCGGTGTGCACTGATGGGGTCCGCCTGATCTTCAGGCTTGCCCTTCATCCGCCGATTAAGGAGTCATTGAGCAATGAGCAGTCCATCGGGCGACCAGCAGCCTTACGCTGGCGGCTTCTCGCAGCCCGGGCCCCACAACAGTCCGCAGGATCCTCAGGCCGCACAGCAGGCCTTCAGCCAGAACCCGCCTTACGGTGCGAACCCGGCCGCAAATCAGCCGGCCTTCAGCCAGGGCCAGCCGTACGGTGCGAGCCCGTCTGCAAATCAGCAGGCCTTCAGTCAGGGCCAGCCCTACGGTGCGAGCCAGCCGGCCTTCAGCCAGAACCCGCCCGCCGGCGCAGCACCCGGAGCAGCGAACGCATCCGCTCCCGGCACAGTCGGCGGTTCTGCCGCCAGCGGCGCCGGAAGCTTCGGACAGCCTCAAGCGCCCAAACAGCCTTCCGCGTTTGGGCTTCGCGAAATCCTGCTGGCCTCGGGTGGTTTTCTGGTTTTCGTGTCCGTTTTCCTGCCGCAGTACAAGTGGGGAGGGGACTCGCTCTCTGCTGGCAGCTACGACTGGTTGTGGGCGTACAGCCTGTACGGTTCGGGCGTACTGCTGCTGGGTGTTCTGCCGGTTTTGGCCGCTGCTCTCATTGGTGTTCTCAACAAGACTGTTCGCTCGTTCCCTCAGCGCATCGGGTCGTTCAGCCCCGATCAGTTCATTACGGCCCTCGCCGTGACCGGCGCTGCAGTTCACTTTGTTGCGTTCATCCACCTGTTCGAGTTCGTCATGCCCTCGTGGGGTGCTTTTGTGGGCCTGATCGGTTCGGCACTTGCTGCATTTGCCGCTCTGTTCACCACAATTCCGGCGCTTGGCGCCACTGAGTTCGCAGCGCGCGTATCCGTGCCCGCACACCCGAAGGCCCGCCCTGTGCGCCGCGCCCCAGTGCAGGCCCCCGCCGTGCACCCCGGCTTTGCACAGCCGGGGCCCGGTCAGCCCGGACCTGTACCGGGTGCCCCTGCTCAGAACGGTCAGGTTCAGGGCGGACCGGCCCAGCCCGGTTTTGCCCAGCAGAGCCAAGAGTGGCCCGGCTCCGGCCAGCACGTGCAGGCACAGAGCGGACCGGCACACCCCGGTTTCGCTCAGCCCGCACCCGCTGAATCTGCGCCCGCTCAGCAGGAGCCGAACCCGAGTGACGCCGCGCGTGGCTCACACGCCGGTACAGGACACATCGGGGCGTATTCGCAGCCGTCAGCCAGCAGTGTGCAGTCGCAGTCGGCAGACTTCACGCCCGTTCCCGAAGACCCGGTCTCGCCTTCTGATGAGGAAACTTCCCACTCGGAGGCTGCGGGTCTTTCCACCACCGCCGACTCCACCGGAAGCGACGCGGAGAAGCACTACGGCCGCGAATCCGATCTGACCGCTTCGGAAGACTGCACTCGCCGGCAGGCCACGACCGAGCTCAGCGGCGCCTCGGCAGACGAGGGCAGGCAGGAGCAGCCCCAGCCGGAACGGGAAGAGCCCGTTCAGGAAGAGACCCAGCTGTTCCAGGCGTTCCCCACGTCTCAGTCCGAGCAAGCCCAGCCGCAGCAGACCCCGTTCTGGTTTGCGGTTCCGGAACCGCGCGTGGCCGTTGACCCAGCCGGCAACCCGGCGTTCCAGCTGGAGCCCGGAAAGTGGATTCTGGCAGTTGCGGACAACGGTGATTCGTTCACGGTGCAGAGCGAAGACGGTCGGATCGGCGAACTGCGCAACGTCCATGGAGTTGAGCGCGGCTGATGACGGATCTTTCACAGGCCCTGCGCGCATTGGCGCAGGTCCCGGCGGTCGAAGAGGCCGTCGAGCGCGTCCGCACCGCCTGCACGCAGCTGCGCTGGCACAACGCGCTGCGCAAGCGGATGGCGGAATGTCGCGCAGAAGCGACAGTGAGGGCTGCGCGCACCTCGGCAGCGTTGGAGGGTGCTCGGTACCCGCTGAACTATGTGCGCGAGGTCATCGGCGCTGGGCGTGAAGTCACCGACGACATGTCGGGTGTGCAGCTGAGCGCCGCGGTGCGGGTGGCTGCCGTCGCCGACGAACTGTCGCAGACCCCGGACGCTCTGCGGTCTGGCTTTATGGGTCACCTGGCCAGGCTGAGCCTGGCAGCCGGGGCGGGCCTGGCTGAGGACGATCAGCTGGGCAGGCCTCGGCGAGCAGGCGAAGAACCCGGTGACATGGGCGGACTGCCCGCAGCTCCGAGCCCCGACGAAGTCCAGCAGCGCCTGGCCGACCTCGAAGCGCTTCTGCAGGACGAAAGCCTGCCCGGTTTCGTGGTTGCGTGCATTCTGCACGGAGAGATCCTCGCGATGCGCCCGTTTGTGATCGGCAACGGACTCATTGCCCGCGCCCTGTTTCGCATCCACATGGTGTCCTCAGGCGTTGATGTGACGGGTGTTGCGGTGCCGGAAGCGGCGCTGCTGTCTGATGCTGCAGGCTACGGCGAGGCTGGTGCTGCCTACACAAGCGGTCGGGACGTGATCGGCTGGATCACTATGAACGCAGAGGCTGTGGAAAAGGGCGTCGGCGAGGGCGTGCAGATCTGCCAGAGCGTACAGGCCGGCCGCATTCCGCGCACCTGAGTTCGCGGCAGCTGTCGGCGGCCGTGCCGTCCCACGACAAAGGCCGAGGTGGAACTCCTGGGGAGTTCCACCTCGGCCTTGTCTGTGACTTGGGTGCTGCCGTCTGTGGATAGGGGAGCGTTTGTCCACAGCGGGTTTTTGAGGGTGTTCGGGGCTGAGAGACGGCGCGATCGTGGAGGCATGAATCGACCTCGTGTAGTGCTCTTCACTCGAGTGCCCAGCCTCATTGACCACTGTGCCGCGCTGGCAGATGGCATCGGCCTGGGCCTCGACATTCGTCTGCCGGAAAACGGCGGGTGGCAGGATGCCGCACTCGTTCTGATCGGCGATGACATCACAGAAGCCCCGGACGTCGGCAATGTGCCCACCGTCCTTGTGACCCTGACGCAGTCCAACGCGGTGTGGGCGACTGCTGCGCGGCTGGGGGCTGACACCGTGGCTGTGCTGCCCGCTGGTGCGGAATGGCTGACTATCCGTATGATCAACGCCGTGGAACCCCCGGCCGAGCCCGCGCAGACGTGGGGTTTCGTCGGCGGAGTTGGGGGAGCGGGCACCTCGGTGCTCGCCTGCGCGGTCGCTCGCAGTGCCGCCGCGCAGGGAATCGACACGGTGCTGCTTGATGCCGATCCGCTGGGAGGTGGGCTCGACCTCGTGCTGGGTGCAGAGGGCAAAGACGGTCTGCGCTGGCCCAGCCTGGCGGCTTCCCGCGGCAGACTGCGACCGTCGACTCTGCGGGATTCACTGCCGCGCACAGAGGGACTGGCGGTGCTGTCGTGGGATCGGACGGGAACAGAAGAGCTCACACCCGAAGTCTTTGAGGCCGTCATGATGGCGGCGCAGCAGGCCTTCGAGCTGGTGGTCGTCGATTTACCGCGGCACGCGCCCGTGCAGTGGGCGCGCATGTGCAGCGAACTCACCGTGGTGGTGCCCGGCAGAGTGCGCGCCGCGGTTGCGGCATCGCGGGTCGCCAGGCGTCTGGAAGCGGTCAATTCGGCCGTGCGCATCGCTGTGCGCGACGCAGGCAGAGGCGGTGTTCGGCCTGAACTCGTCGCCGACACCATCGGACTGCCGCTGGTGGGTGTCATCAAGGACGACCCACAGGCAGCGGCCGCCGTTGACCGCGGCGAAGGCCTGCCGATTGCACGCACCCACGTGGGGCGTGTGGCCGAAAAGATCGTGGAAGGCGGTTCGCTGTGACTCTTGACGGTCAATGGCTCGATGCGGAGCTCATCCGCGATGTCAGAACCCACCTGCTGGAAAACCCCGGGCCGGTGACAGCGGGATCTGTTGCCACCGCGCTCGCCCGCAGTGGCCGGGTGGTCGGATCGGCTGAGCTTCTGGAGCTGGTCAGTCGGATCTCGGCTCAGCTGGGCGGTGCAGGTCCGCTGCAGTCACTGCTCGATGAGCCCGAAACGACGGACGTCTTCGTCAACAGCCCGCAGGACGTGTGGGTGGACAGGGGAAGCGGGCTGGTGCCCGTGCCGCTGTCCTTGGGAACCGAAGATGATGTGCGGGCTCTCGCGGTGCGCTTGGCAGCACTCGGCGGGAGGCGCCTGGACGACTCCCAGCCCCTGGTTGACGTGCGCCTGCCCGACGGAGTGCGGCTCAATGCACTCATCCCGCCGCTTGCAGGGGAGCACACCGTGATGTCGTTTCGCGTACCCCGCAGCAAAGGCTTTCGACTGTCAGAACTCATTGAAAGGGCTTTTCTTACCGCTGAGATCGCCGAGGTTCTTCTGGCGCTGCTGGAAGTGCGGGCCAACATCCTCATATCGGGTGGAACCGGTTCCGGGAAAACAGTTCTGCTGGGCGCGCTTCTGGCGGAAATACCGGCTGACCAGCGCATTGTCATCGTTGAGGACTCACGTGAACTCAATGTGCGCCACGATCACGTGGTTCAGCTGGCAGCCCGACAGGCAAACGTCGAGGGCATGGGCGAAGTGTCAATGGCTGACCTCGTGCGCAATGCCCTGCGCATGCGGCCGGACCGGCTGATCATCGGGGAGTGTCGAGGGGCTGAGGTCCGCGACATGCTCACCGCGCTCAACACCGGTCACGAAGGCGGGTGTGCCACTATTCACGCGAATACCGCGTCGGCGGTCCCTGCCCGTCTTGAAGCACTGGGGGCGCTTGCGGGTATGAGCCCGGAGGCTGTGCGCTCCCAGTCGATGACGGCAATTGATGTCATCCTGCACATCACCCGCAGACGTGACGGGCACAGGAGACTCGCCGAAATCGCCGCGCGCACAAGCGCCGAGCACACTGCCCCTACCGAACCCCAGACTTCTGGTGAGGTGGCGGCGGAAGCCGGCGGCACCTCGGCGGACTTGGCAACAGTGTGGAGCGTTGAACACGGGGCTGGTGCCGGTTGGGATGGTTTCGTGGACTGGTTGAGGCGGAAGCAGGGGGAGCGGTCATGATCGTGCTCGCTGCGCTGCTGGCCGCCGCGGCGGCCGGGCTGTGGGTGTGGGACCCCGCCGAAAGGCGGCTGAATAAGCTGCTGCCGCGCGATGATTCGGATGGGCCTCGGACGCGTGCGGATGATGGTCTGCAGGGGCTGGTGCGGCGGTTCCGCAAGTCGGACGCAGCTGATGACGAACATGCGGCGGCCGCTATCGCCGTCATTGACCGGGCTGCGGAACTGCTGCGTGTGGGCGCGGCACCGGCGGCGGTGTTGGAACACCTGTCGAAGCTGCCCGGGCCAGAGGACCTGCAGGCAGCTTTGGCTACGGCGGCGCGTTCTGCTGAGCTTGGGTCTGCTCCGCATCAGGCGATCTCCGCGCAGGCCGAAGGTCTTCCCGCGCAGTCGAAAGACATTCTGCTTCACATGGCGTCGGTGTGGTTCGTCGCCGAATCTGCGGGAGCCCCTGCGGCAAATCTGCTCGAGCGGTTTGCAAAGACCGCGCGGATGCAGACGGATTCAGCCCGCGAGCGGGCCATTGCGCTGGCCGGACCCCAGTCGACCGTGAAGGTGCTCACCGCGCTGCCGCTTCTGTCACTCGGTCTGGCGGTGCTCATCGGCGCTGATCCGGTGGAACTCCTGACTTCCGTTCCCGGTGCCGTGTCGTGCATCAGCGGGGCGGTTCTTTTGGTGGTCGGTCGACTGTGGATGCGCCGGATGTTGAAGAGGGCACTGTGATGGCCGGAGTGGTTGCCGCGGTTCTCATTGCTGCTGCCGTGTGGCTGTGGATCGGGGATGCGGATGCGCGGCTCAAGCGGGTGCTTGATGGCGGAGTCGGCCTTGGTGATCGAGCCGGCGCTGATACGCAGAACGCGGGCTCGGGCGAAGAAAAGAGGTCCTCAGGTTTGTTGGAGGGTCTGCTGGGGCTCAGTCGTGAGCAGAAGAGCGACCCCGGCGAATCTGATGTTGAGGCGCTCGCCTTCGACCTTGAGCTCACCGCCATCTGTCTTCGCGCGGGTTTGCCGATTGGGCGAGCGTTGGCTTTGGCCGCTGCGGCTGGCGGTGACCGGTCGAATCTGGGTGCGCTGAGCCGGGCCCTTGAACTGGGGCAGACGGATTTTGAGGATCAGCATCTGAGCGAAGTCATTGTGCTCATCCGCTTCTCTGCCCAGACCGGTGCGGCACTTGCCGGCCTGCTGTCCGCTATGGCCTACGACCTGCGTCGGGCTGAACATCAGCGCCGGAGGCTGGCGGCGGCGAAACTGGGAGTGCAGCTGGTGATTCCGCTGGGTGCGTGCATTCTGCCGGCGTTTATCTTGTTGGGCGTTGTTCCCGTGGTGCTCACCCTCATCGACGACATGTCGGTGCTGTTCGGGTGAAGGGCTCCTGCTGGTCGACATCGATCCGCTCGCCGAACTCGTCGGAGTCGTGGACGCCCGTGCGTGGTGGAACGATGAGGAGTGAACGCTCTCGCGTCTGCGTTCAGTGGTGGAGGCGCTCATGACGGTCATCATTCACCCTGTTGGATACGTCAGGCGAGGCACCACCCTTGAGTCTGCCTCCGATGTCGTCGAGATTGATTGGAAGCGCCGTGAGCAGCGCTGAGCTAGCCGAGGTTCTGTAAACGCGCCTACCTTTCACACGAGTAGGAAGGTGGAGCCAGGACATGGGCCACGAAGAGCAGGAACAGGCTGCGGGATCAGCATCGTCGTTGCAGGCGGTGGTGTACGTCAGGATCAGTGACGACCCTGAGGGCACCGAGCGTGGAGTGGAACGGCAGGAGGCTGGCTGTCGTGTCTACGCCACAGCCCGCGGTTGGGAGGTCGCAGGGGTGGCCGTGACAGGGATGTGGTGGTCGACGTGGCGGGGTGTAACGCGGAGCGCAGGTCGGCAAATAAGACCAGTGAGGGCGCGTGGGACAGTCCCGCGCGCCAGGAGACTCCGGAGGTGGAACAGCCATGAGACCACGAAGACGAGTTGTGTGGACGTGTGCGTCTGCGATCGCAGCGGGGGTGTTCGTAGCGGGCATGGTCGCGCCAGCGCATGCAGAAGGTCCGAACGGTCAAGACGCTGAGTACACGCTCGACGCGCTGTCCAGCGGTGACCTTGTCATCGATGGTGCCGAACCCGATGGGAATTTGGGGCGTCGAGCGGCACCGAACGCTGACATCACCGATGGGGTGCAGCTCGGCACGTTCAAGGGCGATGAGACAGTGATCGTTGATGCTTCTCTCGCCGATCATGGAGCGCTCGCGGCGGTGGACACGGAGCACGTTGATCTTTCCTGGGAGGGTGTCGACGCGTCACGCAGCTATGCAGTGTTTCGCGACGATGAACTCCTCGCAGAAACGTCTGAGCGGTCGTTCCGCGACTCGGACGCGGTCCCGGGCGTAATCCATCATTATCGGGTGGAGACCATCCTTCCTGAAGGGGCAGCCCCTCTTCACGACGACGAGGTGACGATCCAGGGGTTCGACGTCGTGGTACCTGACTCGACGGACCTGGCAGCAGAGGCTGCGGAACATAACACCCAGATTGAAGCAATGGCCGCTTATACGGGATCGACGGTGAGATACAGGACGTTCATTCCGCAAGCAAAGCTCAGTGCACCGCGGGCAGGTTGCGGCAGCTATAGGAGCAGCTACAAGTTCGGTGGGGACAACCGCGGCTTCGGTGCCAGTTCAGGCACGTCTCGCACGAGTATGAACGCGAACGTTCGATGGGACGGCCGGGGACTCATCGGGAGTTCCAAGAACGTCGGCGCAACGAAGGTTTACAACTCCAAGGGAAAGCTTGTGGCTACGAAGACAGCTTCTACAAAGGATATGTCTATCAAGCAGCTCGGAAAAACGAAGACCGATGTCGATCTTCGCTTCCGGCTAAAAGCGGGAAACCCGTTCTGTAAGTACAACTCGATTCAGGGTGCTTTTACGATCACGATCACCAAAAACGGGTCGTACAGCATCATTTCCGGCAGTCATCGTCAAATGCCGAATCACGAGGTGTACGTTTCTTCGATCAGTGGAAAGTGGAAGACTGTCTACCAGCGGAAGTACGCAAGTGCCGCGTGCCTGGTGAGTTGGTTGTGCCCCGAGGCGCAGATGGTGGGTTATGGAAAGTACTGATCGGCTGCACGGATCTAAGGTCATGTTGCGGCGTCGCGCAATCATGGGAGGTGCGCTCGTGGGCGGGTTCGCCGCGCAGGCGCTTTACAGCCTTGCGTTCGCCGCGCTTCTGGAAGTCCCGGCGGATAGCCGGTGGCCGCCTGTCGTTGCTGCCGGTGTCATGGTCGTGGTTGTCGCGGTCGCGACCTGGGGACGGGAGAGACGGATTCGTCGCGTCGCCTGGTCTGCGGTCCTCGCGGCCGTTGTGTTCATCCTCTCGTACGCTCTACTCGGGGAGATCGGTGATGCTGTGGCCGAGCAGGTGCCCATGCGTGTGAGCGGAGCGCTGGAGAGAATTCACTACTTCTTCGGCCTCACGGGCGAGGCGTGGACATCTTTCATCATCTCGATGGTTGTAGCCGCCCTCGTCACGGCTCCACGCCGTGCCTGACGACAGTGCCCGCCGCGCAAAGATCTCTTTCTTCGTGCGGCGGGCACTTACTTTCCCCAGTCGATGCCACATGGAATCGATGTGCTGTCAGGAGCATCTGATCTTGGTGATGCGGGAAACGCTGCTGGCACCTCTGCCTGCTTTGACTGTTGCCTTCACCTGGGAACCAGCGTAGGCAAGCACTGTGCCGGAACTGCGGGAGTTCTTTACGGAACGCACCTTCCCATGGAGCGCAGCGAACGAGGTATATGTTGCAGGGCAGGTCGCGTAACTGAGTTTGTTGCCCCGGAACCCTGCTGCGGAGTAGACGCAGTAGCGTCCCGATGCGCATTTGGCGGAGACCTCTCGCGCAGTCGCTGCTCTGGGAGTGGAGCCCGGCGCAGTGTCGGTGGGATCGAGAGTGAGCACGATCGCGCCTTCGCCCCAGGTAACCTCGTTCCAACCGGTTTGGGAGCCTCCGAAGTCCTCGATTACGTCATCGACGCGTTCTTGCATCGATGTGTCTGTCGGACCTGCTGCCCAGGAGCTCTGCGGGGCAAGAAGCAAGATCAAGGTCAAGGTCAAGGTGAGCGTGGCGGTAAGGCGAGATGCTCTTCGCATGTCGTGGTCACTTTCTTGTGAGAAAGACGAGACCGGTCAGCGGTCCCAGGCTACGTAATGGATGACAGATGGTGACGCAATGTCCGTACGGTCGTTGCCGATGTAGATGGTCTCAGCTGCGGTGATCGAGCCCGCGCGGGGCGAGATGATGAGTAGGTCTTCGACGTGTCCGGGGTCGCGGTCTGTGGCGCGGATGGCGATGCCGTCACGTCCGAGGCGGTCGGTGACGCGGCCCGCGACCTCCAGATTAGGCAGACCGCTGACGTAGGAGAGAAGCGCGCTCTCCTGGTCTCGAGAGAGGACGTTGCTGGAGAGAATGCTGGAGACCTCCTGGATCGTCTCTCCAGCTCCTAGCGGCTGTTCGCTTCCTGCCACTGTGGCGAGGTAGTCAGCGATCTCTGTCGGTTCAGTCGGCACTGCTTCGGGGTAAGGAGTGTCAAATTCGCCAGGTGCGAACGTCTCGTCTGACAGCACCGTCCCCGGCGTGGCCAGATGCTCGGTCTTTTGTCCAGGGAATGGGGGCGCAACGGTAACTACGACGTGTACGTTCCCGTCGCCGACGAACGTGATCTCTTCGTGCCGCGGTTCGACGGACGAGGAGATAATAGTGCCGTTGGCGTCGATTTCGGTGTTCAGCACCCAGGTTTCCATCCGGATCCTGTTCGGCGGCGGGTCGCGCTGCAACATCAACTTTGCTGACTCGTCGAGAATTTCTTCCGCGGAAGCATCTATGTGATCGGTGACGAGCAGTGGTGGGGTCGCCGCTGATGCCGGTGTGTCGGGGAGAATGTTGAGTGTGACGCCCCCGGCTATGGCGAACGCTGCAAGGGAGGATGCGATGAGCATCAGCCGCCGGCTGAATCGTCGAGGGTGACCCGGGCTGGGCCCGAGTCGTCGACTCGCTGGTGGGACATTTGGGGAGGAGAGAACCAAGTCAGCGAGTTCTTGTTTCGCGCGCCCCGTCAACGGGAGGTGTCGGTGCCCACTCAGTGGTCGCGCATCGCGGATGCGTCGTTCAAACTCGTCCATCCTTGACCTCCTCACTGTGAGCGTCCTCGACGGCGTTGTACAGCAACGCTTTGAGCGTCTGTCGGGCACGTAACAGCCGTACCCGCACGGTCACCGTCGATATCCCAAGGATCGACGCAATCTCCGCACGAGTGAGGTCTTCCCAATAGGCCATGTAGAGAATCTCGCGGTCGGTTTCTCTCAGTCCTGCCAGAGCCCGGCGAACATCCAGTGCATCTGCGGTCTCCATCCTGTAGGAGCTATCGCCGCTGAGCCCACCGATCCGGCTAAACAGCTCCGTCGAACGAGCCACGCGCTGGTACTCGTTGCCAATGATATTGCGCAACACTTTGTACACCCAGGGCAGAGAGAGATCACCTCCGGACTGATGGTGAGCCCACGTGATCCGGAAGGTCTCCGCTGCCACATCCTCGGCATCGGCGACTCCCGATAGACGTTGCTGGGCAACCGTGAGGACGAGGCGATAGTGTCGAGCATAGAAGTGCGCGAACACCTCGGCGTGCGCCACGCTGTCGCCGTCGGCTTCCTGCCTCACCTCGTCTCCTTCCGATCGATCGGATCGATGCCCTCCGAACATCACTCCTCGGCACGATGAGAGACTTCAGAACAGCTTCAGATACGACCGCCCTGATCGCTATCATGCCCGCCCCATCTGGCTCGTCCCAATCGCACCTCTCACAGTTTTCTATTTGCTGACAGCGTCCCCGCGTTACATCCCAAGCGAGCCGTGCCACCTGTCCTCCACGGCCAGGCGTGCACCACACAGAGTCAAGGAGCCCGCCACCACCATAAATGTGATCTGTATAACACGATGTAGTGCGGGTTTGTGCTCAGAAAATAGCGAAGGTAGAGGAAGCCGCTATAGCTCACAGTTGGAGTAGCGTCCTCGCGGGGCGGGGACAGCGGCAGAGGGGAGTCGGGTGAACGGGGGTGCGGCAGGAGTCGGGATTGTCGTCACCTCCAGCTGCCTTTCCTCTGACGTGTGTAGTCCTCGCAACGAGACACCAGCTCAATGACGGTCCGTCAGCATTCATCGACATCGCAGTGAACCGACCCTTGAAGGCAGTCAAGTCATGACTTGATCACAGATTTCACGAATCGCGAGCGGGTGCCTGCCGCGCTGAAGCTCAGGGAATGAGGGTCATTCGAACTCGGAGGGTTGATCCCCACGGTTGACTCCAGACAGACGAATATGTCGGTGCTGTTTGGGTGAAGGGCTCCTGCTGATCGACGCGGCTGAAACTGGACTGCAGTTCTGAAGCCTGGGGATAACTTCGCGGTTGTCCCCAGGCTTTTCTTCTCTCTTCTTTCGGGTGCTCCGCACCTGCACGCTGGAAGCGCCATCTGAAGAAAGGAAGGGAAAAGATGGACAACGAAGTTCAGGAACTCGTTCCGATGGAAGAAGAAAAGAAACCCGTGCGCCTGCGCAAACCAGACAGGGGAGCGACAACGGCAGAGTATGCGATCACAACACTCGCCGCGTGTGGTTTTGCCGCACTGCTCGTTGTGGTGCTGAAATCCGAGGGCATCCAAACTCTCATCACAGGTGTCATCTCCAAAGCGCTCAACATGGGCGGGTGATGGCAGTGCCCACTTCGATGTTTCGCCCAGGGAGCCACACTCGTGACGCTGCTCGTATGTCAAACGCTCTCTGCCGGAAGCGGACCGCAGGAAAGGACTGCGGTGCCGTCACGGCCGAATTCGCCATGATCATGCCGGCTATCGTGCTCGTCATTCTTATGGTCATCGGAGTGGGCACCCTCGGCCTCGCGCAGCTTCGCACCTACGAAGCTGCGCGGGCCGGCGCACGCGAAGCCGCCCGCGGCGAACCCACCGCAGAAGTGCGCCGCAGTGCGGAAAGCAAAGCCGGCCCCGGTTCCGCCGTCACAATCGGCAAAGACGGCGAATACACGGTCGTCACCGTCACCGTCCCGACACCGAAGACCATGCGGAAGCTCATCCCTCGCGTGCAAGCAGTGCAAAGAGCGCGCACGGAAAGCAGCGCGCAGTCCGGAGACGCACAATGAGCACACAGCAAACGCGGCAAGCTCAGCGGCACCGCCGGGCAGATCGCGGGTCCATGCCCGCAATCGCAGTCAGCCTCATGGGGTTAGCGGCAGTGCTCATTGCAGGGCTTGGACTGACCAGCAAAGTCATCCTCGTATCCGCGCGCGCAGACGGCAGTGCCGACCTTGCAGCCCTGGCAGCAGCTGACGCTGCGCGGGGAATCCGTACCGGCGACCCCTGTGACGTTGCAAAGAAACTCATCGAAGCCGACGGCTTCACAATGGACGACTGCATTGCCCGTCCTGACCTGGGACGGGCGAAAGTCACCGTCAAAGCGAAGCTGCCAGCCCCGTTTCCCGCAGTGAAGCGCTCAGCCGTGGCAGGTGGGCCGCAGCCGCACACAGCCGGTTGAAAACCCAAAACGGGGCAGTTCATGCAGTGTTTGCAACAGGGGCGTACCGTCGAATGTGAACATTGCACTTTGCAGCACACTGATTGGAGCGCTATGGCCAGCTCAGGCAAAAGCCCCCTCCGCAAACAGGCCGAACGGCGATCACGTGACGCAGAATCCGCCAAGCGAGAAAAAGCGGTTGTCGCCCAGGCACAAGAAGCTGACTCCGGCAAACACCCCGACGGCTTCCTCGCTCACCTGAACCTCAAACCAATCTGGTTCTTCATCGCTTTTGCAGCACTCATCGGAGTGATGTTCATTCCCACCGGTGACGACCTGACGTTTGCTGGGAAAATGGGTCTGGCCGTGCTGGCCTTCGCAATCGTCATGTGGGTGACAGAAGCAGTTTCCTACACGGTCTCGTCCATCCTGATCGTCGGAATCATCACCGTCATGCTGTCCTTCACGCCAGCACTCGACGGTGAATCCCCCGAGGCGATGGGCACAACCGAATCAATCAAACTGGCACTGAGCGGATTCTCCAGCGCCGCCGTTGCGCTCGTCGCCGCAGCACTTGCGCTCGCGGCCGCGATGCAGGCCACCGGCCTGCACAAGCGCCTGGCCCTCTTGGTACTGAAAGTCGCCGGCGAAAAGACCAGCAGCGTGCTCATCGGCGCGATCGTCATTTCGACGATCCTCGCGTTCTTCGTCCCCTCCGCAACAGCCCGCGCAGGTGCCGTCGTGCCGATTCTTCTGGGCATGGTCGCTGCCTTCGGCCTGCCCACCAACTCACGACTGGGCGCCCTGCTCATCATCACAGCAGCCCAGGCCGTGTCCATCTGGAATGTCGGCATCAAAACCGCAGCAGCACAGAACCTCGTGGCCACAGGCTTCATCGAAACCTCCATGGGCCAGTCGATCTCCTGGGGGCAGTGGTTCTTGTGGGCCGCCCCGTGGTCGGTTCTTATGAGCATCGCGCTGTTCTTCATCATGCGCCGCGTCATCAAACCCGAAGTCGATCACATACAGGGTGGCCGGGCAGTTGTTGAAAAAGAACTCGCCGAACTCGGCCCCATCACCGGAAAAGAAATCCGCCTGGTCATCGTCGCCGTGTGCCTGCTGTTCCTGTGGGCAACCGAAGAAGTGCTGCACCCATTCAGCTCGGCAACCGTCACCATCGTCGCCATCGGCTTCCTCCTGCTTCCCCGCGTGGGAGTGTTCTCCTGGAAGACCGCAGAAAAGCTCATCAACTGGGGCACGCTCATCGTGTTCGCCGTCGGAATCTCGCTCGGCTCGCTCCTGCTGAACACGGGAGCGGCAACGTGGCTGTCAGAGAAAACCTTCGGCGCACTGGGTGTGACCGACATGCCGATGCTCGCCATGATCGCCCTCGTCGGCATCTTCACAATCCTCATCCACCTGGGATTCGCATCGGCAACATCCCTCAGCTCCGCGCTCATCCCGGTGTTCATCGCACTCGCCCAGTCCATCCCCGGTGCGGCAGGCGGCGGAATCGGGTTCGTCATCATCCAGCAGTTCCTCATCTGCTTCGGATTCCTGCTCCCCATTTCCGCCCCGCAGAACATGCTCGCCTACGGAACCGGCGCGTTCACGGCCAAGCAGTTCCTCAAATCGGGCATTCCGATCACCATCGTCGGCTACCTGCTGGTCCTGCTTCTGTCCGCCACCTACTGGAAGTGGATAGGCCTGGTCTGAGGACCGGGTTAGGGTGGAAGTCCACGCAGTTTGACCATGGCGGTCAATACCCAGGGAGGTTCAATGACGAACGCACAAGCTCACACAACAGCAGCCATGCCCGTGAGCGAACAGCTGGTGCTAGTCACCGGTGCCGCACGCGGGCTGGGCGCTGCTCTCGTCAAAGCCTTCCACGCCGAAGGTGCGGCTGTTGTCATCAACTACCGCAACTCGGAAGACCAGGCGGTTCGCCTTGCCGAACAGATCCGGGCGCAAGGCGGCGAGGCGCTGGCCGTGCGCGCGGACGTCACTGACTTCCGCGAGGTCAAGGCCATGTTCGATGCCGCACGCGAAGAATTCGGCAGGCCCGTCACCACCGTGGTCAACAACGCGCTGGTCGACTTTTCATTCAACGGCGACGAACGCCCGGACGCGGACTCCATTTCCTATGCCGCTTTTGACGACCAGTTCCGCGGCACCATCAGCGGCGCGGTGCACGTCATCCAGGCGGCTATGAACGGGTTCCGGGAAATCGGCTCGGGCCGGATCATCAACATCGGGACCAACCTGTTCCAAAACCCCGTCGTGCCCTACCACGACTACACAGCCGCCAAAGCTGCCCTGCTGTCGCTGACCCGCACCTTCGCAAAGGACCTCGGCCCTCTGGGCGTGCGCGTCAACATGGTCTCCGGCGGTCTGCTGCGCACCACCGACGCTTCGGCCGCCACTCCGGACGAAGTCTTCGACGCAATCGCAGCAACAACACCGCTGGGCCACGTGACCACACCGGAGGAATTCGCCTCGGCCGCCACGTTCTTCGCCCAGCCGGCATCGCGCGCGGTCACGGGCCAGAACCTCGTGGTCGACAACGGCCTCGTTATGGATTGAGTCTCAGCATCGACTGAGTTGGTCGGGGAGGCTTGGGCGCCCCACTTTCGTCAGGGGAAGACGCCCCACTTTTGGGGCTGTCGCCCTCACCCCAGCATCTGCTGCAGAAGCCGGCGGGCGGCGTCTTTGTCCAGCGGCTCATTGCCGTTGCCGCACTTGGGACTCTGGACGCAGCTAGGGCAGCCGCTGACACATTCACAGCTGGTCAGAGTGTCCAGAGTGGACTGCCACCACCGGCGGAATTCCGCGAATCCGCGTTCGGCAAAGCCCGCTCCGCCGGGCTGACCGTCGTGCACGAAGACCGTCGCCATGCCGGTGTCGGCGTGTTTATCCGAGGACACCCCGCCGATGTCCCACCGGTCACACCCAGCAAACAGCGGCAGCAGGCCGATCGCGCAGTGTTCAGCCGCGTGAACCGCACCCGGCAGATCTGCTGCCTCCACCTCGGCATCGGCAATCAGCCCTTCCGGGGCGGTCCACCACACAGCCGAGGTCTGCAGGGTGCGGGCCGGCAGGTTGAGTTCGAATTCGCCCAGGCGGACACCCGTGCGCTTCTGCTTGCGCACAAATGATGTCACCTGGTCAGTCACATCGACGATCCCGCTGAAAACCCGCACTCCGCTGGGCAAGGCGAACTGGTCGTGGGTTTCGACAATGCTGATTTCTGTTGTCGACTGCGCCTGCGTTGTGAAGTCGACGGAAACCTGCTGGACCATCGCGAGCGAGTTGTCCAAATCGAGGTCCATCACCTGATATTCGATGCCCTGGTGGACGTAGATCGCACCGGTGTGGGTTTGCATGTGCGCGCTGGCGTCGTCAACCGTGCCCAGCAGCTGCCCGGTTTCGTGTTCCACAAGCCGCACCTGGCCGCCGCCGGAACCGCGGATGTCGGTCAGCGCTGCCGCCGATTCCGCTTTCGTCCAGAACCACCCGGTTGGGCGGGCCCGCAGCATGCCGTGTTCGGTCAGCTGGGCGACAAGCTGGGCTGCCTGGGATGACGAGGCGCCGCCCGGTTCTTCTGTCTGTTCCGGCTGGTCAGGGGTGGAGTGGTGGGCGCTTGGGTGAGTATGGGCGTCGAAACGGGGGAAGTCGGCGGTGGTCAGCGGCAGTTCGGCGGCTGCGGCCAACAGGTGACCCGCTAGGACATAGGGGTTGGCGGGGTTGATGACGCCGGCGTCGACAGGGGTGTCAAAGATCGCCTCGGGGTGGTGGACAACGTAGGTGTCCAGTGGGTCATCGCGGGCGATGAGAACCGCAGACCACTGCTGGCCGGAACGACCGGCCCGTCCCGCCTGCTGCCACAGGGCGGCCAGGGTGCCGGGCCAGCCGGCCATGACGACCACATCGAGCCCGGATATGTCGATGCCCAACTCCAGTGCGTTCGTCGACGCGACGGTGCGCAGCTTGCCGTTGCGCAGGGCGGTTTCCAACATGCGGCGCTCTTCGGGCAGGTACCCGCCGCGGTAGGCCGCAATCGTCTTCGTCAGTTCCGGTGCGATGGTTTCGACTTCCTGGCGGATGGCCGAGGCGAGGGCTTCCGTTCCTTTTCTTGAGGCGATGAAGGCAATCGACCGGTAGCCGGCGCACGTGGTGTCGGTGAGCATGTCGGCGGCTTCGGCAATCGTGGAGCGGCGGGCTGCGTCTGCGGGGAGGGCGTCGTCGGCGTCGTCGGACCCGGGCGGCGAGGTGTCAGGGGTGTTTGCTGGGTCGGTGGATTCCGGTGTGGTCGGCGTGGTCGGTGCGGTGGAGGGAATTCCGAGGCCCCCGTCAGCAGAGCCTGGCAGCAGCGGAGGTTCCCACAGGATGAATTCTCCGGCGGCGCGCGGGGAGCAGTCGTTGGTGATTGCGGCAGCCGGTCGACCGGTGAGCCGGGCGAAGGTTTCGGCCGGTTCGCTCATGGTGGCCGATGCGCCGATGACCACCGGCTGGGCACCGTAGTGCTCGGCAATGCGCAGCAGCCGCCGCAGCACGAGTGCCACGTGCGAACCGAAAACGCCCCGATACCTGTGGGCTTCGTCGACGACGACGAACCGCAGGGACTTGAACCAGCGGGCATAGCGGGAGTGGGCCGGAAGGACTGAACGGTGCAGCATGTCCGGATTGGTGAACAGCAGGTTCGCCCACCGGCGGGCCCAGTCCTTTTGTTCGCGTGAGGCATCCCCGTCGAAGGCTGCCGGCCGCAGGCCCTGCAGGGGCAGGTTCTTCGCAGCCGTCAGCTGGTCGTGTGACAGGGCTTTCGTCGGCGCTAAATATATGGAGGTCGCCGGCCGGATGCTGTCGCGGGTGCGGGCTATGGAATCGAGGATCGGCACCAGGAAGGTCAGGGACTTACCTGACGAGGTGCCGGTCGCCACCACTGTGTCAGTGCCTGATGCAATGCTGTTCACAGCTTCGACTTGGTGCTTGTACGGCTTGGTGATGCCCGTACCGGCGAATACCGCGGTGACGTCGTCGTGCACCCAGTCGGGCCAGTCACCGGTAAGTGCTTGCCGATGCGGAATGCTCTCAATGTGGGTCACGCGGTCGGCACGTTCGCCAAAGCGAGTGAGGAGGTCGGTAAGAGCGGACGGCATGCGCGCATTCTCTCACGTGCCCGGTTGTGCGTAGGCTTGATATGCGCTGTCTGCTGCCTGCTGTTGGAAGGAAATATGCGAAGCTCGCTGCCCGCTGTGCCCCGGATTGACTCTGCAGGGGCTGCTGGAACGTCCGCAGGCTCTGAAACATCAGGGGGTTCGGGAGCGACCGTGGCCGGTGGCCATGCTGCTGGCTCTGCATGGCCGGCGCGCCTGCGCTTGGCGCTGGAAGGTCTGGAGTACACGCAGCCGGGTCTGAAAGCACTGTGGGGACCGGACGTCGACCAGGCGCTGCAGACAAACGATGCCGCACCCGCCCTGTGGTTTTCGCGCACAAGCTCCGCACCGCTTGCTGTTGTCGCACGGCTGTTTCTGCTGGCGGATGCTGTTCCCACAGCCAGCGCTGAGGACGCTCTGGGCGCCGAACTCGTCAGTGCGCTGCAAGCTGCTGGCCTGCTGGTTTCACCCGATGCTGGTGAGTCCCACTCAGGTGACCCGAGCCCGGGTGAGCATGCGGAGGAAAGCGAGCGACGCCTCGTGAGTTCCGTGTCGATCGCTCCGTACTCCCTGCCGGTGGGTGTGCCGCGGCTGGCTGGCAGGCGCAAACCTGACACCCTCTACCTGGCATCGGATTTCGGGACGCTCACACGGCCGGAAGTGCTTGACGGCGACTTCGTGCTGGGACTCGGCGGTGCAGGGCGCACTCTCATCGAGATCACACCGCGCGAAGCCGTGACAACAGCGGCTGACATTGGCACGGGCTGTGGGATTCAGGCGCTCGCTCTGGCGCTGCACGCAGACACCGTCATCGCAACCGATATCTCTGAGCGCGCCCTGGAGTTCACGCGCCTGAACGCACAGATCAACGGGATCGGCAACATCGAAACCCGGCAGGGAAGTCTGCTGGAGCCTCTGCACGGACAGACGGTCGACCTCTTGGTGACGAATCCGCCGTTCGTCATCACGCCGCAGGCTGCCCGCGGGCAGTTTGAATACCGCGATGGCGGGATGCCAGGTGATCAGCTGATGCGCTCGCTCGTGCGCGACATTCCGCATCATCTGAGCGACGGCGGGCAGGCCGCCATGCTCGGCAACTGGGAGGTCGGCCAGCCGGATGCCGAGGCCGGTCCCTCTGCCTGGCACAAGGCGGCGCAGGATGAGGCCGCATCAGCAGACGAGGCGGCGGTTGGCACAGCTGCCGTCGGCCAGACATCGCTCATGGTGATTGAACGCGAGCAGCTGTCGCCTACCGCCTACGCGCACACGTGGATTCGCGACGGCGGTGTGGTTCGCGCCAGCGAAAAGTGGAACGCAGATACCGCCGCCTGGCTTGACGACTTCGTTTCGCGCGGCGTCGAGCAGATCTCGTTTGGGTGGGTGCGGTTCAAGAGGGGCGCTGGTGGCGTGCCGGTTGTTGCCGCGCATCGTGTCAGCGGCCCGCTCGGGGCGAACGCGGCAGGGGTGGCGGCGTTTCTCGACACCCGTATGGCAATGCTCGAATGGCTTGCCGGTGCCGAAGACTCGGAAATAGCCGACACGGCTTTTGTTCGCGGCTCCGATATCGTCGAACACCGGCACCACACACCGGGCAGCGAAAATCCGTCCGTCATCGAAATGGCGCAGGGAACCGGTTTCGGGCAGACGCTGACAGTTGATACCGCACTCGCCGCGTTCATCGGAGTGGCCGACGGGACCATGACTCTGCGCACCGTGGCAGGGGCGCTCGCAGCCTTGCTCGAAGTGGATTCTGACAAGCTGTGTCAGCAGCTGGTAGAGCAAGTGCGCGACATACTCCCGCTTGGATTCGTCTACCCTGTACTCGAGTAGGACCGTTACAGTCAGGTGACGGCTGCAAGAAGCCTGGATGTGGCTATCAGCATCAACGCCGTGTCAGTGCCCGGTGCTACATTCGCAGCGTATCCGTGGAAAGGAAAACTGTGGCTGAGAAGAAACCACGTCGTTTGGTGATCGTCGAATCCCCGACGAAAGCGCGGACGATTGTCGGCTTTTTGGGCGACGGCTACACCGTCGAAGCCTCAGTGGGGCACATTCGGGATCTCCCACAGCCCTCTGAACTGCCCGCGGACATGAAAAAAGGGCCCTACGGCAAATTCGCAGTCGACGTCGAAGACGGCTTTAAGCCCTACTACCGGGTGGACCCTGACAAGAAGAAGAAAGTCACCGAGCTTCGCAAGCTGCTGAAAGAAGCCGATGAGCTTTATCTGGCAACAGATGAGGACCGCGAAGGTGAAGCCATTGCGTGGCACCTTCTGGAAGTGCTCAAGCCGAAAGTCCCGGTTAAGCGCCTGGTGTTTCATGAAATCACCCCGGAAGCCCTTGAACGGGCACTCGAAAACACCCGCGAAATCGACTACGACCTCGTGTACGCGCAGGAAACCCGCCGCATCCTCGACCGCCTGTACGGCTACGAAATCTCGCCCGTTCTATGGCGCAAGGTCCGTGCGGGGCTGTCCGCCGGCCGTGTGCAGTCCGTTGCCACCCGTCTTGTTGTCGAACGCGAACGTGAGCGCATGGCGTTCGTTTCGGCTGATTACTGGGACCTCGACATCGACCTGCAGGCTCCCGGGCAGGCCGAAAGCTTCGCGGCGAAACTCACCGCCGTTGACGGGCAGAAGATCGCCCAAGGCCGCGACTTCACTGACGAAGGCACGCTGAAACCGCGCACTAAGGCGCGCATTCTGGGTCAGCAGGACGCCGAAGAACTCGCAGCCAAACTCAGTGGTGAAGCCAAAGACCGACTGTCAGTCACGGCACTTGAGACCAAGCCGTACTCGCGTCGTCCCGCGGCGCCCTTCACCACCTCGACCCTCCAGCAGGAAGCCGGCCGCAAGCTGCGCATGAGTGCTCGTCAGGCCATGCGCACCGCCCAGTCGCTGTACGAAAACGGCTACATCACCTATATGCGTACGGACTCACCAGTCCTGTCATCGGAAGCGCTTTCGGCTGCTCGCCGTCAGGTGGGTGAGCTCTACGGCCCCGAATTCGTGCCGTCGAAGCCGCGCATCTACGCCTCCAAGCAGAAGGGTGCGCAGGAAGCACACGAAGCCATCCGCCCCGCCGGTGACCACTTCCGCACGCCGGCCCAGGTGTCGAGTCAGCTGCGCGGTGACGAATTCAAGCTCTACGAACTCATCTGGAAGCGCACTGTCGCATCGCAGATGGCCGATGCCAAGGGTTCGACCGCAACCATGCGGATCAACGCGGACCTCGGCAGCGGAAGCAGTGCCGAACTGACCGCAAGCGGCACCGTTATCACGTTCAAGGGATTCCTCGCCGCCTACGAAGAAGGCCAGGACCTCGAGCGCTATGGCTCGGACAAAAAGGACAAGAGCCGACTGCCGGACGTCAAAGAAGGCGACGCCCTGTCGGTCGACCGCGTGGAAGCCGATGGGCACACCACGGCACCTCCGCCGCGCTTTACGGAAGCCAGCCTGGTCAAACGGATGGAAGAGCTCGGCATCGGCCGTCCTTCGACCTACGCGGCCATCATCTCCACCATCCAGGACCGCGGCTACGTCACCACGCGCGGCAACGCGCTCATTCCCAGCTGGTTGGCGTTCTCGGTGGTCAAGCTGCTCGAAGAGCACTTCGATGACCTTGTGGACTACCAGTTCACCGCCGGGCTCGAAGCTGATCTCGACGAAATCGCCAAGGGCCAGGAAGACAGCGCCGAATGGCTGCGCGATTTCTACTTCGGCAGCACGGCCGAGGACGGTCACGATGCGCCGGCTGGCATGGACTCCGACGTCGGTCACGCGGGGCTGAAGTCGATTGTCGACAACCTCGGAGACATCGACGCGCGTGAACTCAACACCGTGAACATTGCCGATGGAATCAACCTGCGCGTTGGCCGCTACGGCCCGTATCTCGAAGCCGAAGGCGACAACCCGGATCAGCCCAAGCGAGTGTCGCTTCCGGATGACCTCGCCCCGGATGAACTCACGGCAGAAAAAGCTCGTGAGCTCATCGAAAAGCAGGGCGACGGCGACCGTGAACTCGGTGTCGATCCCGAAAGCGGACACACGATTGTGGCGAAGAACGGCCGCTTCGGCCCCTATGTCACCGAGGTTCTGCCGGAATCTGACGAAAAGCCCAAGCGCGGAGCCAAGAAGCCCAAGCCGCGCACAGCGAGCCTGTTCAAGTCGATGGATCTGAACACCATCGGTCTGGAAGAAGCGCTGAAGCTGCTGAGCTTGCCCAGGATTGTCGGCCAGGACGCCGAAGGTGTCGACATCACCGCGCAGAACGGCCGCTACGGTCCGTACCTGAAGAAGGGCACCGACTCCCGGTCTATCGAATCTGAAGAGCAGATCTTCACCATCACGCTTGAAGAAGCCGAAAAAATCTTCGCTCAGCCCAAGACCCGCGGACGCCGTGCTGCGAAGCCGCCGTTGAAGGAATTCGGCACCGACCCGAACTCCGAAAAGCCGGTTGTGCTCAAGGACGGCCGTTTCGGCCCGTACGTCACCGACGGCACCACGAACGCAACCCTGCGCAAGGACGACACCGTCGAAGGCATCACCGCTGAACGCGCATTCCAGCTGCTGGCTGAAAAGCGCGCTAAGGGGCCGGTCAAGAAGAAGACGACCACGCGGAAGACAACGGCGCGTAAGACGACTGCGAAGAGCACTGCGTCGAAGACGGGCACGGCTAAGAAGACGACTGCGAAGAGCACTGTGAAAAGCAGCACCGCGAAGAAGTCGTAACGGCGGACTGGCTAGGCCGAGTTTCTTTGCTGACGGTCACTCCTCGACCGTCGGCGGAGAGAACCCTTGGTAAGCACTGAGAACGCTCCTTGTGCCTTGTGGCGCAGGGAGCGTTCTCGTAGCGTGACTGATGTACGGATTTCTCAATACGACCTCATAGGAGGCGCCGTGTTCACTCGTTCCGTTAACGATGTCGAAGCTGTTGAGTGGGGTGCTGGAACCAGCCAGCGCGTCCTGACTGCAAAAGACAATATGGGCTTCGCCGTTGCCCGCACCGTTGTGCGCAAGGGCACCGAATCGAAGCTTGAGTACCGCAATCACCTGGAAGCCTGCTACTGCATTTCGGGCTCCGGCAACGTTGAGGACACAGAGGGCAACGTGTTTCCCGTGACCCCCGGCGTCATCTACGTCCTGGACAAGCACGACCCGCATTACCTGCGTGCGTCCGACCACGAAGACATGGAGCTGCTGAGCATCTTCAACCCGCCGATCGACGGCACTGAGAAGCACGTGCTCAGTGAGGACGGCTTCTCGAGCTACTGAGCTTCAACGACAGCGCCCGGTCAGCATGCAGTTGTGCACGCTGACCGGGCGCTTCTGTATGCGGTGGCTGCCGGGCTGAGTATCAGCCGCGGCGGGTGGGCTGGATTTACGCGGTAATGCAGGTTTGCGGTTTAATGCGGTGCATTAGCGCGTGAAGTTGCATTTAAGCGTGAGTTTGGCGTCGTCGTGCGGGAGAAGTGCGACCGGTGCCGGCTAGCCCAGCCCTGCATTCCAGCCCAGCCCTTCAACTCAGCCCGCACCTCCACCCGCAGCTCCCAACCGTCCCGGCAACTCCACCTCGTCCGTCCCAGCCACCTCGTTCCCGTTGCGCGGCTGGATTTACGCGGTAATGCAGGTTTGCGGTTTAATGCGGTGCATTAGCGCGTGAAGTTGCATTTAAGCGTGAGTTTGGCGTTGTTGGGC
>NZ_KV786085.1:0-815 GCF_001806835.1 Brevibacterium sp. HMSC24B04 | reverse complement strand
TCTCCGACGCCCGCCGGATGGTCGAAGCGATCATCTACCGCTACCGGTGCGGCATCGCCTGGCGCGATCTACCCGAGGTGTATGGACCCTGGCAGACGGTCTGGACCTGGCACCGCAGGATGGCCTCCGAGGGAACCTGGGACACCATCCTCAACACCCTCACCGCCGCTGCAGACAAGGAAGGACTCATCGACTGGTCCGTCTCCGTAGACTCGACCATCGCGCGTGCCCATCAGCACGCGACGAACGCCACACGCCTCACAGGGGGCTACATCGAATTACAAGAATCTGACCATCGAGCCGCCTGATCACAGCATCGGCCGCTCACGAGGGGGCCTGTCCACGAAGATCCACCAACTCGTCGACGGTCACGGACTGCCTCTGGTCACCCTGCTGAGCCCGGGGCAAGCCGGCGACTCCTCGATGTTCCTGCCTCTTCTGCAGCACCTTCGGGTCGGTCGTGACGTCGGGCGACCACGCACTTGCCCGGACGCCGTGCGGGCGGACAAAGCGTACTCTTCACGCGCGATCCGAGGCCATCTGCGGTCTCGCGCGATCAAAGCGGTCATTCCGGAGCCCGACGATCAGAAAAAGCATTGGAAACGTCGGGGCTCGCGCGGTGGCCGTCCTGTTGGTCTCGATGTCCTCGACTACAAGAACCGCAACGTGATCGAGCGTCGCTACAACCACATCAAGCAATGGCGCGGGCTGGCTACCCGCTATGACAAGCACGCAGTGGTCTACCGGGCTGCCGTCGTCCTGCACACCGTGATCGCATGGACCCGACATTTATCAGACACGCCCTAGCCGCGCTG
>NZ_KV786084.1:17043-17358 GCF_001806835.1 Brevibacterium sp. HMSC24B04 | reverse complement strand
CTAACGGGAGTTTCTCTTGCTAACCGGTGTGCCCAGCTAAAGAAGGCGCCCACACCAACAGACAAGCCCCACCCCCAACCACAGAACGAGGTGGAGGCCCGGTGCCGACCGGGGCGGCACCTCGTACTTTGACTAGGGCAGCACTAGCTCAGCCCGGCAGACCCACCCAGCCTGCCCAGGCACCTCGCCCCCCGCCGCATTCTTTGTCCTGCCGGCGCATTTTCGGCCCACAAAAACACCCCTTAGCCGGAATTTTCGCTTTAGCCGCACACAAACACCCTTTAGCCGGGATCTGCGCTTTAGCAACCACTGCTA
>NZ_KV786084.1:0-17023 GCF_001806835.1 Brevibacterium sp. HMSC24B04 | reverse complement strand
ACCGGTGTGCCCCAGCTAAAGAAGGCGCCCAGCCCACCCAGGCACCTCATCCCGCCAGCCCTAATCTGCAGAACAGAGAAGAAAACCCAACAAAACGGCTGTGGCCGAGTGGTTTCCCACTCGGCCACAGCCGTTTCTGCAGTCAATAGCACCCAACGCTTCTAGCTTGAGCGCCCGGACGGTTCACTCAACCGCCCGCAGTCGCCGCATCACAGCGACTTCATGATCTCCTGCATGTATTCAGCGGTCTGGGTCGGGGTCTTGCCGACCTTCACGCCAGCAGCTTCGAGAGCTTCAGCCTTAGCGGCAGCCGTACCGGAAGAACCGGAGACGATGGCACCAGCGTGGCCCATGGTCTTGCCTTCCGGTGCGGTGAAGCCGGCAATGTAGCCGACAACCGGCTTGGTGACGTGCTCCTTGATGTACTCAGCAGCACGTTCTTCAGCGTCACCGCCGATTTCGCCGATCATGACGATCGCCTTGGTGTCGGGGTCGTTCTCGAATGCTTCGAGAGCATCGATGTGGGTGGTGCCGATGATCGGGTCACCGCCGATGCCGATGCAGGTGGTGAAGCCGAAGTCACGCAGTTCGTACATCATCTGGTAGGTCAGCGTGCCCGACTTCGACACCAGGCCGATGGGGCCGGCGTCGGTGATGTTCGCCGGGATGATGCCGGCCAGCGACTGTCCGGGCGAGATGATGCCGGGGCAGTTGGGGCCGATGATACGGGTCTTGTTGCCCTTTTCAGTGGCGTAGGCCCAGATTTCGGCGGCGTCCTGTGCGGGGATGCCTTCAGTGATGATGACCAGCAGGCCGATGCCTGCGTCGATGGCCTCAATTGCGGCGTCCTTGGAGAACGCCGGCGGAACGAATGCAACTGAAACGTTCGCGCCGGATGCTTCCATGGCTTCGCCGACGGAGCCCCACACGGGCAGTTCGACGTCGTTGCCGTCAGCGTCCTTGTGGCTGACGGTCTGCCCGGCCTTGCGAGCGTTGACACCGCCGACCACGTTCGAACCTGCAGCGAGCATACGGGCGGTGTGCTTGGTGCCTTCGCCGCCGGTGATGCCCTGGACGATGATCTTGGAGTCCTGGTTTAGGAAAATCGACATGAAGAAAGTCCTTTCGGGCGATCAGGCGTTGTTGGCGAGTTCAGCGGCCTTGTCAGCGCCGCCGTCCATCGTGTCGACGACGGTGACCAGCGAGTTGTTGGCCTCTTCGAGGATCCGACGACCCTCTTCGACGTTGTTGCCGTCCAGACGGACGACCAGCGGCTTCGTCGCGGAATCGCCGAGGATCTCCAGCGCCTTCACAATGCCGTTTGCCACAGCGTCGCACGCCGTGATGCCGCCGAAAACGTTGACGAAGACCGACTTGACCTGTTCGTCACCGAGGATGACGTCCAGACCGTTGGCCATGACCTCTGCCGAGGCGCCACCGCCGATGTCGAGGAAGTTCGCCGGCTTCACGTTGCCGTGGTTTTCACCGGCGTAGGCCACAACGTCGAGGGTCGACATGACGAGGCCAGCACCGTTGCCGATGATGCCCACTTCACCGTCGAGCTTGACGTAGTTCAGCCCCATGCCCTTTGCCTTGCGCTCCAGGGGGTCCTCAGCGTCTTCGTCTTCGAGCTTCGCGAGGTTTTCGTTGCGGAACTCAGCGTTGTCGTCAAGCGTCATCTTGCCGTCGAGGGCAACGATCTTGCCGTCGCCGGTCTTGACCAGCGGGTTGACCTCAACGAGGCTTGCGTCTTCGTCCTTGTAGACCTTCCACAGGCTCTTGAGGACGGGAACGATCTTCGCACCGGTTTCAGCGTCGAACCCTGCTTCATCGACGATCTTCTGCGCGGTGGCGTCGTCAATGCCCGTCAGCGGGCTGACTTCGACCTTGGCGAGCGCTTCGGGGCGCTCTTCAGCCAGCGTTTCAATGTCCATGCCGCCTTCCTTGCTGCACATAGCAAGGTAGGTGCGGTTAGCGCGGTCGAGCAGAACCGAGAAGTAGTACTCTTCTGCGATGTCTGCGCCTTCGGCAACCATGACGCGCTTGGTGATGTGGCCCTTGATGTCGAGTCCGAGGATTTCCTCGGCGCGGGCTGCGGCTTCGTCAGGGTTTTTGGCGAGCTTCACACCGCCGGCCTTACCGCGGCCGCCGACCTTGACCTGTGATTTGACGACAACCGTTCCGCCGCCGAGTTTTTCGGCTGCGGCCCGAGCTTCTTCTGGAGTCTGCGCAACTTCGGCGCGCAGCACGGGAACGCCGTACTCCTCGAAGAGGTCACGGGCCTGATACTCGAAAAGATCCACGTGTAGTCCTTCTGTTGATTCTGCCGAGCCTCATGACCCGGCACGGGGTTCAGACAATCTTGCAGCTTGTCAACGCTTCCCACCTTAAAACACTGATGCGCTTAAGGACATCCAGGACGTAAACAACGTCCGAAACTTTGGGTTTTCCCAGGAAAACAGGGCCGGGAAGGTGTTCCAGCTCATTTAGCTCGTTGTTGAGTATCTCGAGATCGAACTATTATGGAGCCATGGACGAAGTCGACCGGATTGTCAGCGAATGGCAGCGTGAACGGCCCGACCTCGATGTTGCCCCCATGGAGGTTGTGTCCCGCGTCAGCCGACTGGCAAAGCTGCTTGATCGGGCACGCAAAGACATCTTTGCCTCGCACGGTCTTGACGTGTGGTCCTTCGACGTCCTGTCTGCCCTGCGCCGTGCCGGCGCTCCCTATCAGCTGTCCCCGTCAAAGCTGACGGAGCAGATGATGGTCACCTCCGGCACCATGACCAACCGGATTGACCGGCTGGTGTCAGCCGGTCTCGTCACCCGCAGTCCCGATCCTGGAGACCGCCGAGGTGTCAGAGTGCAGCTGACCGAGGACGGGCTCGCCAAGGTCGATGGAGCGATGCTGGACTTCTTGGAACGCGAACACGAACTCATGAGCAGCATGACCGGCACGCAGACTCGCCGTCTGGCTGACCTGCTGCGCACCATGTCCGCGTCCTTTGACCTGCAGATCATGCGCGACTCCGAAGACTGACTCACAGGACTGAGCCGCAAGACCCAGCCGCACGCTGCGCGCCTGAGACGCACGCCACGTAGAATCAACCGAGAACTGCCGTCTTCCTGGGAGGCCATCGTGAAGCGCCTACTCGCATTTGGTGCCGTTGCCGCATTCAGCCTGGTCGGATGCACTGTCGTCGACAGTGAACGCCCCGTAGAGGGAGCATCGACTGCCCCAAGCGCCACTGAGCAAACCGAAGAAGGCACTGATGACAACGCGGACGGCAGCCAGTTTGTCGACGTCAGCCCCGGCGGGCCTAAGAACGAAGACCCCCTGTGGCAGAGCCTCGCAGAGGCAGCTGATTCGGGAGACCCCATCTACCTGTGGGCGTGGATGCAGACCGCTGACGAACCCGGCGGCGATGATTCCGTCACCCTGAGCCCCAGCGCACAGGACAGCGTGAAAGTCACAGCACCGAAATCCACCGTCGATGCCAACGGCACATTCGCACTGATCACCGGCACTTTCACGGTTGAAGAGAAAGGCGACGGCGACTACGCGCTCACACTGGAGTCCCCGGATGCGAAAGACGAACTCGTACCCGACGGCCCCACTTCCGAAGAGCGCTGCACAGCAGAGAACGCCCAGGACACGATCGGCGGCGCCGCCGACAAACTGGCTCAAGACCCCGATGCGCGGGATGACCTGCGCAAAGAATGGCTGTCTTCACCAGAAGTCTGGTGGGCAATCCAGGACGCGGGACGCAATCTGCGCGACACCGGAGGCGATTTTGAAGGAGACGGGCTCGCCACCGCCTGCGGCGACTACGTGCAGGGCGGCTGACTCTTAAACGTTCCTGGCAGCTGGGGCTTCAGCGCTCTTCGCCCAAACCCTCATTCAGCGCCAGGTTATTCAGCGCCGCGCTGCGCGGCTTCGTCCTGCCTGCGCAGACCTTCGTCATAGGCTCGCAGGGTCGCCGGCAGGAACATCAGCACCAGCATTTCAATTCCGAGGATCAGCGGCCCCCAGAACATGTAGTCTCCGCTTTCGGTGAAAACACCGGGCCGAACAGACCAGGCGAAGAACAGCAGCAGAACGTTCCACGCAACTGCTGCCGGACGAGCCCACCGGCGGTATTTCCACAGGCCATTGGCTATGCCGAACATGGATGCAGACATCAGCAGGAACATGAGCGCAAGGCCGACAAGCGATCCCAGGCTGCTGCCCGCTCCCGTCAGACCGGTGTACACGTAGATGCCGGCGGCAACGAGCAGCGCGACCCCTTGGATGCTCATAGTGACAACCGCACCCACCAGGCTGAGCGGACGACGCGGAAGGTCCACTTCCGGCCGCTGTTCCGGTTGGATTGCTGATGGTTCGCCGCGCTTGCGCCGCTCCCGTTCTTCACGGCGCCAGCCACCTGGGCGACCGGCTCCACCGGGCCGGTCAGAATTTCCGGGACGGCTCACAGATCGATCCGTTCGAAGCCGGGCATCACGATTTCCTCCAGCAGGCGATCGCGCACGTCCAGCGGGATGAACGCGGCACGCAGAGCTGCGGCGGTCGCGATTTCAAGGTCGATGATGTCCCAGCCCGCGTGTTCTACGAGCAGTCGCATTTCGCGCGTCACCGAGGTCTGCGACATGAGCCTGTTGTCCGGGTTGACCGTGACGTTGAAGCCCAGGTCCTTCAGACCCGTAATGGGATGGGATTCGATCGACCGGGCAGCTCCGGTCTGAATGTTCGAGGACGGGCACACTTCCAGCGGAATCTGGCGGTCGAGAACCCACGCGGCAAGACGGCCGATTTCGCCGGCGCCGTCAGTGATCTGCATGTCCTGCACGATGTCGACACCGTGGCCGATGCGAACAGCACCGCAGGCAGCAATCGCATCCATCATGCTGCTCAGACCACCGTCTTCACCGGCGTGCAGAGTGGTGGGGAACAGTTCACCGCGCAGCAGATCAAGTGCTGCCTTGTGTGCCGAAGCCGGGTAGCCGTCTTCCGGACCAGCCAGATCAAAGCCGACAACCCCGTTGTCACGGTGACGCAGCGCAAGTTCAGCAACCGCGAGCGAATTGTCGTTCTGGCGCATGGCGGTCAGAATCTGCGCGGTCATGATGGTGCGGCCCTCCTGGGCTGCAATGGCCACGCCTTCTTCCATGCCCTTTTCAACCGCGGCCACGGCGTCGTCCATGGTGAGTTCGCCGGTCACGTGCTGTTCCGGAGCCCAACGGCATTCCGCGTAGAACACACCGTCTGCCACCTGGTCGAGCGTCCATTCGCGCGCTGCACGCGTGAGAGCTTCCGCTGTCTGCAGAACACCCACCGTCACACCGAAGGTCTTGAGGTATTCCGGCAGGCTTCCCGAATCAGCCTGAGTGCGGAACCACTCCCCCAGCTTTTCGGGGTCGTCCGCTGGCAGTTCGATGTCAGACTGGGCAGCCAGTTCGATGATCGTGGCTGGCCTCAGACCGCCGTCCAGGTGGTCGTGCAGGCTGACTTTGGGCAGCTGCAGAATCGGGTCATCCGGGTGCACTCCGGCCGGTACCGGGAACAGGTTTTCATCCACGCGGCCAGTCTAACGACTGCCCCTGACACAAGCAGGAATCCAACCCGGGCACCCAGGTGAGCTCCGCCTCGTCAGCTGTGCGATTCCCGCAGAAGCAGGCGGAAAACCGCCGATCAGGGTTCGCCGTGGAAGCCCAGACGCTCCAGGGCGAGCGCCGTGAAGACGCGCACGGCAACCGGCAGTGCATCCTCGTCAATGAGAAGGTCACCCTGGTGAATGTCGTAGGTACGGCCGCCCGGGGTGCGCGTTCCCAGACGAATGAGCGCACCGGGAACGTGGGTGAGGTACCACGCAAAGTCCTCCCCGCCCATCGACTGCGGGGTCAACTGGACCGAGGTCGGGCCGAGTTCACGGCGGATGGCGGCTTCTGCTGACGAAACTTCGTCTTCCGTGTTGACCACCGGCGGAACTCCGCGGCGGTGTTCGAGTTCAACTTCGACGCCGTAGGGGCCGGCGATGCGGTCCACGAGTTCCGGCAGAACTTCAGCCACCTGGTTCCAGCCGTCAACGTCAAGACAGCGCAGCGTTCCCATCAGCTGGCCTTCGCCGGGAACGACGTTCGGTGCATGGCCGGCTTCGATCGCGCCCCACACAAGAGAAATCGCGTGGCGGGGGTCGATCAGTCGGTGCAGGGTGGCCGGCAGGTCGACGGCGAGTTTGCCCAGTGCGTAGACGAGGTCTTCCGTCAGGTGCGGACGCGACGTGTGCCCACCGTGGCCGCGCAGGCGGATGATGACGGTGTCACCGGCCGCCGTGATGGCACCGATGCGTGAACCCACCTTGCCAACGTCGACAGCCGGGTCGCAGTGCAGGGCGTAGCAGACGGGGACGTCTTCCAGGACACCCTGATTGATGACTTTGAGAGCACCACCGGGGGTGACCTCTTCGGCGGGCTGGAAAATACAGCGGATCGTTCCGCCCAGCCCCTGACGACGATCGATTTCATTGAGAACGAGAGCAGCACCCATGAGCGAGGTCAGGTGCACGTCGTGCCCACAGGCGTGGGCAACACCGGGAACGGTCGAGGCGAACGGGGTGTCGGTCAGGTCGTCCAGGGGCAGAGCATCAATGTCGGCGCGCAGACCGCACTTGACCGGGCCGGATCCCACATCGACGGTGAGTCCCGTGCCTTCCAGCAGGCGAGGCTTAAGGCCCGCGGCAGTCAGCCTCTCAGCGATCTTTTCGGTGGTGCGGAACTCCTGATACGACAGCTCTGGGTGAGCGTGGATATCACGCCGAAAGTCCCGCAGTTCGTCGGCAAATGCCGCAACTTCCGCCTGGATCACTGTGCCTCCGTTCAAATGTGTATCCGGGCGATTCTACGCCCGGGCCCAAATGAGCCGGCACCGCAGTGACTTCTGGTGTCACACTTCTGACCGCCTCTGGCAGCTTCCGGCTGCCTCTGGTGTCACACTTCTGGTTTCACAGAACGTCGTCGTAGCCGAGCTCGCGCGCCCGCTTCACCGCTTCCTTCACCCTCTGTGCCACGGCACGGCGGGTGACCAGCAGCGCGTCGTCGGTGTCAACGACCACGATGTTCTCCACACCGACCAGCGCAATCGCCCGCTCCGTCGTCGAATACACAAGACCGGAAGAATCAACATCAACGAGCCGCACGTCATCGCCAGCGGCAAAAACACTCGACGGCTCACCTGGAATGGGCTGACGCAGCTGAGCTACGGACGCGAAATCACCAACGTCATCCCAGCCGAAGTCCCCGGGAACCACAACAACCCGGCCCTGCTCGGCAGCAGGTTCAGCCACCGCGTAGTCAATCGCAATGGCTTCCAGCCCCGGCCAGACATCGGCGAGCACCGCCTCGTGGTTCTCGGTGCCCCACGCGTCGGCAACTGCGGACAGTCCCGCGTACAGGTCAGGCGAGAACTCCTTGAACTGGGCCAGAAGAGCATCCGCCCGAGCAATGAACATGCCCGCATTCCAGCGGTAGCGGCCCGAATAGGTGTACCGGCGCGCGGTGTCGGCCGCAGGCTTTTCCACGAACTTTTCCGCCCGCATGGCCGTCGGCGCTTCCGCCAGTCCCAGACGCTTGCCCGCTTTGATGTAGCCGTAGGCGGTCGACGGGAAAGTCGGAGTGATGCCGATCGTCACAATGTCCCCACAGTCGGCAGCCGCATAGGCTTCCGCGACAACACGGCGGAACTCGCACGGATTGGTGATCGAATGGTCAGCCGAAAACGACCCGATGACAGCTTCTGGGTCGCGCCGATGAATGAGCATTGCAGCCAAACCGATGGCCGCCGCGGAGTCCTTCGGCGACGGTTCGGCAATCACATTCGGCTCACCAAGCGACGGCAGCTGTTCCCGCACGGCCTGCGCGTGCGCCCGGCCCGTGACAACCCACCTGTTCTCGACAACCGCGAGATCCTCAATCCGCGCCCACGTTTCCTGCAGCATCGAACGGCCCGAGCCCAAAACATCAAGCAAGAACTTCGGCCGATCCTGCCGCGACAGCGGCCACAGCCGAGTGCCGGAACCGCCGGCCGGAATAACAGCATGGAAACGAGAAAGCATCGCTCGATTGTCTCGCACGCACCCGGCACCCACCGGTCCGACACGCTCAGCTCTCTCACGGTCCACCCACCCCTACCTCACTCACGAGGTGGAGGCAGGTTCGGGACCGGAGCTCCACCTCGTACGTATGTCAGGTCAGGAAGGCCCGATAGGGCATGAGAACATGCCCTAAATAGCCGGGAGTCGGCGAGTGTCGGCGAAACCGGACATGAGACAATAGAGGCGTCCTCAGCCGACCGACCGAACGGCCAGCTGACAAGAACCTGCGCGCGACGCACAGAGAACCCAACACCGGAACACCGGAAGATTGGAAAATACTGTGAAACGGGCGTAGATTCAAAACGCTATACACGCAATCACAAAATGGAGGATGACCCGTGGCCAAAGCGTCAACGGGCACTCTGTACCGCGGACACGAAGGAATGTGGTCCTGGGTCGCTCACCGCGTCACCGGCGTCGGCATTTTCTTCTTCCTGCTGGTACACGTGCTCGACACTGCTCTCGTTCGCGTCTCGCCCGAGGCCTACAACGCAGTTATCGGAACGTACAAAACGCCTCTCATGGCGTTCGCCGAAATCGGACTGGTAGCAGGAATCGCCTACCACGCTTTCAACGGCCTGCGAGTAGTCCTCGTTGACTTCTGGAAGGGCGGCCCCAAGAACCAGCGCAAACTGTTCTGGGCAGTCATGGTCCTCTGGCTGATCGTGATGATTGCGTTCATCCCCCGCCAGCTGATGCACACGTTCGGAGGCTGAGCACAATGACAACACCTGTTATCCCCAAGCCCCGCGCCGAATACCAGCGCCACAAGACCACCAAGTCGAACTTCGAGCTGTTCGCATGGCTGTTCATGCGCATCTCCGGCGTATTCCTCGTCATCCTGATCTTCGGTCACCTGATCGTGAACCTGTGGATGGGCGAAGGCGTCCAGGGCCTCGACTTCGGCTTCGTCGGCGGCAAGTGGGCCAACCCGTTCTGGCAGATCTGGGACCTCGCCATGCTGTGGCTGGCCATGATCCACGGCACCAACGGCATGCGCACCATCATCAACGACTACGCCGAAAAGCCGCGCACCAACGTCACGCTGCAGATCATCCTCTACGTGGCCTCCGCAATCGTCGTTGTGCTCGGCACCCTGGTGATCTTCACCTTCAGCCCCTGCCCGACCGGCGCAGACCCGTCGCTGCTGCCGAGCTTCTGCCAGGCCTGACCGCCGCTTAGGAGAATAGAGACCTTATGCAGGTACATGACTATGACGTTGTGATCGTCGGAGCTGGCGGCGCCGGCATGCGCGCAGCCATCGAATCCGGCCAGCGAGCACGCACCGCAGTGCTCACAAAGATCTACCCCACCCGCTCCCACACCGGCGCGGCACAGGGCGGCATGTGCGCCGCACTGGCCAACGTCGAAGAGGACAACTGGGAATGGCACACCTTCGACACCATTAAGGGCGGCGACTACCTCGTCGACCAGGACGCAGCCGAAGTCATGGCAAAAGAAGCCATCGACGCCGTGCTCGACCTCGAAAAGATGGGCCTTCCCTTCAACCGCACGCCGGAAGGCAAAATCGACCAGCGCCGCTTCGGCGGCCACACCCGCGATCACGGCAAGGCACCGGTCCGCCGCGCATGCTACGCAGCAGACCGCACCGGCCACATGATCCTCCAGACCCTCTACCAGAACTGCGTCAAGCACGGCGTTGAGTTCTACAACGAGTTCTACGTCCTCGACGTCATCATCAACGAAGTCGACGGCAAGAAGGTCGTTGCGGGTGTTGTGTCCTACGAACTCGCCACCGGCGAAATCCACGTCTTCCGCTCCAAGGCCGTTGTGTTCGCAACCGGTGGTTTCGGCAAGATGTTCAAGACCACCTCGAACGCCCACACGCTCACCGGTGACGGCCTGGCTGTCACCTACAAGCGCGGCATCCCGCTGGAAGACATGGAATTCTTCCAGTTCCACCCCACGGGCCTTGCAGGACTCGGCATCCTCTTGTCCGAAGCAGCCCGCGGTGAAGGCGGTATTCTCCGCAACGCCGACGGTGAGCGCTTCATGGAACGCTACGCACCCACGATTAAGGACCTCGCTCCGCGTGACATCGTGGCCCGCTCCATGGCCAACGAAGTGCGCGAAGGCCGCGGTGCAGGCCCCAACAAGGACTACGTCCTGCTGGACCTCACCCACCTCGAGCCCGCACACATCGACGCCAAGCTGCCGGACATCACCGAGTTCGCCCGCACCTACCTGGGTGTCGAGCCCTACACCGAACCGGTCCCCGTCTTCCCGACGGCCCACTACGGCATGGGCGGCATCCCAACCACCGTCGACGGTGAAGTGCTCGCCGACAACGACACCATCGTTCCCGGCCTGTACGCAGCCGGTGAATGTGCATGTGTTTCGGTGCACGGCTCCAACCGTCTGGGCACCAACTCGCTGCTCGACATCAACGTCTTCGGCAAGCGCGCCGGCATCAACGCCGCCGAATTCGCCAAGACCGCCGAGCAGCAGGAAGTCGCAGACGACGCAGCCGACATGGTGATCGACATGGTTGAAACCATGCGCAACTCCAAGGGCACCGAGCTCGTCGGTGACATCCGCGCTGAGCTGCAGGAGATCATGGACGCCAACGTCCAGGTGTTCCGCACCGATGAAACCCTGCGCGAAGCCATCGACGTGATCGGCAAGCTGCGTGAGCGTTACAACAACATCGGCATTCACGACCGCGGCATGCGCTACAACCTCGACCTGCTCGAAGCCATTGAACTCGGCTTCCTTCTGCAGCTGGCCGAAGCTGTCGCCGTTGCCGCACTGCACCGCAAGGAATCGCGCGGCGGACACTTCCGCGAGGACTTCCCCGATCGCGACGACGAAAACTTCATGCACCACACGATGACCTACCTGGACCCCAACAGCACCGCCGAAGGAATCTCCGGCATGCGCCTGGAGACCAAGCCGGTCATCGTCACCCGCTACGAGCCCATGGAGCGTAAGTACTGATGGCAGAGAACAACGAAACCCCGGAACCGGCATCGAAGATCGACCTTCCGTCGAGCGTGTCCGGAGAAGGCGGCGAAGTCCCCACTTTCGAGTGCACGTTCCGCATCGCCCGCTTCATCCCGGAAACGGACTCCGAGCCGCACTGGGAGGACTACCAGGTCACGATGCACGGCACCGACCGTGTGCTTGACGCACTGCACAAGATCAAGTGGGAGCAGGACGGTTCGCTGTCCTTCCGCCGCTCCTGTGCACACGGTGTCTGCGGTTCCGACGCTATGCGCATCAACGGCCGCAACCGTCTTGCCTGCAAGACGCTGCTGAAGGACCTCGACACCAGCAAGCCGATCACGGTTGAGGCCATCAAGGGCCTGCCCCTTGAAAAGGACCTCATTGTCGACATGGAGCCGTTCTTCCAGTCGTACCGCGAGATCATGCCGTTCCTCATCACCTCGGGCCACGAACCGACGCACGAACGCCTGCAGTCGCAGGAAGACCGTGCGCGCTTCGACGACACCACCAAGTGCATCCTGTGTGCATCCTGCACCACGTCGTGCCCGGTGTTCTGGACCGACGGCCAGTACTTCGGCCCGGCAGCAATCGTCAACGCGCACCGCTTCATCTTCGATTCGCGTGACGAAGGCTCCGAAATGCGCCTCGAAGTGCTCAACGACAAGGAAGGCGTGTGGCGCTGCCGCACCACCTTCAACTGCACCGAAGCATGCCCCCGCGGCATCGAGGTGACCAAGGCAATCGCCGAAGTCAAGCAGGCACTTCTCACCCGCGCATTCTGATTGGGTGAGCCGGCCGCAGCTCTTAGAGGCTGAGGTTTAGGTTTAAGGAAGGGGCGAGTCCGAAAGGGCTCGCCCCTTTCTATGTGCCCTTTCGGTGTTGCCTCCAGAGCCTCCACAGCCATAGCGAAAACACCGCTTAGCCGGGATCTGCGCTTTAGCAACAAGAAAACTCCCTCTAGCCGGGTTCTGCGCTTTAGCAACCACTGCTAACGGGAGTTTTTGTTGCTAACCGGTGTGCCAAGGTATGGGGTGGCGCCTCGTGGTTGTCTTACCCAGCAGTCCCCCCTGCCGCGGGAGTATGCTGGGCCAGCCGCCGAGGCTCTGCCGCCAGACAAGACACCCTTTAGCCGGGATCCGCGCTTTAGCAACAAGAAAACTTCCTCTAGCCGGGTTCTGCGCCTTAGCAACGACTGCTATCGGGAGTTTTTGTTGCTAACGCGTGGGCGGAGGTTTTGGTTAGCACCTAAGCCAACAGAACGAGGCGGAGGTCGGGTGTCGAGGTGGAGGTCAGGATGATGGTCGGGTGTCGAGGCTGAAGTCAGGGTGCCGAGGTGCAGTGCCGGGGCGACCTCAGCTCACCTAGCCAGACAGCGCCTAGGCAGGACGCGGTCTGCTAGTTAGGCAGGGCAGAAAAGCCGTTGGCTTCGAGCTGTTCAGCCAGCTCAGCACCGTTGGCCCCGTAGAACCAGGGGATGTTCTTACCGCGCCCCGTACCCCGGGAGCGCCCGCCGGCCCACACAGCCTCCCCCGCCGTCAGCTGGCGAATCGCAACAGCAGCCACATTCTCCGGGTGGTTTTCGACGAATTCGCCGTAGATCTCTTCGTCGTGCTGCCCGTCGTCACCGACCAACAGCCACTTGATGTGCGGAAACTCGCGTGCCAAACGTTCTAGGGACGTCCGCTTATGATCCTGCCCAGACCGGAATACTCGCGTGGGCGTTGGTCCCCAGTCCGTCAGCAGCAGAGGCCCTGACGGATACATATTCCGATGCAAAAACCTGGTCAGCGCAGGCTGAGTGTTCCACGCTCCGGTCGACAGGTACAGGATCGGCGAGTTCGGCCGCAGATACGACAGCCTGTCATACAGAACAGCCATACCCGATACCGGCGAGCGCGCGTGCTCATTGAGCACGAATGAATTCCACGCAGCCAGGAACGGCCGCGGCAGCGCCGTGACCACAACGGTGTCGTCAATGTCCGAGATGATGCCGAAGCGCTGTTCATCGTCAATGATGTGAGCGGTGGCCGTGTCGAGCCCGGAACCGCTGGTCCACATCTCCAGCTTCGCCTTGCCTCTGCTGTAGTTGCCGGGAATGACAGCATCGATGATTCCACCGCGATCAGCGGTGACCATGTGCTCCTGTCCCCCGACGCGCACCCACGCAACCTCATTGGACAAGGGCACAGCGGCAAAGTTGCGCCAGCCGCGCACGTTCCTGTCCTTCTTCGGCGATTCTGCGCCCTCCGGGCTGAGCACAATGCGTCCCAGCACCCGAATGAAAGTCTCGGAGCCATAGGAGTCATAGGCAACAACCGCAGGCTTCCAACCGCGCTTCTCCGCACGCCCACGCCGCCACTCGTGGTAGCGGTCCTCCATGCGCGCAGCAGTGTGCAGCGCTTCGGGGGTCAGGTTGACCGGCCGGTGGCCCGTGCCGGCGCGGGCCTGACCCCAACCTCCGCCGCGGCCACCGCGACCGACTCGAGCGGCACCTCGGCCGTTGCGGGATTCAGGTCCCGTCTGAGGCATCAGAGGAAACCGATCCGGTCGTAGACAGTCCGCAGGGTCTTCTCTGCTTCAGCCGCAGCCTTCTGACGTCCCTGCTCAAGAATCGCCATGAGCTGGGCACGGTCATCGAGCAGTTCGTTGGTGCGATTCCGCACGGGCGTGAAGACGTCGACGGCGAGTTCGGCGAGATCCACCTTGAGGTGGCCGTACATTTTGCCCTCGTAGTCGGCAACAATCTGCTCAACCGGCTTATCCGCCAGCACCGAGTAAATGGTCAGCAGGTTCGACACACCGGGCTTGTTTTCGGGGTCGTAGGCGATTTCCGTTCCCGCGTCGGTGACAGCGGACTTGAACTTCTTGGCAAGCGCCTTCGGTTCGTCCAGCAGGTTCACCAATCCTGCCGGCGACTTCGCCGATTTCGACATCTTTGCGCTGGGATCCTGAAGGTCATAGATCTTCGCCGACTGCTTCATGATCGCAGCATCCGGCACCGTGAAGGTCTGTCCGTAGCGGGTGTTGAACCGCTGCGCGAGGTTGCGGGTCAGTTCGAGGTGCTGGCGCTGGTCTTCACCCACCGGCACGACATCTGCCTGGTACAGCAGAATGTCGGCAGCCATAAGCGACGGGTAGGTCAGCAGGCCCACCGACACGTGTTCGTTTTTCTGCGACTTGTCTTTGAACTGGGTCATGCGCTGCGCTTCACCCAGCCCGGTCTGGCATTCCAGCACCCAGCCCAGCTGCGAGTTCGCGGGAATCTGCGACTGCACGTACAGGGTCGTACGGTCCGGGTCGACACCGGCGGCAATGAACTGTGCGGCGGTGCGCAGGGTGCGCTCGCGCAGTTCGTCAGGGTTCTGCTCCACCGTGATGGCGTGCTGGTTGGCGATGAACAGGAAGGAATCGTATTCCTCCTGGAGCGCCACAACCGGGGCGAGCGCCCCAATGTAGTTCCCGAGGTGGAGCGAATCTGAGGTCGCCTGAATTCCGGTGAGGGACCGCTGGGGCCCAGAGGGAGCAGAAGAAGTCATAACAGCATTCTGCCACCTGGACATTCCACCTCGGGAGCGGCCCGGGGAGCCTTACAAACGGAAACCACGAGACCCCACCCGACAGCGCGCTCAGCACAGGCGCTCTCTGCGGGAAATTCTCAAACAGGCGTCCCACATATTAAGAATCCTCTTAATGACGTGGCAGAGGGCACATACAGGCGTAATTTTGAGCAGGCTCAATACAGAGACCACTCAAGTCTCTTTAAGGTTTTGTTCATCCTTGTGGTGGTGCTGGCCATCTACCGTTCCTTCCAGGCACTGTCGACGAAGAACTTCACCACGGCAGAAGACCCCTTCGTAGAGTCCAAGATGTTCGCACCGGCCGGCTTCATTCCGACGAAGGCCGAACGCGAAGTCATGGCAGACTGGAAGGCCTGGAACGAAAAACACGGCGTGGGCAAGGACCCCGCCGCAGCGAACGGAAAGTGACATGAGCACAACGGCTTCTGACATTCTGCGCATCACCGCAAAACCGTTCACGGCGGTCTACTGGTACATGCGCGAAATCAGCGGGGCAAACGCGTTCATCAACTACCAGAAGTCCTACCTGCGCCGCCACGGCACGCTGGAAGGGTCGAAGGGCAAACGCGAATTCTGGCGGGACCTGACTGACGAACAGGACCGTAACCCCACAACCCGCTGCTGCTGACAGACGCCGACTGATTGGCCGCCTGAACCCCAGGCGGCCAATCACGTGAAAAGCGCCGGTGATGCGAACAATCGCATCACCGGCGCTTTTCTGTGCGCAATGGCTAAGAGTCAGCCAGTTAAGCTGCAGACTCCGGCCATGCAGCCGACCTTCTCCGGCCCCTCAGCAACCTCAGCCCTTCAGCGTCGGGAGGTCGTAGTCGATGACGAGCGGAGCGTGATCCGACCAGCGCTGGTCGTAGGCCGGAGCCTTGTCGACCTGAGCCTGCACGGCTTTTTCTGCAAGTTCCGGTGTGGCCATCTGGTAGTCGATCCGCCAGCCGGTGTCGTTGTCGAAAGCCTTGCCGCGCATCGACCACCACGTGTACGGGCCGTCCATTTCGCCAGACAGCTTCCGGTGGACATCCACCCAGCCAAGGCTGCCGAAGAACTCATCGAAGTACGCCCGCTCTTCCGGCAGGAAGCCGGCCTTCTTCACGTTGCCCTTCCAGTTCTTGATGTCCAGCTCCGTGTGGCCGACGTTGAGGTCCCCGGTGATGACGGCGTAGTCGGCGTGCTTCTTCAGCTGGTCCATGCGGATCTTCATCTGATCCATGAAACGGTACTTGTCGTCCTGCTTGGGTGTGCCCACCTCACCGGAGTGCACATAGGCTGAAACCACGGTCAGCAGGCTTCCATCCTCAAGCTGGTAGTCAGCTTCCAGCCAACGGCCTGCCAGGTCGAAGTAGCTGTCGCCGTTGCCGATTCTGGTTTCCACAGCCGGCACGTCGCTGACAACCGCAACACCGGCACGGCCCTTAGCCTCGGCATCGGCGGAATAGGCGTGCTCACCCAGCGGTCCCATGACTTCGTAGGCGATGTCGTTCTGCGCGCGCACCTCCTGCAGAGTGAGGATGTCGCAGCCGCGACCGTCCGCCCACTCCTGCATGTTCTTGCGCATAGCCGCGCGGATTCCGTTGACGTTCACATTGACGATTCTCAGCATTGCCCCATCGTCCCACATCGCCGCAGATCCCGACCTCGCGCACCACGCGCTGAGCCCCGCGCACCTTCTCCACCTCGCCCGCAAAGAGCATCTGTGACAAACACTCAGGCCAGTAGAATGCGAGGTGAGTACACTGTTGGCATTAGGCGAATGAGTCCGAGGAGGAACCATGTCAGAACAATTCGATGTTGAACGGCTTGAGATCAGTCCCCTTGACGAAGTCGATGCTCTTGAGCTTCGCGAATTCCTCGTAGATTCGCTTGAAGACTTCTGGGGTGACACCAACCTCACCCGCGATCACGCTCCGCACTGGTTCCGCCAGTTCGCAGCTTCTGGCCTGGTCGCCCGCTACAAGAACGAATTCGTGGGGTACCTGCTGGGCGCGATCCCGGTGGAGGGGCCCTCACTCATCCACCTGGTAGCCGTCCATGACAACTACCGCCACAAGGGCATCGGCCGCCTTCTCTACGAAGCGTTCATCAAGCACGCACGCGACCGTGGCGCCGACATCGTGCAGGCAACCGCCCTGCCGGAAAACGCCGGTGCGATTTCGTTCCACTCCTCGCTCGGTTTTGAAAGCGAACTCGTCGACAACTACGCAGGCCCCGACAACGCCCGCGTTCTGTTCACCTACCGCCTGGCAGCACACTGATCTGCCCGGGAGCGCTCACTGAGCGCTCCCCAACACAAAGCACGAGGCGCCAGTACAGAATTCTGTA
>NZ_KV786083.1:113643-160083 GCF_001806835.1 Brevibacterium sp. HMSC24B04 | reverse complement strand
AGACCGCGTCACGCACTCTGAAACCGGAAGAGCCATCAAAGTCATCTACTCCGGCGCGGCATCCGACCCTGCGCACCTGCAGAAGCACGTCCGCAATCAGGCGCGCATGGATGCGATCAAAGACCGGATGAAAGACGCCGATGACGAACTCGAAATCGCCATTGTGCAGGGCATGATGCTCACCGGATTCGATGCTCCGCCGCTGCATACGCTCTATCTGGACCGTCCGCTGAAAAGTGCGCTGCTCATGCAGACACTCGCCCGAGTCAACCGCAAGTTCCGGCAGAAGGAAAGCGGGCTGCTGGTTGCGTACGCACCGCTCATCGACAACCTGCAAGAGGCGATTGCCGAGTTCACCAAGAGCTCGACAGCAGAAGACGAAAAGGTCATCGGGCAGAACATCGAAGATGCAGTGAAAATCGTTCGTGGTTTCATCGAGAAGCTCAACGCGATTGCCGGTGAGGAATGGCGCGAAATGGAAGCTGGGGGACAGCAGCGAAAAGCACGCCTGCACGTGCTGGCGAAGCTGCGTGACCCACAGACAGCTGACGAAAAAGGTCGCTACCCGAAGGCGAGAAAGTTTAATGAGTACGCGGGCAAACTGGCCAGAGCGTGGGCACTGGCTTCGGGAAGTTCTGATGCCGCTCAGTACCGCAATGACGTGCGGTTCTACTCCGATGTGCGCAACCAGCTGGTCAAGATGGACGCGGCGGATAGTCGGGCCAATGGCGAGCCTTTGAGTGACGAGGTCCTAACGCTGCTCAGCCAGCTAGTCGTTGAATCAAGTGCGTCGTCAAAGGTCATTGACGTGTACAGCGAAATCGACCGCGAACTGCCCAACCTGCAGGACCTGAACATTGAAGCGCTCAAACTGAAAGCGAAAGACAAATCAGAAACAGCGCTGCTCATTGACGCTCTGCGGCGTGACCTTCTGAAAGAAGCACGTACTGCGACCGGCAATAACAATGTTCGTGAAAAGCGATTCTCGGAGCGCATCCGCGACCTGATGAACCGTTACACCAACCAACAGCTGACGTCAGCCGAGATCATTGCCGAACTCATCGAACTGTCAAAAGAGATCGTTGCGGAAAACAAACGCGGTGAGTCCTTCAGCCCACCCTTGAGCAATGATGAACTGGCGTTCTATGACGTGATTGCCGATGGCGCCTCGCAAGACCAGGTGTTGGAGGATGACGTGCTCGCCCAGATTGCTCGCGACCTGGTGGCAACCCTTCGTCGCGATGCGAAAACCGACTGGACCGTGCGCGATGACGTGCGGGCCAAACTGCGCCGGTCAATCAAGACCCTGCTGCGTAAATACAACTATCCGATGGAACAGCGGGCCGAAGCAGTCGTTCACGTGTTGGAGCAGATGGAACGCTTCGCACCCCGGTGGTCTGACGCCGCATAGTGGGTTACAGGGGTAGGTGTTGTGCCTCTAGCGAGCATATTCGTGATGGGAGTCAAGAAGAAGTTCCATCGCAGCGGTGTAGCCACACAGCTCAACGACGAGTACGAAAAGCTGGCGAAAAGTTTGGGCTACTCATACTCGCAGGTCAAGACTGTTCAGTCGGGCCACTATGACGAGTACGACGTGACCAACAAGTTCTACAAATCGCTTGGCTATAAAGAACTCGAAGTGTTCCCCACCCTGTGGGACGAATGGAACCCCTGCCAGGTGTTCATCAAATATCTAGGCGACTGACGGGAGTGGCGAGTGGTGGCCGTTTGACCAGGTCGATCCAAAAGTGAAAGGTGAAGAAGCTTGGGCCGGGTGGTGTTTCACGGCTTCCCACTTAACTTCCCACTCGACATAACACTGTGGGAAGTTAAGTGGGAAGCTTGTGGGAAGCTGTTGTGGTCCGGTAGTGCCGGGTTTCTTCGGCACAACGGCTACGTTTTGATGCGGTAGCGCTGCCGGGGGCTTCGCAGTGGCTCAGTACGTTCGACGACACCTTCGGCGATGAGTTCGTTTACGGCTTTTTGCACCGCGGTACGGCTTAGTCGTGTTTCTTGCACAAGTTCTGATGTGGAAGCAGACGCCTGCCCTTTCAGTGCGGTGAATACTTGATCAAAAGCGCTCGCGTAGCGTTCTTTTTCTGCCACTCTTCGCCGGTGGAAGATAATCGTGAAACTGTCTAGCCGGTTGATGTACTCAGGCGGTGGCATGAGGGCATCGGCGAGCGAGCGTTGAATAACTGCGATGCCTGTGCCCCTGTTTTCGGCAACGACACCTGCTCCGCCGCCGTCATCGTGAAACTTCACGTCCTCGAGAAACGAAGAGAGGCGTTGGTTTCGGGTTGAGCTCACACCTGGCTTCCCGAGGTTTCGTACCGTGACGCCTCCGTACAGTCCTCCCGGGCTCGTGATCTCAAGACGATCAACGAACATGTTGATTTGCACCTGACTGCCTTGCGCGTGCGGTGAGTAATCGCGGTGCATGAGGGCGTTCACTAGAGCTTCGCGTACTGCGATGGGAGGGTAGTCCGGCAGGTCTGAGCGGTACTTTTCGCCGATAAGCGCGGCAGTGCGCATGTTGTTCTTTACGATTTCGATTCCGTCGTCAACGAGCTCCGGGATGGTGCCCGTGAGGGTTTTGCTGTCGAGGAGTCGAACTCCTTCAGTGACGGAGCCCTTGGTTGTTCCTGGGAAGCTGGCAAATGTCACTGTGAGGCGCGGGAAGAATTCCTGCGGATATTCGCCCATGACAAGCAGAGACGCCAGGGTCGGGTGTCCGTCCTTAAGGATGCGCAGGCGCTTCATAGCGGTTTCGGTGCCGTCGTTAAAAGTTTTGGGGCGACGTTCGCGTTGAACAGCCATGTAGGCATTCACGGTGTCTGAATGCAGATCTTCAAGCTGTGCTTCCGTCACTGACTGTTCGTCCCATTTGGGTTGAGTCCGCTCCTCAATGAGGCGCTCGACTTCATATTGTGTAAGTCGGACGTCACCGTCGCCAACCCGAATATAGCTTCCGCCATATTTACCCTGGTCAGTTACGAAACAGGGTTTGTCTTCGGAGGTCATTTCATTGACTTCCGCTACAACAATCAAGGAGTCCTCAAAGGGGACTATGTCGACGATTGGGCGTACCGGGGGTGTGGTTTGGGCACATCGAGTTTCCAGTGCGTCCTGGGCTTTCGCCGCATCGAAGCCCTCCACGGGTAAGAATCCGTTTGACTCATCCAAACCCAGGATGATGAGGCCGCCGTTGGCGTTCGCGAACGCACTGAGAGTTTCGCGAATTGATTTGCCAGCATTGCTCTTGACTTCGGTGGGCTGGTTGTCAGTCCCTACCAGCCGCAGTGCGTGGACGATTGACTCTAGGCGTTCGGTGTCCATCGAGTGCTCACTAACTTCCCACTTAACTTCCCACTCAGCATAACACTGTGGGAAGTTAAGTGGGAAGTTAGTGGGAAGTTGAATGGGGCATGTGGCAGTAGGGAGTCAGCCGAGGTATTCGTTCAAGATGATGTTGCCTTTGACGTCATCACAGAATCAGATGTGCTGGGGTGCGTTGGGCAGATAAAGGACCGGCCGCTGCTTAGCAGACAGGTAATCGCTGGGTTCTGGCGTTGAGTCACCAGCAAGAACCGCTGATTCCGTCTTCCGCTATGGGGTACCTCTCGCCGTAGAATCGTCATGGTTTCGGCGCTGAAGTCCGTGGGAGGTATGAGTGGTTGAGTGTTTCAAACCATTCGTTCATACCTACGTGTACTGGGTAGGTTTCATCCTTGGCTTCGCGGTAGTGCCTGGTTCTTTGCTCTCCACTGCTGGAGTCGCCCCGGTGAATCTCCCATTGTGGCTTGCGCCTCTCGCGGGGCTGCTTCTTTTTGTTGTTGATCGGCCATCAGCATGGGAGGCGCCGCTCCGACGAGCATTGCTGATCCGAGTGCTAGGTGCAGGAGTTGCGACCTTCGTGCTGGTCGCTTTTGATGCAGTTGCCTCCACCCACTACGGTTCTCAACATTGGGGTGAGACGCTCATATCTCTCGGTCTGGGCTGGGTCGTCTTCACGGCAGTGGCGGGGCGCATGCTTATGAGAAGCTCAACCCGATACGACACGCCTACTTTCATGAACAGGGACGCGATCCGTACCTACACGACATGGATTGGAATCTGTTTCGGAATTTTCTATATCCCCGCCGTGGGGCTCTCCGCAGCCGGCACTCTTTGGATGGTCCTTCCACTTTTCGGAACATTTCTCACCGGCTTCGTTCTTTTGATTGTTGACCCGCCACGACGATGGTCGCAACCGCGGGTGAGGGCACTGTGGATACGACTTGTGTCAAGCGGGGCAGCGGCATTGCTGCTTGCTGTCACGAACTCGTTCTATCGCAGTACTCGCACACACGAGATTTTCGTCGGGGACTGGCAGGAAAACCTGATCTTCTTCGTGGGTGCGTGGACACTTTATGCCGCGGCGGCTGCGGCCGCGTATCTTATGCGCGGCCCCAACCGCGAAGCATATGACAGCCTCAGTAAATGAATTCAGCTAGGCGAGTGACAGCAGAGAAATCGGAACTCGACATCTGCAGAGGGTTGCGCCTGATAGCAACCCGCACCGCCTCTTCCGCCCAGCGATCCGGTAAACGCGCCTGCGGCCTGGAATACGAGACACGCAGTGCGGCCATAAACCGCTCCTCACAGAAGGAGCGGCCGCACGTAAATCTGCCAACGCCACCGAAGCCAATCCTGTTCAACCAACGTAGAGAGGCTTCATGGCTGCGTCTCCTTCCGCACGCACTTCCGCGCCCGCACACCCAGCAGAAAACAGGTTGCTGACAATCATGTTTGCGGCCACCCTGGCCGCCTTCATCGCCACCTTCAACGAAACGTTCCTCAACGTCGGCTTCACCCACATCATGGCCGACTTCAAGATCGGCGTGCCCACTGTTCAATGGTTCGCCACTGCCTACATGCTGGGTGCTGACCGTGGCCCCACGCCCCAAACTCGGCACGTTCATGGGACTCATGGGAGCGATGACCACCCTCGGTCATCTTGGTCGCCATCGCACTTCTGGGCCTGCTCTACGGCATTTCCACCATCTTCGGCCCCGTCCAGTCATTCTGGCCCTCATCGCTGTGGTGCTCGGCTGGACCGGAACACGAGCAACCACCGCCCACCCGGCCACAAGCAGTGCCGAGCAGCCCGGAGCAGGGGCTTCCACCTCGGAAGCTGCCGACATCCTGGTTGCTCAGCTGATGAAGCAGGACATCTACTTCCTGGCACCCAGCGACACCATCCGCCAGGCGCTGCATATGTTCGTCGACAAGCGAATCTCAGGCGTGCCGCTGCTGGAAGAGGACCGCACCCTGGCAGGCTTCGTATCCGCCGGTGACGAGCTCAACGTGAACGACGACCTACGTGGCCGCGGCCGACTGAGACAAAGCGCGCAGCTCAAGGTAAGCCGCGCGAAGTGAGCGGTACGGGGGAGGCGAGCGGCACCTCGCCAATCAACGGCACTAGGGCATAGAGAATCCCGGGACATCGAGTGAACGATGTCCCGGGACTTCACACTGTGCGCGAGAGGGGACTTGAACCCCTACGTCCGAAGACACTGGAACCTAAATCCAGCGCGTCTGCCAATTCCGCCACTCGCGCGGGCGAACCCAGCATACAAGACCCTGACTTTGGTCAGTGGGGCTCGAGGTGGGTTCGCGGGATTGGGGCGAGGTGCCGAGGTGGCTTGTTGCCGAGGTGGGGAAGCGGCTCGGCTGTTGCCGGTTGGTCAGTCGATGCCGAGTTCGCGGCGCAGACGCTCCACGTGACCCTTGGCACGCACGTTGTACTGGGCGACCTTCACAACACCTTCTTCATCCAGCACGATCGTGGAGCGGATAACACCCTGGACGATCTTGCCGTAGTTCTTCTTTTCGCCGAACGCACCCCATTCGGTCATGACCTGCTTGTCCGGGTCGGACAGCAGCTGGAAGTTCAGGCCTTCCTTTTCCACGAACTGGGCGAGTTTTTCCGGTTTGTCCGGCGAAACCCCAAGCACTGTGTAGCCGGCTGATTTCAGTGATGACAGGCTGTCGCGGAAGTCACACGCCTGCGTGGTGCAGCCGGGAGTCATCGCTCGCGGGTAGAAGTAGACGATGACGGGCGTGCCGCGCAGATCCGAGAGGGTTACGTCCTTACCCGTGTGGTCGGTCAGGGTGAAATCCGGTGCGGTGTCGCCGATCTCCAGTCGGGTCATGGCCTTCCCTTCGTTACGGGGCGTAAGTTCTGCGTCTCATTCTGCCACCTGCCGTTCAGTGTCAGTCGGTCACGGTAAGCTCGGGTGGGTAAGCAGACTTCCGAAGAAAAGGAATGCGCGTGAGCAACGTCTACACCTCGGACATCACTGTCGACAACGCTTCGAAGGCACAGCTCGAAGAATCCATCCGCCTGCGCGAACAGCGCCTGGCTGCCAACATCGACACCCTCATCGGCGAAGTCCACCCCAAGGCCATTGCCGCTCGTGCAACCGGCCGGGTCAAGGGAGCTGCCGTCAACTCGGACGGTTCAGTCCGCGCTGACACTGCCGCACTCGTCGGTGGTCTTGTTCTCAGCGCCGCAGCGATTGTCGCCCTGGGCATCGTGCGCAGCCAGCGCAAGTACTGATCAGGCACTGATCGGCAAGTATTCGCTGTATGTCTGAAACGTCGCGTACTCGGCCGGCGGCAGAAACCGCTGGCGAGCTTCCCATCCGCATGCTCCACGACCGTCTGCTCGTGGAACCTGACAAGGAAGCGGGGGAGCGCAGGTCTTCTGCTGGCATTGTCATTCCCGCAACCGCGGCCATGGGCAAGCGGCTGGCATGGGGCACGGTGGTGGCCACCGGCCCGAATGTGCGCCAAGTCAGCCTGCACGACACAATCCTGTTCGACCCAGAGGACCGCGCCGAGGTCGAACTCGACGGATCCCTATACACACTTCTGCGTGAACGCGATATTCACGCGATCTCGCAGACCGCGGGCGAGGACAGCACCGGCCTGTACCTGTAGCCGCTAGGGCGGCTGCTGGTTTGGCGTCGGGGCTGCCCTCCCTGATCGCACGAGGTGCCGCTCAGCTCGGTCTTGTGCGGTTAGTCACAAAGGTCGGATTTGGGCTGATTTCAATTTCCCACCGCCGCAGGAAGTGTGTATAGTAGTTTCTCGTTGCGCACCTCTAGCTCAATTGGTAGAGCAACTGACTCTTAATCAGTGGGTTCCGGGTTCGAGTCCCGGGGGGTGTACGAATCACCAAGACCGCCGTCCAGCATCGCTGGGCGGCGGTTTCTTTCGTTTGAGGCCTATGCGTTCCCGCCTCATCGATCGTTGCGAGGGGCTGTATTTCATGCGCAGGGTTGACTGGTCGACTGCGGCACGACTATTGTGGTCGTATCAACCTCAGCCGTTGACCCTCCACCGATAAGGAGAGTGCCGACGACTGAGGTTTTCGCGTATGCAGTGGAGGCCGCAAATGCACAGTGCGAGAGATCACAGAATGCCGCTTCGTGAAATCACGACAGCTGTGCTTGTCGACGGAGGCTTCTACCGTAAGAGAGCAGCCGCCCTGCTTGGGAAGAAAGATCCTGAACAGCGAGCAGCTGAGCTTCTTGCTTACTGTCGGCGCCACATCAGGGAATCACGCGCCGGTCTGTATCGTATCTTTTATTACGACTGCCCACCGTTAGACAAAGTCGTCTATCATCCGCTCACAAAAGAACAGGTAAACCTTGGGAAAAGTGAGCAGTTTGAGTGGATGACGCGCTTTTTGAAAGCGCTCACCAGGAAACGCAAGGTAGCCGTGCGTCGCGGGGAAAAGCTCGAAACCCAAGGCAACTATATTTTAAAAGACAAGCCCCTGAAGCGGCTGTGTTCAGGGAGCCTGCGGGTTGAAGACTTGTGCGAAGATGACTTCGTTCTTGATATAACGCAAAAGGGCGTAGATATGCGAATTGGTCTCGATATAGCCTCTCTTGCGCAACAAAAGTTAGTCAACCAGATAGTAATGATCGCCGGCGACAGTGACTTTGTTCCTGCCGCTAAGCTGGCGAGGCGCTCCGGTATCGATTTCATCTTAGATCCAATGTGGGCCTCAGTCACAGACAGCCTGAACGAGCACATCGACGGAGTGCGTGAATGCGTCACGAACAGACCTGAGTCCCTAAATGATCCTTTGCATGTAAACAACATGGCCAAAGAGTTGGAACCAGACAATGTCGATGATGAAATGTAAACCATCAAAGTGAACAAGCTGCTCACCGCGAGCGTTGACAAGCAGGAGGGCGCGTCATGAGCAACATCAATCATTTCCTGCTCGTCTTTGACCATGTCCAGGACAAGCTCATCATGCAGGAGTCTTTTGGCACTGATGCGGAGCGGGCAATGGAAGAATACGCAAAGCTCGAAGCGGAGTACCGCGACTCACTATCTACAGACGTTGTTCTTGTCGGCTCAGATTCCCTCGAAACAGTGAAGGCAACGCACAGCACCTACTTCACCGGTTTCGCAGCAGCAAGCGGAGCAGACGGCCTGCTCGAAACACTGACACCCTAACGACCTCACCACAGCGTCCTTGCAGCTAAAGCGCCGGCCTACAGGTGCGTAATGCTCAAGAGAACACTAACCCCCACAGCACACAGGCTGCGGGATTGCTTTTGTTTACGAAAACGAGCGGCAGCTAAGTCCCTACTGTGGGGAGGACGGTCCGATGCCAGAGTTTGATGACGTCAATAGGTATTTTGCCTCGATGCGTCATGTCTTCTATTCGCTGTTGGCGATTGCTGACGAAGCACGTGGACGTGAACCCAGGCGAGTTTATAGGCCGTTCGAAGAAGACCCGGATCTGTTCTTCGACGATGCTTATAGTGCAGTTGTCGATGCTGGCGCAATAGTTGACGATGACGAACTTTTGCCATTTCGCTTGGAATTTTTGCATGCTTTTCAGTGCTGGACTGGGCGAGAAGTGACAAGCATCGAGGCCCTGTTGGTTTGGCAGAAGCCTCATTGGCGAAAGGACGCAGTTCTTCATGACGACTTCTAAGCAGTGGGTTCTGGCTTCCCGCCCCACCGGCACCCCAACTATGGACAACTTCCGCCTCGAAGAGGTTGAGCTTCCCGAGCTCTCCGACGGGCAGATCCTCGTAGAGAACAAGGTCAACACGGTCGACCCCTACATGCGCGGCCGGATGAACGATGTGAAGTCCTACATTCCGCCTTTCGAAATCGACAAGCCGATGACCGGCGGCGCTGTCGGCATCGTCCGCGAATCCCGCTCCGAAAAGTTCAAAGTGGGTGACGACGTCAGCCACTCGCTGGGTTGGCAGGACGTCGCCGTCGTCGATGAGTCAGCCGCCAAACCCGTCGACCTCGACATGGCACCCGCGCACGCCTACCTCGGCATCCTCGGCCTGACCGGTCTGACCGCCTATGTTGGTCTGACCCGCATTGCCGAAATCAAGGAAGGCGATGTCGTGTTCGTTTCCGGCGCGGCAGGCGCAGTCGGTTCGGCTGTCGGTCAGTTTGCTCGTCAGCTCGGCGCATCGAAGGTCATCGGATCGGCCGGCACCGACGAAAAGGTTGAGCGGCTCAAGGAGCTCGGCTTCGATAGCGCCATCAACTACCGCGAAGGCAATCTTTCCGCACAGCTCAAGGAAGCTGCGCCAGAAGGCATCGACCTGTACTTCGACAACGTCGGCGGTGAACACCTCGAAGCAGCCATTGCCCGCATGAACGAGTTCGGCCGCGTCGCCATGTGCGGCGCGATCGCGCAATACAACGACACCGAGAAACCCTCGGGGCCGCGCAACCTCGCGCTTGCCATCGGCAAGTGCCTCACTCTGCGCGGATTCGTCCTCGGCAAGTATCTGGACGTCGCCCCTGAATTCCAGGAGCGCATGGCTCCGCTCGTCCTCAAGGGTGACATCAAGTACGACGTGACCACCCGCCACGGCATCGAAGCCATGCCTGAGGCATTCCTCGAGCTTTTCTCTGGTGGCAACACCGGCAAGATGGTTGTTGAGATGTGATCACTGGGATTCGCAGACCGTGGTGAGCTTCGCCTCGTAAGCGGTGAGCGTCCCGCCTTGTTGGCGGGACGCTCTTTGCTTGATCAGTCGGAAACGACCTGCGTATTCCCTCCTTTGGTGAACCTCACCGTGCCCAAGGGCGGCAGGTTCCACCCATGAAGGATGTGGCTGAGCGCTCGGCTGGGCGACTGCGCATTCTGCAGACGCTGAAGCCAGGGCCGCCAGGCATCCGCATTGAGCCGAAAATCCGGATAAGGATCACCGAACCACTGTTTAAAAAGATGGCCGTGCAGGGCTTCCTGCAATTCCCCCTGCTTCCGCGCACTCGTCAGCAGCTCAGCGAGTAAGAAGTACTGGATCGGGCTGAACCCGGCATTGTGCAGTTCTGCGGCTGTGGCCTTCCAAGATTGAGGGACACCCGTGCCGCCCTTGACGACGCTGCCTGCAATGAAATTCATGGCGATCGCCCCTGGGAATGCAGGGCAGTGGTCGAGCATGTAGCGAGACCACAGAGGGCGATCAGCTTCAGGGACTTCGCCCCAACCATCTGTTGGGTCGACGTTGTCAGATGTGCCTGTACCGGTGTTGCCACGGTGAGTAGACATGGGAATGTTCCTAACCGGATCCCGTGCGTCTGCGCGACGGGATCCATCGACTTGCATGAACGTTTGCTCATGCCGGTTCTTCCCCTGGGGCACCCCGCTCGATGGAGAGGGTTGTCGTGCAGCCAGCCAGGTACTGAAAGCTGCAACTCTTGAACCTGCCGACAACATACTGGAACCGCAGAAACTTCGGGCGGAAGCGGTAACAAATCGTCATATTTGCATGCTTGGCGACAGGCCGGCGCGCACGATGAGTTTCTGTGGGAAGAGAAAAGCCTCGGAACTTCCGTTCCGAGGCTTTGACTGGGGTGGCTAACGGGACTTGAACCCGCGACCCCCGCGACCACAACGCGGTGCTCTACCAGCTGAGCTATAGCCACCATCACTGCCGCTTGGACAGCATTGACAATGGTAAGCCACGCTCGGCCGTAAGGCCAAATCGGCTCATGTTTCACTCCGTCGAGCTCAACAGGCGCCTTGCTGAACCCCTGCATTCACACAGCGAACAGTCACGTTCTCACCAGCAGATAAACGAGCCATAACGTTTTCCGTGCAAACTGGGAACTGCAATATGCGCGGCGTAAAATCACTCAGGTGAAATAGCGGTTCACCCACCCGCTGACACGTTGGAACCAACGACACTGACTCCCCAGTAGAAAGCCCCGAGGATGAAGCACGCTGACGTCAGCTTTGCTGAGGACAGAACTGTCCTGCTGACGATCGACGGCGCCTCGGAACGCTGCCGAGACCTGGGTGCAGCACTTGCGGCCGTCCGCGACGAAGCGGCAATCGACGATCACCCCATATTCGTGCAGATCACCGACGGTGATTCTTCACATTCCGTGGTCATCGCGGCTGATGGAACAGTGGCAACAAGCGAACTTCCCATAATCCAGCCGCAGAACGCAGTAGAGAACAGAGAAGACCGCACTGTCGAAAGCGCGCAAGAATCAAAAGCTCCCGACCAGGGGAGCGGGCTGGAAAATCAGGCGGACACCTCGGCACCCTTCACAGAATCTGCCGTGCCATACGCCTCGGCTGCGGGATCCCCGGAGGGTGATTCCGCACCCCGGCCAGCAAGGGCAGACAGGCCGGTGGAGGAGCCTGGTGGCACCGCGGAAGAAAACGGCACAAGGCGAGCCGCAAGGCGCCACCGCGCCCGGCAGGGCAACGGATCACTGCTGACCCGGCTGCTCTCTGACGAACCAAAACCAACAAGGACCGCACGCGAAGACCGCCGCAAACGCAGGCCATCCATGCTGGTGCCGTCAATCGTGTTGGCCGTCATGCTGATCGTGGTCATCGTTCTGTGGGTCATCCCATCATTCGTCGGCGCACCCGACGGCGGGCTGGAAGAAACCTCAGCAAATGTCTCCGGTGGAGCCGAACAGCCCAAACTGAGCCTCAAAAAATCAGACAGCGTCGTTCCCGGATTCAAGAATGAACCTGCGTGGGAACTCCCTGTCGACCCTGCGGCATCAGTCAGTGCATCCGAACGCGGAATCGTCGTAGTCAAAAACCAAACCGTCGACATCTACGACCCGGCAACCGGCCGCAAACGCACAAACATCACCATGGACGGCGATATTCAGATCGCCGCCGAGACCAAAATCAACAACCGCCCAGTCCTCCTGCTGCGCTCAGGTGATACCGCAGAAGTCCTCTTCGACGGTGAAGACAAAACCCGCAAGTACGAACTTCCCAAGAACGCCGAAATCTCGCTGGCCGGAACATCACCCATGGTCGTTGCCGACGACAAGCTCTACCACTTCCACGATGACAAAGTGCACCCCGTTGTGGGCATCGAATCCGGCTTCACCCCCATGGGGCTCGACGGTCGGAAGATCATCACCGCCGCCTTCGACGGCGACGTCGCAGTATCCGACACCGACACTGGCCTGACGGAGAAGTTCTCACTCGAAAAACCCGGTCGCGACCTCGTAATCCTCAAATGGGTGACAGCCGGACACGGCAAAATCGTCACGGTGTGGGGCGAAAGCGGAACTGAACTAGAATCCGACGCCTCTGTGCAGGTCGTAGTCAGCGACACCAGCCAAGGCAAGATCGTGTCAACGGTCGAAGCTCAGGCGAACCGAATCTCCGAAGCCAAATGGGAACGGGGGCAGGGCTTCCACCTGGCAGTATTCGGTCCCTACCTCTTCGACATGAAGACCGGCCTGCTGGTACGTGACGAGGCAGGCGAAGATGTGCGCTTCGGGGAACCCCGCGGCACATACACGCCTGCAGTGGTCGAAGGCAGCCCCGCAATCGTCGCAGGTGACGCCGCCTACGAAACCAGCAACAACCTCATGGCCGTCGATTCGGACGGCGAATACGCGGTCGTCCGCAGCGAATCCGATACAATCAGAGGCTACGCACAAGCACACGAAGGGTAATAACGGGCGTTGCGCCGTACTTCGGTCAGACGTTCGAAACAGCTGAGCACGCACATTTGAGCACGTACAACGCTGATGCACACACCGGAAGGCAGCATGAGAATCACGTTCAAGCGCCCGGCGATAGCCGTCGCGCTGTGCTGTTTTGCCGCCTCCGGCCTGCTGTTCACAATCGCCATCCCGGCAGCCTCGCAGCCGGAAAACAATCCCACCGCAGCCTCAACCGCATCGCGGACTTCAGACACCCCGTACGATCCTGACGGCGATAACAGCCCTCCGCCGTCGAGTGAACCCGCAGACGGGTCAAGCGGTACTCCGACGGGCACGCCCACCCCCAACCCGAGTGGGGACCCCTCGGAGTCGCCGTCTGAGGACCCCTCGGAATCACCGTCTGAGGACCCCTCGGCATCGCCGACGCCGACCGAAAAGCCGAAGCCAACGTCGAAACCCACTCAGAAGCCAACTGAGAAACCAGTCCCGGAGCAGCCGGACGAACCCGAGGATCCTCCAGCCGACGACCCCCGTCTGCCGAACACAGGTCCGCCTAGCAGCAGTCCACTGCCTCCCGATGGCCGCTTCAACAGTGACAGCTCTGGCCGGCAGGGCGGCTATCCGGACACCGGCAACAGCGGCACAAACTGGGTTCCGCAGAGCCCCAGCCCTGGTTCTGGAGGCTATGCCGAACAGAACCACGGTGCGGTCAACGACCCCGTTCCCACCCCCGAAGCCGAACAGGCCGAGTCCTCCGAAGACGGCAGCCGCAACTCCGCGCTGAAAGGCAGCCAGGCCGGTGCCGACAATGCTGAAGCTCGCAGCAGCAGCCTGCTGTGGGGTGGCCTGACAATCCTCGTGGGCTTGGCTGTCATTGTGGCGGCGTGGCTGTTCCTGCGCCGCTCACAGAAAGACCAGGAGCAGCGCGGCTGAGTGCCGCATCTGCCGCACAATTACGAGGTGGAGCACCAAATCCCGGAGTCTCGGCACCCGGGTGTTCCGGCACCTCGGCACCGGATCTTCAGAACAGCGGGCGGTCTGGCGTGTGCCCCTCAAGTTCCAACAGCATCCGCTTGCGCTCAAGCCCGCCGGCATAGCCGACCAAACCGCCGTCGGCGCCCATCACCCTGTGGCACGGCACGATGATGCTGATGGGATTGTGTCCCACAGCGCCGCCGACAGCCTGCGCCATGCCCGGTTTGCCCAGCTGCCGGGCAATCTGCCCGTACGTGGTCAGTTCGCCAAACGGAATGTCCAGCAGCAGCGGCCAAACGCGCTTCTGACTGTCGGTGCCGTGCAGGGCAATAGGAACATCGAAAGTCTGCCGCTGCCCGGCAAAGTACTCACGCAGCTGCTCAAGAGCCGGTCCGATGACCGGATCACCAGCTGCCGAGGCGGAGCTGAGCTCCCGCCCGAAAACTTCCGGTTCGGGACTGTGCTTGATGGGCACGTGGTGAACTCCGACCAGCTGGTCGTCGTGCGCGATGACAACGGTGGGCCCGGTCGGCAGAGTCACGTGCGCGTGACGGGCTGAGCACATAGGATCAGCGGCCGTCGTTTTCTATGTCCATGCGCTGCAGGCTGATCTGACGTGCCGAAGGTTCGACGTTTGACTTTACAACCGTCTTCTCTGTGACCTCGAAGTTTTCGCGGTACTTGCCGAACAGCAGCCGGCCCTGCGACACGAGCGCTGTCGAGGAATTGAAGATCATGAGCGTAAAGGGGAACAGCAGCCACTGAGCGAGCATCGACACTGAGCGCAGTCGTGAATAGCGCACAGGCCTGGGCGGCAGCAGGTTGACGAACACCAGCAGCGATGTGAGCAGCATGATCATGGCCACCTGCTGGATGGCTCCGACCAAAAACGGCATGTTGCTGGTGAACTCCGGTGCGTTTTCGCCGGTGGCACGCAGCACCAGGAACGGCACCCAACCGCCTACGGCGATGATGATAGAAACACTGGCGAGCGTGACGTGGCTTTCCAACAGCAGAATGAACTGACACAGCGTGCGGAAGAACTTGGGCTTCGAATTGGCCCAGCCCTTAACGGCGTAGGGAACGTCAGAAGCGCCGTAGGACCAGCGGGACAGCTGCTTGAACTGCGCTTTGATCGACTGCCCCAGGTTCCCAGCCAACACCGCGTCCTGATAAATGGGCACGTGCACCGGGATCACCCGGTAGTTGCCATCGAAATGGAAGTACGACCGCCAGAACTGGTGGCCGTCTTCGACGATGGTGCGCGTGGACCAGAAGTCCATGTCGATAAGCGCATCGAGCGGCTGCGAATGTGATGCGAAGTTCCGCAGCGAAAACGGCCGGACCGTCTGTGTGAGGTTGAAGAAGCAGTTGGCCGATGCGATTACGCGGGTGACCGCGGGGGCATCCCAGATGTTCGACAGGTACAGCGCGATCGGCTGGTAGGACGCCCGCTGGCGGTCTTCCGCCCGAATGTATTCGTAGGCGACGTAGTCGAAGTAGCTTTCGTACGGCTTGTTGTCACAGTCGAGCGTTGTGACTATGACTTCGGCAGGGTCGTAGCCGTTTTCTTCCGCCCACATGGCTGTGCGCCGGCCGGCGTAGGTGATGTTGCCGCCCTTGCCGGTGATTTCACCGGGGATATCGCGGGGGTGTTCAACGAGTTCGTAGGTGCCGAACTTCGCGCCGTACTTTTCCTTCAGCCGCTGCGCCGTCAGCTGCATGTCCGGGCCGCCGCGCTCTTCGTAGGCGAAGAAGATGTGCAGGTGATCCGCCGGTGTCGTTGTGTACAGCAGCCCGCGGATGGTCGGTTCGATGACTTCGTACGGTTCGTTGTACGCCGCAATGATGACAGCGTGCTGCACCCTGGCCGGGTGCGGGTAGTTCTGGGGGTTTTTCTGCACCTGCCGCAGCAGCTGCCGATGCTGGGCTGCCCTGAACGATCCCGGTGGGGTCGGCGGGACTCGTTTGCCGTCCAAGACCAGCGCAATGTCCAGCAGGCGCGCATTCCAGTCCACGCGAGCAGCCAGGCGAAAACGTCGCAGTCCGCGCACAAGGTCAATCGCACCGCGCACACCCCGAATGAACATGTAGGCGACGATCGCCAGCACCCACAGCGCACCCCACGTGGGGTTGATGAGCGAAAGGACCACAACAGCAGCCAAATTCCCGTAGCTGAAGAGCGCCGGGATCATTTCGAAGAAACGGTAGCGGGAGTCCCGCTTGCCCAGCGGGATTTCGTTTCTTTCGTCTGCCGATGTCAGGGGAGCGGCGGTGGTGCTCATGTTCAGCTGTCTGCCGAGGTGCCTGGGGACTTCGGCTGGTCACTTTCGGCTGAGTCGGTGGGGAAGTACTCGGAGGTGATTTCGGAGGCGATCTTCGCTGAGGCCGTTGAGTCAGGAGCTTCAGCGGTGAAGACCGCCCGGCGGTAGTAGGCGAGTTCGGCAATGGAATCGAGAATGTCGCCAAGGGCCCGGTGGTTGCCGGTCTTGGCCGGTGCCGAATAGTACGACGACGGGAACCAGCGCTTGGCCAGTTCCTTAATCGAGCTGACGTCGATGATGCGGTAGTGCAGATAGTCGACGAGTTCCGGCATCTGCTGCTGCAGGAACATTTTGTCGGTGCCGACTGAATTGCCGCCCAGCGGCGCCTTGCCGGAAACGGGGACGTGCGAACGGATGTAGTCCAAGACGCGCTTCTGTGCGTCAGCAACCGTAGTGCCCTGGTCGAGTTCGTCGATCAGCCCGGATTCACGGTGCATGTTCGTCACGAAGTCGTTCATGTTGTTCCGCGCGGCCTCAGACGGCTTGATGACGATGTCGATGCCATCGTCAAGCGGTTCGAGGTCGAAGTCGGTGACAATCGCCGCGACTTCGATCAGTTCGTCCGTGCCGACCTCAAGGCCGGTCATTTCGCAGTCAATCCATACAATTCTGTCTACAGCCACGACGCCCATATTAGCGGTGCGGCCTGACACCGCCCGGTGTGCGTAAGCAGACCGCTGAGAGTCCGCCCAAAACTCGGCTTTGTCGGGTACGTAGAATGGACAGTTGAACCGCAAGCTGATCGAAGGGGAGCGCGTGCGCTCAATTGCTGCAGTCGTGATGATCGTCCTGGGCGCTGTACTCGGCGTCGTCGGAGTTCTTCAGAAGACCGTGTGGGCACCGCCGGAAAACATTACGGCGACCACACAGACGGACGAAAGCTCCGCAGCGGCCGTCATCGAGCCCGGAGTTCTCAACCTGTACCCCGGCGAAGCCAAAGTGACCGTCAAGGGCACCGGCGACATCACAGTTGCCCACGCCTCGAAGCCCAACGTCGAAGCGTGGCTCGGCGAAGCCTCCTACCTCGACATCACCGGCCTGAAAACCCAAGAAGAGCTGCGCACAGAAAAAGTTGCCGGTGAAGGAGACAGTGTGCCCAACCCCGCGGGGGCGGACCTGTGGGAAGACTCCACGACCGAAGCCGAACAGGTGACCTTCACATGGAGCGAACCGGCTGGTGACACCTCGTTCTTGATCGGCAGCAGCGAAAAGACCGACCTGCAGGTGTCGGTGACGTGGCAGAACGACGCCACCAACCCGTGGGCGACCCCGCTGATCATCATCGGACTCATCCTCATCGTTCTGGGTATCCTGCTGTTCATCTCCGGCACCAAAGCGAAGAAGCGCGAAAAAGAACGCGAGGAAGCGCGCCGTGAGCGCCGTCGCCGTCTGGCCCAGATGGGCTCGGCCTTCGCGATCGTTCCCGGCTTGGCACTCGCCGGCTGTGGTGCACAGGAACTGCCCGAACCGCAGCCGTTGGAAACCCCCACCGCACCGGCAGCCTCCGTCACCGACGAACAGCTCGAACGCGTGCTGGAGAACATCAACACCACCATCAAGGAAGCCGACGACAAGCTCGACACGAAGAAACTCGGCGAACGTGCCGACGGCAGCTTCTTCCAGCAGCGCGAAGGCGCCTACAAGATTAAGAAGAAGGACAAAAAGGCCAAGCTGCCGGCAACCCCGGCCTTTGACGATGTCAAGGTGAACTTCACTTCGGCAACCGACACCTGGCCGCGGATCACATCGGCAGTCGTCAGCGGAAACGACCAAACCCAGCTGGTCATGCTCAGCCAGCAGGACCCCCGCAGTCCCTACCGCCTGTGGGCGCTGACCGTGCTTCTGCCCGGCGCTGAATTCCCCGAAGTCGAAGATGCGCGCGTCGGTTCGGGCCTCCTGGCGGCCGATCAGGACGGCCTGGTCATGACGCCCAAGCAGACCGTCGAAAACTACGCTGAAAAACTCCAGAAGCCCAACAAGGCCAAGCGCAAGGGCGACTTCGAAGACGACGCGTTCGCCAAACAGGAAAACGACACGTTCAAGAAGATCAAGAAGGAAATCGAAAAGGGCAACGGCTCGGCCAAGGTTGAGTACAGCCCCGGCAAGCAGATCGCAGCCCAGTCGACCACCGACGGATCGGCCATCGTGATCGGCTCGGCAGTGCAGACTCTTTCCCTGTCACCCGAAACGCGCGAGGGCCAAACCGGCGAACTCACAGTGCCCAACCCGCAGGCCAAGGTCGTCGGCGAAAGCAAAACCCAGCGCACACTGCAGACCGAATACACACAGGTCTACGCATTCGTCGTGCCCAAGAAGGGCGAAGGCAAGGTGCGCCTGATCGGCGTTTCAACCGCCATGTCCGACGCCAAACTCAGCGGCAACAACTGACGAGGAGAACATGACTATTCCCCAGCAGCCCGAACACCCCGGACACGGCCAGCAGGCAGGAGGCCCGCAGGCCGGCCAGCCGAACCAGCCCGGCCAGCCGGGACCTCAGCAGCCCGACCAGCCAGGAGCCCAGGAAGGCCTTGACCTTTCGGCGGTTCGCGGACACGGCACCTCGGCAGCTTCGGCACCGGGCGGTGCGGCACAATCAAGCGAGGCACCCGGCCCCAACCAGGTCGAAGTTCCCGCACTCGCCTTCGAAGTGAACGAGCAGACCTTTGAATCGGCCGCCCGACTGTCGATGGAACTGCCCGTGGTGCTCGTGCTGTACTCCGGCCAGCAGCCCGAAAGCCAGCAGATCCTGCCCGTCATGCAGAAGATCGTTGAAGACCAGGCTGGTCGCGCAGTGCTGGGACTCGTGGATGTTGCCACCAGTCCCGCCATCCAGCAGGCATTCCAGGTGCAGGCCCTGCCGACGGTTGTCGCCGTCATCAAGGGCCAGCCCGTTCCGCTGTTCCAGGGTATGCAGCCCGAAGCGCAGATCCGCCAGCTGTTTGACCAGATCGCACAGGCGGCGAGCCAAGCCGGACTGCACAAAACCGCGTGGGTCAAAGGCGCTCCCGGGCAGCAGGGGCCCCGCCACCCCGAAGCGCTCGAAGCACTTGAAGCCGGCGACCTCGACCGGGCCGAACAGGTGTACAAGAACGCACTCGCCGAATCGCCCGCAGATGACGAAGCGAAAGCCGGCATCGCCCGGGTCGGCCTGCTGCGCCGCACCCGCGATAAGGACCTCGCCGCCGTGCGCCAGGCCGCAGCCGACAACCCATCGTCCGTTGACGCGGCGATTGACTGCGCTGACCTCGACGTAGCAGGCGGACACGTAGAAGACGCATTCACACGACTGATCACGCTCATTGGAACCACCGCGGGCGACGACCGCGAAAAACTTCGCGTGCACCTGCTGGACCTGTTCGACGCCGTCGGCGCTGAAGACGCACGCGTCGTCAAAGCCCGCGGCCGTCTGATGCGCGCACTGTTCTGATGACACGGCTTCTGAGCGCCGGACTGCTGGCGCTGGTTGGAGTTCTCGGCTTGGTGCTGGTGACATCAGCACTGTCCGTTGTCGGCTTTGACGGGCAGGCCCGCACCGAGGCGATGACCGCTGACGAACGCAGCCAGGCAGTCATGATCGACCAGCAGCTGATTCCCGTGACCAATGCTGTGGCGGAGGTCAGCGTCGAATCCGACAGTCCCGTGTTCATCGGAACCGCCAACGGGGTTGACGCTCGCAGCTATCTAACGGGCACCGCGCACGACGAAGCCACCAAGATCAAACTGCCGGGCGAAATCGAGCACAGGTTCGTAGCCGGGGGAGACTCACTGCCGACTGACCCCGAAAGCCGCGACTGGTGGATTGCACAGGAAACCGGGACATCGCCGAAGGTTCGGCTGGGCCTTGACAGCAACCCGCAGATGGTCGTTGTTGCCGCACCTGAAGGTGACCTCGCTGACGCCAAAATCACCGTCACGGTTGACACGCCCGGTGTTGTTCCTCTGGCACTCATCGGCCTGGCTTTCACAGTGCTGGCCTTCGCGGCTGCAGTGTGGCTTTTCCTGTCCTGGAAGCACGACCAGCCGAAGGTCGCGGTGGGCCGCCGACGCGGTGCGGGCGAACAAAATGCCGAGGTACCCGGCACCCGGGTGCCAGAAGGCGAGGAGCCGGGCGGCACCTCGGCAGATGTGAAGAAGACAGCGGAGGGAGCCCGATGAAGCGCGCACTCAGCCTGATGACGGCAGCCTTTGCGGGACTGGGGCTGCTGAGCGCGTGTGCCGGCGCGCCGCCGATTGCCCGGCCCGCGGTTCCGCAGTCCAGCGAATACGCGAAGGCGCCGCTGCGTGCCGGCGATGGTTCGGCGTTCATCACCGACTACACGAAGAAACTGCAGAAAGCGCTTGCTGATGACGGCAAAGGTCTGGATGAAATTCAGGGCGGACCGATGCTCGACCGCACAAAAGCTGAAGTTCTCGTAGCGAAAGCCGAAAAGAAGAAACTCGGCACGGTCGGCTTCGACAAGGTGGTTGCAGGCGGGCCGAAGCAGTCGGAGTATCCGCTGTGGTTCTTTGCCTTCGCCAATGCTGACGATGCCGAATCCGGCACGCAGGCCCTCCTGGTGACGCGTGAAGATGCCAACAGCGAATGGACAGTGCAACAGGGACTTTTCATCGATCCCGAGCGTGTGCCGAACCTCGCACTGGAAGACGGCCAGGTTGCTGAGGCAGGCAAACAGTACGCCGTCGATTTCGGCAAGACCGTCACCGCGGTCAAGGACTACCTCAGCGGTGCGGGCAAATCCGGCGGCGGCGATTCGCTGGATGACTTTGACCCCAGCGGCGACGGCTTCAAGGGCTACCGCGACTACGTTGACGAGTACGCGAAAGACACCAAATCGTTCAAGCGCGTTGAATCACGCTGCCAGCCGTACACGGAAATCGACTTCGAAAAGTACGCGGTGAAAGCTGAGGGCGGCGGTGCTGTTTCGATGGCGGAAATGCGGTGCACCATCACACTCGAGGTGCCTGACGACTTCAACTTCACACTCCCCAAACAGGTTTCCGCCATCACCACGGGGAAGAAGAACGGCAACCGCGTAGAAATCGAAGCGTCAATCCCGTTCCTCATTGAAACCAGCAAGGGCAAGACCAAGCTCACCAGCCCCGACTGGTTCCCACTGTCCGGCAAACAGACCACCGCAAAGGGCGGGGGCAAGGACAAGAGCGAAGACAAAGGCAAGGACGAAGGCAAGGGCAAGGACGAGGACAAAGGCAAGGACTCCGGCGACTGAGCCGCGCCGCTGGCCTGGGTTGGCTCGGGCTGGTTTTGGCGGTTGGGGTGTACCCTTGGGGCCGGTTACCACCGGGTAGCAACAAAAACTCCCGTTAGCAGTTACGGCTAAAGCGCAGATTCCGGCTAAGGGGTGTCTCGGTGCGGCTAAGGCGTGGATTTGTTGCTAACGGGTGTTTTTGTTGGGGGATTGGCTGGCCGAGGTGCCGGCTGGCTGGCCGAGGTCTCTTCTGGGGGCGAGGTGCCTTCTGGCTCGAGGTGCCGGGTCCGCCAGCTTAAGCCCCGTACTGCTGGGCGATGCGGTCTACGCGGATAAGCCACAGGATGCCGAGCACTGGCAGCACCAGCGGAACAAAGCCGTAGCCGATGCCGAAACCTGACCACACGGTGGCTTCGGGGAAGAGCTCCGGGCGAACAAGGCTGAAAATGCCGACGGCAATAACTCCGATGAGTTCGATGAGCACCGAAACGACAGCAATCCGGTGGGCTGTGCGGTTGGCGATTGCCAGGCAGACCGTCGCGACAATGTAAACAACAGCCGAAAACGCGGACAGCCCGTAGGCCAGCGGCGCATGGTCGAAGTGCGAAACAAGCTGGTAACCGGCCCGCGCGGATGCCGACAGCGCAAAGATGCCGTACACCGCGGTCAGGGCGCGCCCCGGCCCGGAGTGCATTGCCGAGTACGCCTTGGTGTTACCGGTGTTGCCGGAAGTGTTCGCTGAGGTGTTCACAGCCAGATCTGGTCCATTCGAATAATCATGACGATGACGGTGGCGCCGGCTGCGGCCAGCACCCACGGTCCCCATTTGCTGGGCTCAATGTATCCCCACACCGCGGCTATCGGCACGAGGATGATTGCGGTCAGCACGTACCCGAAGAACAGCAGCGGGTCGGCGTTTGTCTGCCCGAAAAGCACAATGCTGGTGACCAGCTGAACGATCAGCAGCAGAAGCACGGCGCCTGCCCACCAGATCATTGCGATCGGTGCCGGACGGTTTCGCAGGGCCTGGATGGTGCCCCACAGGGCAAGCAGCCCGGCGGCCGCATATTGGGCATAGGTCAGGAACGCAATCACGCCTTAGAGTGTATCGCCGCGGTCGTTAGACTCGGTGTGTGCGTTCCTATTTCGACTATGCAGCGACATCGCCCATGCGCCCAACCGCGCTGAAGGCCTACACCGACGAACTGCAGCAGATCGGCAACCCATCGGCCCTGCATTCGCTGGGCCAGCAGTCGCGCCTGCGCTTGGAGGATTCTCGCGAGGTGCTGGCTCGGGCGGTCGGCGCATCGACCCCGGCCGAGGTGGTGCTCACCTCAGGCGGCACAGAAGCCGACAACCTGGCCATCAAGGGTCTGTTCTGGCACCGCAACGGCGTGCCGGCCGAAGGCGCGGGCACGCCAACACCCGCCCCTGAACTGTCGCACCCGGTCATCATCACCACCCCGATTGAGCACAACGCCGTCCTCGACACCGCCGGCTGGCTCGAAACCCAAGGTGCGCAGGTTCTCCTGGTGGATGTCGACGAAGACGGCCGCATCCGCCTGGACCACCTGGAGGAGCTGCTGCGCGAACACGGCGACCGCACGGCCCTCGTGTCGATCATGTACGCCAACAACGAAATCGGCACCGTCCAGCCGATCAAGGAAGCCGCAGCACTCGCCAAGGCCGCGGGCGTTCCCATCCACACCGACGCGGTGCAGGCATTCGGACAGCTGCCGCTGAACTTCGCCGACCTGGGCGTCGACGCAATGACTGTCACGGCCCACAAGATCGGCGGTCCGGTGGGCATCGGCGCTCTCATCCTGTCGCGCGACATCAAGGCGGTCCCCGTTCTGCACGGTGGTGGCCAGGAGCGCTCGCTGCGTTCGGGCACCCTTGATGTTGCAGGGGCTGCCGCTTTTGCCGCCGCCGCGCAGGAGGCAACGGGGGACATAGCTCACGAGGCGCCGCGCCTGTCCGGTCTGCGTGACCGGCTGATCGCCGGTATCGAAAACAGCGTCCCGGATGCTCACCTGTCAGGTCACCGTGAGGACCGGCTGCCGGGCAACGTCCACTTCACTTTCCCCGGAGCGGAAGCCGATTCCCTCCTGTTCCTGTTGGACGCGGCCGGGTTTGCCACCTCGGCCGGTTCGGCATGCAGTGCCGGTGTCAACCGGCCCAGCCACGTGCTCCTGGCCTGCGGATACCGCGAAGACGAGGCCCGCTCATCCCAGCGGTTCACACTGGGTCACGGAACAACAGAAGAAGAGGTCGACAAGCTCATCGAAGCCCTGCCCGGTGTTGTCGAGCAGGCACGCAAAGCCGGCATGAACTCCGCCTACGACTGGAGCCAGGCCGACTGAGCCGCAGTAAGGAATAGAATCAATGGCCCGAACGCTGTAACACCAGAGCTCTGTCACAGCAGGACGCTGTAAGATCGCGGGCGCTTTCAGAGCCAGCAGCCCAATCGAAGGAGGGACCGTGAAGGTACTGGCAGCCATGTCAGGCGGTGTGGACTCAGCCGTCGCCGCCGCACGAGCCAAAGACGCCGGACACGAAGTCGTCGGCGTGCACTTGGCGCTGTCGCGTATGCCCGGAACCCTGCGCACGGGCTCGCGCGGCTGCTGCACCATCGAAGACTCTCGCGACGCCGCCCGCGTTGCCGGCATGCTCGACATTCCGTTCTACGTGTGGGACTTCTCCGAACGCTTCAAAGAAGACATCGTCGATGACTTCATCGCCGAATACTCGCAGGGCCGCACCCCCAACCCGTGTATGCGCTGCAATGAACGCATCAAGTTCGCCGCCCTGCTCGACCGTGCGCTCGCCCTGGGTTTTGATGCGATTGCCACCGGCCACTACGCCGAAATCCAGTGGGTCGACGGCCACCCGCAGCTGCACCGCGGTCAGGACATGAACAAAGACCAGTCCTATGTTCTGGGCGTGCTGACAGAAGAGCAGCTGCGCCACTGCTATTTCCCCATCGGCGCCAGTGCCGCTAAGGCCGATGTTCGCGCCGAAGCTGCTGAACGCGGCTTCCCCGTGGCGAACAAACCGGACTCCTACGACATCTGCTTCATCCCCGACGGCAACACAAAAGCGTGGCTGGCAGACAAGATTCCCATGCGCCCCGGTCTCATCAAAGACAAAGAGGGCGAAGTGCTGGGCGAACATGACGGCGCACAGTCGTACACCATCGGCCAGCGCAAGGGCTTGGGCATCGACAAGCCGACCGCCGATGGCAAACCCCGCTACGTGGTCGATGTCGACACCCGCACGAACACCGTCACGGTGGGCCAGCGGCCGGACCTTTCCATCACCCGCTTAACGGGCATTCGCACCACGTGGTGCGGCCAGCCTCCGGAAGCCGCCGGAAACTCGGAAGACCGGGCCATGGAGTGCGAAGTGCAGATCCGCGCTCACGCTGAACCGGTTCCGGCCCGCATGTGGATGGGCGAATATCTGCCGGATCCGCCGGAAACCGAATTCAATGTCCCGCAGGCCCGCCCTGCCGGCCAGCTGATGCACATCAGCGTCGACGAACCCTTAAGCGGTGTTGCCCCCGGCCAGACGATGGTCGTCTACGACGGCACCCGGGTGCTCGGCCAGGCCACGATCGACCGCACGGCAGCCTGACATGACCGGCCAGTCTGCATCACACAGTTCGCTGCCTGGGCCGAAAGCCGGCTCGCCGTTCACTTCGCCCATCACCGCCGAACTGGCGGCGGCTGGCACCAGGCCCATCGACCGTGCCCGTTTTGCCGCAGGCGGTGTGCTGTTCTCCCAGCGCAGAGCAGGGCAGCAGGGTGTCGGCATTTTCTTTCGCGAAGGCGACGGCGAGCCTCAGGACATCCTGCCGGAGAACCTGACGGCAGGTTCGCGCGTTCACGAATACGGCGGCGGCGCGTGGGACTGTGCGGCAGACGGCACGATAGTGTTCGTCGACCGGGTTTCACAGCGCCTCTACACCGTCACCCCGAGCACAGCCCCACAGGCGCTGACGGATGACTCCGACGGCAGTGTGCTCTTCGGTGACATCACGGTTGCCCGCAGTTCCTCGGCAAAGCCGGCCGGCACCTCGTCAGCCCCTGTTTTCACCGCGGTGCGTGAATTCCGCGGTGCGCACCCGCACGACGTTGTTCGAGACATTGTTCTCATCGACCCCAGCGCAGACACCCCGGTGCGCTCGCTTTTCCCCGCGGACTGGACGGGGGAGGACCGCCCGCACTTTGTGGCGTATCCGCGGCTGTCCCCGGATGCCAAGCACCTGGCGTTCATCGGCTGGGACCACCCGGATATGCCGTGGGATGCCACCCGCCTGTTGCTGGCTGACCTCGACCCGCAGACCCGCAAACCGCAGGGTTCGCCCGTGGCCATCCTGGGTGCTGAGAAACGCCAATCGATTCTTCAGCCCGAATGGCTCAGCCGCTCCACACTGACGGTCAGCACTGACGCTCGCGGCTCGTGGTCCGTGGTGAGCGTGGATGTGCGCGTGTTTCGGGACCGTGCGCTCGGCACTCCCGGAACTCCCGAGGCGGAGGTTGCCTCTGTTCTTGACGACCCCGGTGAGATCGGGGGTCCTCTCTGGACGCTGGGTTCACGCTGGTACCTGCCGGTGCTCGGCGGGCAGCGGATCGTGGCGGCCGCCGCGCGCGACGGAATCTCAACCCAGCGCACTGCAGCGCTTTTGTGGGCCGACAGCCGCCCCGACTACCAGGGCAGCGGCCCCGTGGATTTCGGTGCCGACATCGACTGGGCTGAAATTGAGGACTTCCGCGACACCGTCGCCCTTATTCGCGCAGGCGGGCGCAACCGGGTCGATGGGCTCTACACCTTCGACATCGCTTCAGGTGAGCTCGAACCGGTGGCCCTGTCGATCGTGCTGCCGGAGAGCTGGTCGACCATTGCCGAATACCTGCCGCGGGCCGAAGTGCGCGAATACTCCGGCATTCAAGCCGTCTGGTACCCGCCGCGCAAGCCGGACGCTCATGAGGACGGTAACGCCAGCGCGAACCCCAACCCCGATACCCACCCGGGCAGTGCAGCGGAAGCCGGCCTCCACCTCGGCAGCGGTGCTGAACAGGCCCCACCGTGTGTGACGTTTGTGCACGGCGGCCCGACCTCGCGCGTTGTGCCGCGGGTGAGCCTGCACCACGCGTACTTCACGTCCCGCGGGATAGCGGTCATCGACGTCAACTATCGCGGCTCCACCGGAATGGGCCGGCAGTACCGCGAAGCGCTCAAGGGCCAGTGGGGCGTGCTTGACGTTGCCGACACCGTGACTGTCGCCCAGGGCTTGGCCGAAGACGGCCTCATCGACCCTGACCGCGTGGCCATCAGCGGCGGTTCCGCCGGCGGCCTGACGGTGCTGCAGGCGCTGACGACAACAGACGTGTTTGCCTGCGGAAGCTCGTATTACGGGGTTGTGGACTTGCGTTCGCTTGCCGAAGACACCCACGACTTCGAATCCCGCTACCTGGATGGGCTCGTGGGCGGTGGGGATCCCGAAACGCTGCGGAAAGCATCGCCGCTGGACCACCTTGAGGACATCAGCGCACCCGTAGCCGTGTTCCAGGGCGAAAAAGACGCCGTCGTCCCGCCGAACCAAGCGCGCGCACTCATCGACGCACTGGAAAAGGCAAACCTGCCCTACGCCGCACGATTCTTCCCCAATGAAGCCCACGGCTTCAGTGATCCCAAGGCCATCCGCACCTCGCTGGAAGAAGAACTGAGCTTCTACGGCCGCATCATGGGCTTCGCCGTTGACGTCCCGCCGGTGCAGCTGCGAGGACGCGGCAGGTGAACCTGACGGCCACAACCGGCGTGTGGGCCGGAACCGAACCGCGTGAGGCTTTCAGCGCCGCCGTCAGCGCATCTGGCGAAGGCCTGCCGGCCATCCCGCAGATCGCCCAGCCTGCCGAGGGCGGCACCCGCTGGGCGTTGGACTTCCTGGCACCGGCGGCGGGCATGCTCGACCTGCCCGTCGACCTCAGCCCCGCCGTCTGGCGGCTGGCCAGGGGAGAAAGCCGCGAACAGCGGCTGAGCCGTTCTCACACCGCCCAAATCCTCGACGCCGTCGAAGAATACTGCGACGAACGCCCCACGCTTCTCACGCTGCCTGGACCGTGGCACCTGATCCGCCACATGACACTGCCGACTGGGGCGCCAGTCCTGTCCGACTTCGGTGCCGTTCGCGATGTCCTGCAGGCTTACGCTTTCGCTGTCCAGGCGCACCTTGCCGAGGTGGAGCGCAGGACCGGGCAGGCACCTCGGGTGCGGATTGTGGAGAGGCACCTGGACCCGATCCTCACCGGTTCCGTGCCGACCGACTCCGGGTTCCGGACCCTGCCGGCCCTGCCGGAGCAGGCAGTGTTCACGGGACTGCAGTCCTTCCTGGCCAGGTGCGGGGAGAGCCCGCTGCTGCACGTGCCGAAGCTCGGCGAGGTGCGGATCGGTGGGAAGGACATTCGGCACTCTGATCAGCTGCTCGACATCGGTGCCGGGTCGATTGTTGTCGATCTGCCGGCTGGCTCTGGAGCGGCTCGGTCTGATGGGGCTGCTGTCGAGGTGGCGGCTGGTGATTCTCCGGCCGGTCTGGCCCGGTGGGAGCGGCTGGCTGAATGGGTTGATGCCGGGCACGAGGTGTGGCTTAACTTCCCGCACACCATCCAGCGGGCGCGGTTAAGTCAGACCCTGGCGTTAGTGTGGGAGCCGTGGCAGAGAATCGGCATGAGCCGCGCCTCGGCAGCCCAGTTCGGTGTCCTGACCGGCCTTGCTGAACCGGCTTCTGCAGGACTGCTGCCCTCACGGGCTGACACCGGCACATGCCGCAGCCTCATGGAGGCCGCAACGGATATTCACAACGCGCTGAAAGAAGAAGAATGAGCACCTACTCACCGGAACAGGCAGCCGAACGCGCTGCCCGGCTGCGCGCTGAAATCGAAGAACACCGCGAGGCCTACTACGTCCACGACGCCCCCACGATTCCGGATGCCGACTTCGACGCGCTCATGCGCGAACTCGAACAGCTCGAAGCCGATTTCCCGGAACTGGCCGCTGCGGATTCACCCACCCAGAAGGTCGGCGGCGGCCTTGACACAGAAGCCTTCGCGCCGGTCGACCACGTGGCTCGCATGTATTCGCTTGACGACGTCTTCTCCGTTGAAGAACTCGACGCCTGGTTCGCCCGGGTCAAGCGCAGCGTTCCAGCCGGCACGCAGTTTCTGTCGGAAGTGAAGATCGACGGTCTGGCGTGCAATCTGCTCTACCGCGACGGCAAACTGGTGCGCGCAGCCACGCGCGGTGACGGCTACACCGGCGAAGACATCACGGCGAACATCCGCACGCTGAAAGACATCCCGGTGGAATTGGACACTGACGCCCCGCCGGCGCAGGTCGAAATCCGCGGGGAGGTCTTCTTCCCGCTGAAAGACTTCGCTGATCTCAACGCGGGCCTCATTGACGCCGGCAAGGACCCCTTCGCCAATCCGCGCAACGCCGCAGCCGGTTCGCTGCGCCAAAAAGATCCCAAGGTCACAGCGCAGAGACCGCTGCGCATGCTCGTCCACGGTGTTGCCGCGTGGGAGGCCGGTGACGGTCAAGAACTGCCCAAGCGCCAGTCTGAGGTCTACGACATTCTAGGTTCGTGGGGTCTGCCCATTTCGCAGTACTACAAGCACTGCGAAACCGAAGACGACGTGCATGCCTACATCGAGCACTACGCCGAACACCGGCACGACCTCCTGCACGACATCGACGGCATCGTCATCAAAATCGACGACTTCGCGGTGCAGGAACAGCTGGGCTACACATCGCGAGCACCCCGCTGGGCGTGCGCGTACAAGTACCCGCCAGAAGAAGTCACCACAGAACTGCTCGACATCCGCGTGCAGGTGGGCCGCACCGGCCGGGTGACCCCGTTCGCCATTATGGAACCCGTCCTGGTGGACGGGTCCACGGTCGAAAAAGCCACTCTGCACAACGGCTACGAGGTCAAACGCAAAGGCGTGCTCATCGGCGACACCGTCATCCTGCGCAAAGCCGGCGACATCATTCCCGAAATCCTCGGGCCGGTGGTTGATAACCGCGATGGCACAGAAGTCGAATGGCACATGCCCACCCACTGTCCGGACTGTGGCACGGAACTGGTCGAACAGAAAGAAGGCGACCGCGACCTGCGGTGCCCCAATTCGCAGACCTGCCCGTCCCAGGTGGCCAACCGCCTGTTCTACCTGGCTTCCCGGGCAGCCCTTGACATCGAAGCCCTCGGTGAAGAAGCCGCGCTCGCACTGACCAACCCCCTGAGCCCAGACGAACCTCCGCTGCGCTCAGAAGCAGGCCTGTTCGACCTCAAAGCCGAAGACCTCGCTGATGTGTGGGTTGAACGCGAAGAAAAGAAGAACGGTGTTCCCACCGGCAACATCAAGCGCATCCGCTACTTCTACAACCAGCCCGAGTACTACACCTCGGGCCCAGACAAGGGCCAGATCAAAACCCCGGCTCAGCCGTCTGCGGGCACCCTGCGCATGCTCCAGGAAATCGAGGGGGCAAAAGACAGGCCGCTGTGGCGCGTGCTCGTTGCCCTGTCCATCCGCCACGTGGGCCCCACTGCTGCACGGGCGCTGGCAGCCCACTTCGGATCAATGGAAGCGCTGCGGGCAGCCGACCTCGACGCGCTGACCGAAGTCGAAGGTGTGGGCACGACAATCGCCCAGTCGCTCATCGACTGGTTCGCGGTTGACTGGCACGCAGAAATCGTCGACCGCTGGAGTGCCGCCGGGGTGTCAATGGCCGACGAGGTCGCAGAAAGTGCCGAAGACGCCGGGCCGAAGCCGCTGGAAGGCAAAACGGTCGTGGCCACGGGATCGCTCGAAGGCTACACGCGGGACTCCGTGAAGGAGACCATCATCGCCGCCGGAGGAAAAGCCGCCAGCTCGGTATCGAAGAAAACCGACTACGTGCTGGCTGGCGAAAAGGCCGGTTCGAAGCTTGCAAAAGCAGAAGAACTCGGCATCACCGTGCTGACAGAAGAGCAGTTCAACGCGCTGCTGGCCGGAAAAGACGTCTGAGACAGCGGAAGTACAATCAGACCAGCAGTTATATCAAGCAGAAAGGGTGACGATGTCGGAGGAATCCGCAATCACATCCGACCAGATTGCGCACTTGGCGCAGCTGTCGCGCATCGCCATGAGCGATGAAGAACTCACAGGACTCGCTGACGACCTCGGCACCATTATCGAGGCCGTCGCCCAGGTCAAGGAAGCAGTAGGGGAAGACACCCCGGCCACCAGCCACCCCATCCCGCTGACCAATGTCCTGCGCCCCGACGTCGTGGGCCCTGTGCTCACCCCCGAACAGGCTCTCTCCGGCGCTCCCGCGCAGGAAGACAGCAAGTTCCTCGTACCGCAGATTCTGGGGGAGGACTGACATGGCCGATCTGACTCAGCTTTCCGCACTTGAACTCGCTGAAGGTCTCAAGGCCGGCGAATACAGCTCGACCGAAGTGACCCAGGCTCACCTGGACCGCATCGAAGCCGTCGAACCGCAGGTCAAGTCCTTCGTGACCGTCACAGCCGACACCGCTCTGGCAGCAGCGGCCGATGTTGACCGTCGCCGTGCGGCAGGCGAAGACCTCCCGCTGCTGGCCGGTGTGCCCGTCACCCACAAGGACCTCGTGGCAACCGAAGGCATCCGCACCACCGCATCCTCGAAGATGCTCGAAGACTGGGTGCCACCGTACTCCGCAACCGTCTACGAAAAGACGAAGGCCGCCGGCATGCCCATGCTCGGCAAGACCAACCTCGACGAATTCGCCATGGGCCAGTCCACCGAACACTCGGCGTTCGGCCCCACCCGCAACCCGTGGAACCTCGACCGGATCCCCGGCGGTTCCTCCGGTGGTGCGCTCGCCTCGCTGGCAGCATTCCAGACGCCCCTGGCACTGGGCACCGACACCGGCGGGTCCATCCGCCAGCCTGCTGCCTTCACCGGCACGGTCGGCATGAAGCCCACCTACGGTTCGGTATCCCGCTACGGCATCATCGCCATGGCAAGCTCGCTGGACACCGTGAGCCCGTCGGCCCGCACGGTTGCCGACACCGCAGCCTTCCACCAGGTGCTAGCCGGCCACGACCCACTGGACTCGACGTCCCTGCCCGATGAAGTCCCGGACTTCCTCGCAGCCGCCAAGCGCGGTGCCGAAGAAGGGCTGAAGGGCAAGCGCCTGGGCGTTATCCGCCAGCTGCTCAGCGACGACACCTCAGACGCTGTGCGCACCCAGTTCCAGGCCGCCGTCGACGAAGCCCAGAAGCAGGGTGCAGAAATCGTCGAAATCGACGTGCCCAGCCTCGGCTACGCGGTGCAGGCCTACTACATCCTCATGTCGTCGGAAGTGTCGTCGAACCTGGCCCGCTACGACGGCATGCGCTTCGGCCTGCGCGTCGAACCCGAAGAAGGCCCCGTCACCGCCGAAACCGTGATGTCCGCTACCCGTGCAGCCGGTTTCGGCAAGGAAGTCAAGCGACGCATCATCATGGGCACCTACGCCCTGTCGGCAGGGTTCTTCGACGCGTTCTACGGCTCAGCCCAGAAGGTGCGCACCCTCATCCAGCGCGACTTCGCCCAGGCCTTCGAACAGGTCGATGCGCTCATCGCACCCACCACGCCGAACACCGCGTGGGAATTCGGTGCGGAAAACCGCCTGAGCCCCATGGAGATCTACCTGTCAGACGTCACCACGATTCCCGCGAACCTCGCGGGCATCCCCGCCATGAGCCTGCCGGCCGGCCTGGCAGACGACGGCCTGCCCGTCGGTCTGCAGCTGCTGGCACCGGCACGTGCCGATGAGCGTCTGTACCAGATCGGTTCGGGCTTCGAAGCCGCGCTGAACGCAGCTCGCGGCGGCAGTGTGCTCGACAACATCCCCGCACTCGCAGCGGACAAGAACTGAGGAGCGGAAACATGAACTACGAAGAAGCCGTATCCAAATACGATCCGGTCCTCGGCATCGAAGTCCACGTTGAACTCGGCACCGAGACCAAAATGTTCGACGCCGCCCCCAACACCTTCGGCGGCACCGCAAACGCCAACGTGACCCCCACCTCGCTCGGCCTTCCCGGTTCGCTTCCGGTGGTCAACGAAAAGGGCGTCGAATCGGCCATCAAGATCGGCCTGGCACTGGGGTGCGAGATCGCCGAATCGTGCCGTTTTGCGCGCAAGAACTACTTCTACCCGGACCTTGCGAAGAACTTCCAGACCTCGCAGTCTGACGAACCGATCGCCTACGACGGTTCGGTTGAAGTCGAACTCGAAGACGGCGAAATCGTCACGGTCCCGGTTGAGCGCGCACACATGGAAGAAGACGCCGGCAAGAACACCCACGTGGGCGGTTCCGGCCGCATCCAGGGTGCCGAATACTCGCTGGTCGACTACAACCGCGCGGGTGTTCCGCTGGTCGAAATCGTCACCCGTCCCATCGAGGGCACCGGCGCACGCGCACCGGAAGTCGCAGCCGCCTACGTGCGCACACTGCGTGACATCTTCCGCGCCCTCGGAGTGTCTGAGGCCCGCATGGAGCAGGGCAACGTGCGCGCCGACATCAACGTGTCGCTGCGGAAGTCGCCGGATGCACCGCTGGGCACGCGCACCGAAACCAAGAACGTGAACTCGTTCCGCTCGATTGAGCGTGCGGTGCGCTACGAGATCGTCCGTCAGGCCGAACTGCTTGATGCCGGCGAATCGATCCTGCAGGAAACCCGCCACTTCCACGACGAAACCGGTGAAACCTCGCCCGGTCGCGAAAAGTCGGATTCCGATGACTACCGCTACTTCCCGGAACCGGACCTCGTGCCGGTTGTGCCGTCGCGCGAATGGGTTGAACAGCTGCGCGCCGAACAGCCCGAACTGCCCACGGCCAAGCGCCGCAGGCTCATCGGCGAATGGGGATTCTCCGACCTCGAAATGCGCGATGTCATCAACGCCGGTCTGCTCGAAACAATCGAAGCGACCGTCGCCGCCGGTGCGAAGCCGCAGGGTGCGCGCAAGTGGTGGACAGGTGAAATCGCCCGCCAGGCCAAGCAGCAGGACGTCGAACCGGAAACCCTCGTGGCTCCGGCTCAGGTTGCCGAACTCGAAAAGCTCATCGCAGACGGCAAGCTGAACGACAAGCTGGCGCGCAAGGTCCTCGACGGTGTCATTGCCGGTGAGGGTGACCCGCAGACGGTCATGGAGGCCAAGGGGCTGGAAATCGTCAAGGACGATGGCGCGCTCGAAGCCGCCGTGGACGCCGCAATTGCCGATAACCCTGATGTCGTCGAACGCATCAAGGGCGGACACATGCAGGCCATCGGCGCCCTCATGGGTCCCATCATGAAGGCCACTCGCGGGCAGGCTGACCCCAAGCAGGCACGCGAACTCATCATGAAGAAGATCGGCTGATATGACTGCGCGCTGGCGGAAACTGTGGGAACGCGAACTGGGCTCAACCGTGCCCAGCTACCGTTTCCTGGTCGCAGATTCCGTCAGCGAAGCCGTTACCCGCGCGTGGAAAGCCCGCGGGTACGAACTGGCAAGCACTTCCGGCAGCACCAAAGCGCTCGGTCCGCTCATGCACCGGAACGTGCTTGCCAGTCGCGCCGTCTTCATTGGCACAACGACCGTCGGCGGGATCGTCACGGGCGGACTGGCGTTCCTTACGGGTGTTGCTTCGCTCATCGTGGGTGACCTCGTGGATCCCGGCGCAATCCTCACCGGCCTGTCAGCCGCCGGCACGCTCGGGACATCCGGATACACGGGTGTGCGCTACCTGCGTGATCCTAAGCGGCTGAACAAGAAGGCGTTGGAAGACGCCAAGAACGCTATGTGGCTTACCCCTCAGGCGCTCGGCTATTCCTTTGGGCGGCAGGACACCGATGAACAGCGGCTGTTCCACCTGACAGTGCACATTGCACAGCAGATCAGCCGCACTCCAGCTTGGAACGACCCCGTGCTGGAAGACCATGTGTCTCACATCGACCTTGACCACGCCGTGTCGACGATCGGCGTGCGGCTCCAGGAAATCTACCTGCTGCGCAGTGAGCTCGAATCTCTGCGCGATAGGCGAACCGCACCGCAGATCGACGCCTATCAAGAACAGCTGGCCGCGGCATTCCGTTCGATTGCCGACCGTGTCACCGCAATGCACGACTACCTGGGAGGTCTGGGTCGCCTGTCGGTCAAACTCAGCGAACTGCAGCGCAGCGAACAGTCCCGGGAAATCGGGGAACGCGTGCTCGACGTGGTCGCTCGCACCGCTGCTGATGACGCTGCGCTCACCAACCTCGAACACCTGGGGCTGGCGGCAGATTCGCACGTCGAGTCCATCCAGCAGCTACTGGGTGAACTTGAAAGCTCAGCCGCGGAATTCAGTGGGGAAGCTGAGGCGGTGGGGCTCGACCGCGAACTCGACAGGTAACGCGAAACCGGCAGGTAACGCGAACCCGGCAGGGGAGCGGCGCCTCGTCAGCCAACAGAACCCCGCGGATACCCGCGGTCAGGCGTGTAGTGGTGAGCGGCGCCTGGTCAGATCAGTCCAGGTCTTCGTCGACAGCTTCGTGCCCGAACGGGTCGGGGTCGGTGCCCGGCAGCCAAGACAGGCCCGGTTCGCCGTAGCCGAATTCAGCTTTGGCGCGCGTCCACTTCTTCGCCCAGCGCTTATCCAGGCGGTCAACGTAGAGCGTGCCCTGCAGGTGATCGAATTCGTGCTGCATGATGCGGGCAAACCAGCCTTCGGCGCTCAATGAAATGCGCTCGCCGTTTTCATCAAAGCCGTTGACCGTCACCTTGTTTGCGCGCTTAAGCGGAAAGTCGAGGCTTGGCACAGACAGGCAGCCTTCGGATTCGGTGTCCGGGTGCGGGCGGGAATCGGGAATGCGCGACGCCGTGAGAATCGGGTTGATGAACACCCCGCGGCGACGGCGGCCCTCAACTTCGTCATCCGCGTCATAGACGAAGATCTGCTTGCCAACGCCGATCTGCGGGGCGGCCAAACCCACGCCATTGGATACCTTCAGCGTTTCGAACATGTCTGCGACGAGAGTGCGCAGATCATCATCGAAATCGACAACGGGATCGGCTTTGCGGTGCAGAACAGGTTCGCCGTACACGACGATCGGATGAATTGCCATGCGCTCATCCTATCGACAGGCACTGACACGGTAAGGGACATCCGCCCGCGCCGACAAGGGAGCGAATTGTCCGGTGGGGAAGCGCAGTCTGGCGCATGGGCTACATGCTCGCAGGCTGTGATGTGCCCCTCATCGGCCGTCCCCGGTTGTGCTGTCGCGAAGTCGACGGGCCATAATCGGGAATATATGTCCGGTCAGCTCTGTTATCCGGACTGAAGATCAGCAGCTGAAGCCATTGGCTGGTGTGTCACGTGTAAAAGCGGGACTGCCGGCAGCAGTTCCGTGGACCTTTTCGAATCAACTCAAAGGAAAGCTGTGACTGTTTACAACAGTGTTTCGGAACTCGTCGGCAAAACACCCCTCCTGCGTCTCAAGCACGCCAGTGAGCGCACCGGTGCTGAAATCCTCGCCAAGCTCGAATACTTCAACCCCGCCAACTCGGTGAAAGACCGCATCGGCGTTGCCATGATCGACGCCGCTGAGGAAAGCGGCCAGCTCAAGCCCGGCGGCACGATCGTCGAAGCCACCTCGGGCAACACCGGCATCGCCCTGGCTATGGTCGGAAGCTCGCGCGGCTACCGCGTTGTGCTGACCATGCCGGAATCCATGTCGATGGAACGTCGCGCTCTGCTGCGCGCATTCGGCGCTGAACTCGTTCTGACCCCCAAGGCCGACGGCATGAACGGCGCTGTCAGCAAGGCCAAGGAAATCGCTGAAGAAACCGGCGGTCTGCTGGCTTCGCAGTTCGCCAACCAGGCCAACCCCGAAAAGCACTACGCCACCACCGGCAAGGAAATCCTCGAAGACGCCGGCAGGGTCGACATCTTCGTTGCCGGCATCGGCACCGGCGGCACCATTACGGGTGCCGGCCGCGCTCTGCGCGAAGCCAACCCGGACGTGAAGATCGTCGCTGTCGAACCGGAAGCTTCACCTCTTCTGTCCGAAGGCCAGGCTGGACCGCACGCCATTCAGGGCATTGGCGCGAACTTCGTTCCCGAGGTCCTCGACACCGAGCTCTACGACGAAGTCCAGGCCATCGGCAATGAAGAAGCTCTTGAAGCTGCACGCCGCGTGGCTCGTGAAGACGGCACGCTCGTGGGCATCAGCGCAGGTGCGGCTCTCGCAGCAGCCGAAAAGGTTGCATCGCGTCCGGAAAACGCCGGCAAGAACGTCGTCGTCATCTTCCCGGACCTCGGTGAGCGCTACCTGTCGACGCCGCTGTTCCAGGAATACATGCACTGATGAGCCGACTCCTCAAAGGTGCGCTGCTGGCCGGCGGCGCGGCACTCAGCACGGCCGCCGCGGTCGGTTTGTCTAAGCCGAACGTGCGGGCGGCTGTGCGCGAAGACCTCGACAATGCCCGCCGCCGTGACCCTGCGGCGACGAACGATGTTGTCACTGCGCTGAGCTACCCGGGCCTGCACGCCATTTGGGCGCACCGGGGGATTCACCGACTGTGGAACAAGCCAGGCGGCAAGGCCCCCGCGCGTCTGCTGTCGCAGGCTGTGCGAGCGCTGACCGGCATTGAGATCCACCCCGGTGCCACCATCGGCCGGCGGTTCTTCATTGACCACGGCAGCGGTGTTGTCATCGGTGAGACGGCTGAAATCGGCGACGACGTCATGCTGTACCACCAGGTGACCCTGGGCGGGACGTCCACCGAGGCCGTCAAGCGTCACCCCACCATCGGCAACGATGTGCTCATTGGCGCCGGAGCTGTTGTGCTGGGGCCGGTTGAAGTCGGCGATGGCTCGTCGGTCGGTGCGAACGCTGTCGTTGTGGGTGATGTTCCTGACGGCACGATCGCCGTTGGCATCCCCGCGAAGATCAAACGCCCCAAGGAACGCCACGTCCCCACTCACGGCGAGGTGGAACTGGTCGATCCGGCCATCTGGATCTGATCTGGACGCGGTTTTGTATGCGGCCCCTGTCTTACGGCAGGGGCCGCAGTCGTTTGTGGGATCGAACCAGCAGTCCAGCATCAAGGTGACGGCCCCGGGGAGTGGTGCGGCGCCTCGTCATTGCGCCCTGCCACACGCTTTAGCAACGAAAACTCCCGTTAGCAGTGGTTGCTAAGGCGCGGATTCCGGCTAACGGGAGTTTGCGTGCGGCTAAGGCGCGGATTCCGGCTAACGGGTGGCTCGCCGGAATGAACTCACGAGGTGGAGGTCAGGTTGATCTGCTGGGTCGGGAATTTTCCCTGGCACCTCTCCGTTAGAATTGTTGATAGTTCAATCAACTCAATCTGAGTGTTAGGAGCGCACTGTGGAATTCGGAATCTTCACCATCGGTGATGTCACCCGCGATCCCGTGAACGGCACAATCCCGACCGAGCACGAACGGCTGATGAGCACCGTGAAGATTGCCGAACACGCAGAAGCCGCGGGGCTCGACGTCTTCGCAACCGGTGAGCACCACAACCCGCCGTTCGTCGCACCGGCCAACCCGACCGTCCTCTTGGCGCACCTGGCCGCGCGAACTGAGAAGATCCACCTGAGCACCTCGACGACCCTCATCACAACCAACGACCCCGTCCGGCTGGCCGAAGACTACGCCTACCTGCAGCATCTGGCCGGCGGACGCATCAGCCTCATGATGGGCCGCGGCAACACCGGCCCCGTCTACCCGTGGTTCGGTCAGGACATCCGCGAAGGTATCCCGCTGGCAGTTGAGAACTACGCACTGCTGCACCGCCTGTGGCGCGAAGAGAACGTCAACTGGGAAGGCCGTTTCCGCACGCCGCTGCAGGGCTTCACGGCAACTCCGCGCCCTCTGGACGGCATCCCGCCTTTCGTATGGCACGGCTCCATCCGCTCGCCCCAGATTGCCGAACAGGCTGCCTACTACGGCGACGGTTTCTTCCACAACAACATCTTCTGGCCCACGTCACACACCGCGCGCATGGTCAACCTTTACCGCCAGCGCTACGAGTACTACGGACACGGCAAAGCCGAACACGCGATCGTCGGATTGGGCGGGCACGTGTTCATGCGCAAGAACTCACAGGACGCGGTCAATGAATTCCGCCCCTACTTTGACAACGCTCCCGTGTACGGCCACGGACCGAGCCTGGAAGAGTTCTCCACGCAGACACCGCTGACAGTCGGCAGCCCGCAGCAGGTCATTGAGCGCACCCTCAGCTTCCGCGACTGGGCCGGCGACTACCAGCGCCAGCTGTTCCTCATCGACCACGCGGGCCTGCCGGAGAAAACGGTGCTCGAGCAGATCGACATCCTCGGCGAAGAAGTCGTCCCGGTCCTGCGCCGCGAATTCGCATCCATGCGCCAGCCCGGCGTTCCGGAAGCGCCAACGCACGAATCGCTCATGGCTCGCCGTGCAGCAGGAGAAGACCCCATTCCCGGTGGCGGACCGAACTCGAAGGCGGCCCAGGAACGTGCACGCGCCGCCGAAGAACACCAGGAGGGCTGACCGTGAAGATTACAGCGCTGACAGCCTCGCTGTCCGAATCGAGCACCAGCAACAGGCTGGCGCAGAGGATCCTCGACGCCGCGAAGCAAGCAGCAGAAGCCGCGCCAGAAACTGCGACAGCAGACCCACAAGCGTCAACAGCCCCACTCGAAACCGAGATCATCAACCTGCGCGAGTTCTCCCACCAGCTGGTCGACTCCATGCTCACCGGAGTGCCATCGGACGAGCTCGACGAGGTCTACGCCAAACTCCGCACTTCCGACGCTGTCGTACTCGCAGCGCCCGTTTACAACGCGGCACCCATTGGGCTGCTGACCATGTTCCTGCAGCTGTTCCCCGAGGCCGGTCTGCGCGGCATTCCCGTCTTGCTTGCCTCCACCGGTGGCACCGTCCGCCACTCCCTGGCCATGGATCAGCACATTCGGCCCCTCATCGCCTACCTCAAAGGGCTGGCTCTGCCGACGACGGTCTTCGCCGCCACCGATGACTGGGGGCTGCCGGAAGAGCAGACCGGCATGCGCAAGCGGATCGAGGCGGCAGTTGAGGAACTGCTGGAACTCACCTCGGGAAGCGGGCAGGGTGCCGGAAACTCACGAGGCGCCAGCACCTCGGGCGCCCACGGCACCTCGCGCCGTGTGGAACCGGTCGATGAGTTCGACCCAAACACCATCACCCCGTTCGATCAGCTGCTCGGCCGCTGAACCGGGGCAAGGGAGCGGCACCCAGCTGCAGACAAACGAGAAGCTGAGCTCCGCCTCGTGGCCGCCACCTCGGGACCCCTGACCCGTCAACCCAACCGGCTCTGTCCGCCTTGTGAACCGCGCCAGGAAGAAACACAGCCAGGCTGACACAATGAGGCCATGAGCACGATCACAAAAATCGCCTTTCCGGACCCCGACCTCCTCAGCGATGTCCAGTCGCGCCTGAGCGAAAGCGCACGCAGCGCCCTGGATCTGCGAGTGTGGTCGGCCGAACACCCGGACTCCGACCCGGCAGATCTCGACGCTGTGATCCTGCCCTATCTGGGTGCGGAGTCGACCGTCGCGAAACTCGATGAAATCAACGACCTCAAGCTCATCCAGGCCCAGACCACCGGCTACGACGTGGTCAACCACCTGGTCGGCAAGGTCACCGTCACCACGGGTGCTGGGGCACATGCGGCAGCGACCGCAGAACTTGCCGTCGCCCTCGTTCTGGCGCGGTTGCGGGGACTCGACGAGGCGGCGCGCAATCAGCTGACCGGCACGTGGGATCACCAGCGTCGCTTGTCCCTGGCAGACAGGAAAGTCACCCTGCTGGGTGTCGGCGGCATCGGTGAGGAAATCCGCCGCCGCCTGGAGCCGTTCGAAGTTGAGATCACCCGTGTGGGCAGCCGCGCCCGGGAAGACGAACACGGCACGGTCTACGGCAACGACGACCTCGCGGAGATCTTGCCGAACACGGAAGTCCTCATCATCGTCACGCCCCTGAACGAACACACCGAAGGCATGGTGAACGCGGAATTCCTCGCGCAGCTGCCCGACGGTGCGCTCGTGTGCAATGTGGGCCGCGGCAAGATCGTCGACACGGACGCGCTGCTCGTTGAGCTCGAATCGGGCCGACTGCACGCCGCACTCGACGTTGTCGACCCCGAACCGCTGCCAGAAGACCACGCGCTGTGGAAGGCGCCCAACACGCTCATCGCCCCGCATGTCGGCGGCAACACGAGTGCTTTCTTCCCGCGGATCCTGGGGATCCTTACGGAGCAGCTTGAAAGGATTGCCGCGGGCGAGGAGCCGTTCAACAAGGTCTGAACCTGCTGGTGTGCGGCGGGTCCGGTTGGGCTGACGAGACAAGCGTTGACCGCAACCTGTCCACATAGTGCACACGTTCTCCAGCATGTGGACAAGAGGATCTAGACTGCGCTTATGAGCGAAACACCAGATATCAAGCCGCGTTCGCGCGACGTAACGGACGGACTCGAACGCGCCGCTGCCCGCGGCATGCTGCGGGCAGTTGGAATGGGCGACGACGACTGGGAAAAGCCGCAGATCGGCGTGGCCAGTTCGTGGAACGAAATCACCCCCTGCAACCTCACCCTGGAAAAGCTCGCCGGCTTTGCCAAAGAAGGCGTCCACGCTGCCGGCGGCTACCCGCTGGAGTTCGGCACGATTTCCGTGTCCGACGGCATTTCCATGGGCCACGAGGGTATGCACTATTCGCTGGTGAGCCGCGAAATCATCACCGACTCGGTGGAAACCGTCTTCGGTGCTGAGCGCCTGGACGGCTCAGTTCTCCTGGCCGGCTGTGACAAGTCGATTCCCGGCATGCTCATGGCGGCAGCCCGCCTGGGCCTGTCGAGCGTGTTCCTCTACAACGGCTCGATCATGCCGGGTACTGCAAAGCTGTCGGACGGCACCGAAAAGGAAGTCACCCTCATCGACGCCTTCGAGGCGGTCGGCGCCTGCCGTGCCGGCAAGATGACCGAAGCCGATGTCGACGCCATTGAACGCGCTGTCTGCCCTGGTGAAGGTGCCTGCGGTGGTATGTACACCGCCAATACGATGGCCTCGGCCGCCGAAGCCATGGGCATGTCGCTGCCGGGTTCGGCCGCTCCGCCGGCTATCCACACCAACCGCACGCTCTTCGCCCGCGCATCGGGCGAGGCTGTGGTCGAGCTGCTGCGCCGCGGCATCACCACCAAGGACATCATCACCTACGAATCGATCTGCAACGCGATCGCCGTGACGATGGCCTTCGGCGGTTCGACCAACGCGGTGCTGCACCTGCTGGCAATTGCCCACGAAGCCGGTGTTGACCTTTCGCTTGATGACTTCAACCGCATCGGCGACAAGGTCCCGCACCTGGGCAATGTCAAGCCGTTTGGAGACTACGTCATGAACGACGTCTTCAAGATGGGCGGCGTTCCCGTGGTCATGAAGGCTCTGCTTGATGCCGGTCTGCTGGAGGGTGACTGCATGACGGTCACCGGCAAGACGGTTGCGGAAAACCTCAAGGACATCAACCCGCCGGACCCGGACGGCAAGATCGTTCGTGCTATGAGCAACCCCATCCACAAGACCGGAGGGCTCACGGTGCTCACCGGTTCGCTGGCACCGGAGGGTGCGGTTGTGAAGTCGGCGGGCTTCGACGCCGATGTCTTCGAGGGCACCGCGCGTGTCTTCGACCGCGAACAGGCTGCAATGGACGCTGTTCTGGAAGGCAAGCTCAAAGCCGGCGACGTCATCATCATCCGCTACGAAGGTCCCAAGGGCGGCCCGGGTATGCGCGAAATGCTCGCCATCACCGGCGCGATCAAGGGTGCCGGAATCGGCAAGGACGTTCTGCTCATCACCGACGGCCGCTTCTCGGGTGGTTCAACCGGTCTGTGCATCGGCCACGTCGCTCCTGAGGCCGTTGACGGCGGGCCGATTGCCTTTGTGGAAGACGGCGACAGGATCACCGTAGACATTGCAGCCCGTTCAATCGACCTGCACGTTGATCAGGCCGAGCTCGACCGCCGTCGCGAAAACTGGACGCTGCCGGAGAACCCGCGCCTGCACGGCACGCTCGGCAAGTACGCCAAGCTGGTCCGCTCGGCTGCAGTCGGGGCCGTCACAACGGACTGAGTCGCGTCAGGGGAGTGCCGCACACGCTCCCGAGGTGCCTGCTGTTCGGGGTTCGCCCAAGGTGCCAGGGGCGCGGGCGCTGGCGGGCGCCTCGGCGGCGGTTCCGGCAATCGACGTGATGGAATTCGTAATCAGAACGTGATCAGGTAACTGGGATACAAGTCACAGAAACGATGGCAATTCAGTTATGATTCTTCGCATATCGCAGAGCGTTTATGCATCTAAATGGTGCGCAAACGCGCATGCGATGGTGTTTGATCGTGGGCTGCTCATGCGATGACATATGCGGTGTGGCGCCGAGTGTCGACGCCGCCCAAGACAATGACCGCCACTACGGCCAATGGGGGCCGCGGGAGATGATCGTAGATGAACTCACTCGTCATCATGTTTATTGGCCTGGTAATGATCCTGGCCGGCTATTTTCTTTACTCCAAGTTCCTCGCCAAGAAGGTCTACCAGCTTGACGAGCACGCCATCACCCCCGCGCACGCGCAACGCGACGGCGTCGACTTCGTGCCCACCAACAAGTGGGTGCTGTGGGGACACCACTTCACCTCGGTAGCGGGTGCGGCGCCCATCACGGGTCCCGCGGTCGCCATGATCTGGGGCTGGCTGCCGGCATTCCTGTGGGTGACCATCGGTACGGTGTTCTTCGCCGGCATGCACGACTTCGGTGCGCTGTGGGCCTCGACCCGTAACAAGGGCCGCACGATCGGCGACCTGGCCAAGCGCTACATCGGTGGTCGGGGCTCGCTGCTCTTCACCGTCGTTATCTTCCTGCTCATCATCATCGTCAACGCGGTGTTTGCTTCGATCATCGCCGGCCTGCTCGTCACCACACCGTCCGCAGTCATCCCGACCTGGGGTGCGATCGCCGTCGCGCTGTGCATCGGCCAGGCTATCTACCGTCTCAAGTGGAACTTGCCGATCGTCTCGCTCGTCGGCGTCGTGGTTCTCTACGCGCTCATCATCCTGGGCGACAAGTTCCCGATCGTCCTGCCCGAAACCATCATGGGCATGTCCGCACAGGCGTTCTGGATCGTCGTCCTCTTTCTCTACGCGGGCGTCGCCTCGCTCTTGCCGGTGTGGATGCTGCTCCAGCCGCGTGACTACATCAACGGCCTCCAGCTGTTCATCGGCCTGGGCATCCTCTATGCCGCGATCATCATCTCCGCGCCGACGGTCCTCCTCGACCCGGTGGCTTCGGAACTGCCCGCCGGCCAGGCACCCATCTGGCCGCTGCTCTTCGTGACCGTCGCCTGTGGCGCGATCTCCGGCTTCCACGGCGTGGTCGCCTCGGGCACCTCGTCCAAGCAGCTCGACAAGGAAACCGACGCCCGCTTCGTCGGCTACTTCGGTGCAGTGGGCGAAGGCCTGCTCGCGCTCGGTACGATCATCGCCGTGTCCTCCGGCTTCAATGCCATAGGTGACTTCCAGGAGGCCTACGCGAACGGCGGAATTGGTGCTTTCGTCGCCGGCGGTGGCAACATCCTCAACGAGGGACTCGGCATCCCGCTGAGCCTGTCCGCAACGGTCCTCGCGACAATGGCCATCCTCTTCGCCGCAACGACGATGGATACCGCCGTGCGTCTGCACCGCCTCATCATCGCGGAAATCGGCTCGCAGATGGGTGTGAAGATCACCCCGGTCGTCGGCACGATCATTGCGCTCGCACTGGGCCTCGGCCTGGCATTCGGTGCGGGTGAGGGCGGAGCCGGCGACGGTGGCATGATCCTGTGGCCGCTCTTCGGTACGACAAACCAGATCCTGGCGGTGCTTACCTTGTCCGTCCTGGGCGTCATGCTGTTGCGCAAACGCAGGCCGGTCCTGCCGATTCTCATCCCGCTCCTCTTCGTCTTCACCATGACGTTCTGGGCACTGGTGATCCAGCTTGGGGAGTTCTTCGCCGCGCAGAACTGGCTGCTGCTGGGCTTGGGCTCCGCGATCTTTGTGGCCGCGCTCTGGACCGTCATCGAATCGGTGTCGTCCATGGTTAAGGCTGGACGGAGCGATCCCGAACCCGAAGACGAGGATCCGGTCGAGCGGCGCACCGTCGCCGATCCCCTGCAGGAAACCGGCTCCAAGTGACCGATAATTCGCCCCAGTCTGCGGGCTGTGATTCGTCGGGCGGGCAGGCGTCCCAGAACGGGACGCCCGCCCGCCAGGACGGTGGGTTGCGATGCCGCGTCGAACAGCTTCGGCGCGGCTTCGCCGCATTCACCGAGGGGCTCGGAGAGTACTACTACGGCCCCTACCGACAGGCCCTCGCTCGGGCTCAGCGCGACGAGGATGACCTATTCATGCTCTACGTGTGTGGCGAGGCACTCGGAATCCCCAACCCCGCCAGCGCCTACACGATGGAGCTCTACCCGATCGTGCTCGAGGAGTTCCACGCCTGGCATACCCGCATGGGCATGGACCGCCCGCCCACGGATGGCATCAAGTGTTGTTAGGAGGAGGCCACTAGCATGACCTTGCGTGAACTCGTGTCTACGCGGCGGGTGATCTTCTTCGGAGGCAAGGGCGGCGTGGGCAAGACGACGTGCGCCGCGACCGTCGCTCTTGACCAGGCTCGAGGGGGCCGCCGGGTGCTGCTCGTGTCGACCGACCCGGCGCACAACCTGGGCCACCTGTTCGGACGGACAATAGGCGGTTCGCCGGTGGGGTTGGCAGACAACCTCGATGCCCTCGAAATCGATCCCGAGCGTGCCGCGAAGGAACACATCGAGGCGATCGGCGAACACCTCTACGGACTCGTCGCTGATGGAATGCGCGGTGAGGTGACGCGCTACCTGCGAGCAGCGGCGGCCGCTCCCGGTTCGCACGAGGCCGCGCTGCTCGAGCGTGTCGCAAAGCTCACGCGGGACGGCCTGGAGCGCTACGACCTCATCGTCTTCGATACCGCGCCGAGTGGCCACACGTCGCGGCTGTTGTCCCTGCCCGAGGCAATGGCGCAGTGGACGGATGCCTTGCTGGAGAATCGTCAGCGATCCGACAAATTCGGTAGGGCGGTGCGTGCCATGGGTGGCAATCCAATGACCGGCGACGAGGGGAGCCCGAAGGCACGTCGCGAGCGGCGCATCCGCCACTTGCTGTACGAACGGCGCGAGCTGTTGTCGTCCCTGCGGACCACCTTGCAGGACGAGGCGGTCACGGGGTTCGTCGTGGCGCTCGCCGCAGAACGTCTTCCCGTGCTCGAGACGATCGAGCTGCGCGATCAGCTCGCGGAATCGCACGTAGGAGTGCTGGCATACGTCGTGAACAAGCGCTCGCCCGCCGGTGCTGGGGAGCTCCTCGAGGCTCGACGCGCGATGGAGGAGCAGTGGGTGTCCCACCTGCGCGCCGAGGTGGGTGCGGATGCCGTTATTGCGCAGACTCCGCTCCTGCCGGCCGAACCCGTGGGGCTGGAAGCCCTCGCGGAGTTCGGCGAGCTGCTCTTTGCCTAACTCTCGCCCGCACATTGAGGGCGTGTGCCGCAACGTGAGGGTGTAGATTCTTACCTGGGGTACGGAGTCAGTCCTCGTCAGGAATATCGGCGGGGTCGACTTTCTTGGCCTTGGTGCGCCGCGCGGAGATGACCGTCCACACGATTGGGATGAGCGCCACAATGCCTCCGCCGATCAGACCGCGAGACAGGGATGCGTTGCCGCTGCTGCTGAAGTTGTCGGCAAGGCCCTGCGTGACATCGCGTACGGGGATGACGGGCTGCCCGGTGGCCAGGTGGAACGCAATTCCGAACAGCAGTGCGGCA
>NZ_KV786083.1:113218-113623 GCF_001806835.1 Brevibacterium sp. HMSC24B04 | reverse complement strand
CTCCGTTGCCGGTCAGTGCGAGTCCGGCGGCAACCGCGCTTGACGTGTAGACGCTGACGATGGCGCCAAACGACGTTGCCTGCAGCAGAATGCGTGCTTCGCGTTCATCGCCCATCGTCGCGGAGTCATAGCCCATCATCCGCTACGAAGGCCCCAAGGGCGGTCCGGGTATGCGAGAAATGCTCGCCATCACGGGTGCGATCAAGGGTGCCGGAATCGGCAAGGACGTTCTGCTCATCACCGACGGCCGCTTCTCGGGTGGTTCGACGGGGCTGTGCATTGGCCACGTCGCTCCGGAAGCTGTTGACGGCGGGCCGATTGCCTTTGTCGAAGACGGCGACAGGATCACCGTTGACATCGCCGCTCGTTCGATCGACCTGCACGTTGATCAGGCCGAGCTCGACC
>NZ_KV786083.1:101330-113198 GCF_001806835.1 Brevibacterium sp. HMSC24B04 | reverse complement strand
GTCGCGAAAACTGGACGCTGCCGGAGAACCCGCGTCTGCACGGCACGCTGGGCAAGTACGCCAAGCTGGTCCGCTCAGCCGCAGTCGGAGCCGTCACCACCGACTGAATCCGCTAGGTAGTGCCGAACGACCCGCTGAGTGTGCGGATCTGATTTGGTTTGCGAGGCAGACGAAAGGCGGGGCCTGCTGCAGTGCAGGCCCCGCCTTTCTGTGTGCTGGGAGGCAGCCTCCGCCTCGTCCGCCGTTGTGGGCAAGTGCCGGGGCCACCAACGGATCCGTAGGTATCCCCGGCATCTGCTTGTGTCAGCGATTGTGACCCGGGCCGTCAGTCCTCATCCGGGATGTCGGCGGCGTCGCGGCGGTCGCGCTTGGACAGGAACGCGGGGCGCAGCACCAGGAGGAGCACTGCGGTCAGCCCTACGCCTGCGGCAAGTCCTATGAGCAGCGTCTGGGCAGTTCCCGCGCGGTCCTCCGAGGCGGTCTGCGCGACATCTGCCGTGGTCGGTCCCACGACCTCAACGAACGGGCCGCCGGTGAACAGTGCCCACATGGCGCCGAACACCATGGCGGCAACGATTGCGAGTCCGATGAGGCTGGGCACGATCTTCTGCGTGCGCGTCGCCCGAGCGTACGGGTCTCCGTAGGGGACGCCGTGTGCCTTCATGTAGGCGATGACGGCCACCGCGGGGACGCCGGTCGCGAACAGTGCGACCACTGCCCAGAACACCAGACCGCACAGCGCTAGCAGCGCTGCCAGGGCGATGCCCGCGTAGATACCCATGTGCGCGGCGAACGTGTTGGCCCTCAGGTAGATGTCGCGCTGGCGCTCGTCGCCCATGCCGGTGAGGCCGAAGACTGCGTCGATGTTCTTAGTGGGAGATGGGGCTGCCGAGGCGCCGCCCGCCTCCCGCTGGAAATTCTGCGAGGTAGTCATGACATACCTTCTTTCAGTCTTCGTCGGGAATGTCGGCAGGGTCGGGTTTCTGGGTCTTGGTTCGACGCACAGAGATGATTGCCCAGACGATCGGGATGAGCGCGACAATACCGCCTCCGATCAACCCACGGGAGAGGGGTGCGGTATGGCCGTTGCTCATATTGTCGGCAAGGCCCTGCGAAACATCGGTCACGGGGATGACGGGCTGTCCGGTGGTCAGGTGGAACGCAATTCCGAACAGCAGTGCGGCAACCATGAGGCCCATAATCACGTGAGGCCATACCAGCTGTCCCATGGTGCCCCTGGACAGCAGTTTGTCGACATCAACACCGTGACGTCCAGCGTAGAAGTAGATGGCAAACGACGGAATCGACGAAAGGACCAGCAGGACGGCGGCCCAGACTCCGTTGCCGGTCAGTGCGAGTCCGGCGGCAACGGCGGTTGCCGTGTAGACGCTGACGACCGCGCCGAACGACGTTGCCTGCAGCAGAATGCGTGCTTCGCGTTCATCGCCCATCGTCGCGGAGTTGTAGCCCATCATCCGGTCAATACGAGGTGTCGGGGAGTTCGTCATGAGTTGTCCTCCTGTGCGGTGGGAAAAAGATTTTCGACTGTGCTGTTCAGCAGCTGTGCGATTGACAGTGCTAGGTAGACGCTGGGGTTGTAGTCGCCGCGTTCAATCGAAATGATCGTCTGCCGCGACACACCCGCCTTTGCAGCCAGCTGAGCCTGTGTGAGTTCGGCAAGCAGTCTGGCGCTTTTCACTTTCGGCTTGGGGTGTGTGCTCATTTGTCCTCATGTCTAGTTTGTTTGACACAAGGTTAAGGAAACTAGACATAGCATGTCAAGCAAGCCTGACATAAAGGCAAGAATCTTTGACATTGAGGGTCTATGCAAGCGTCCCGAACCACAGCGGAAGACCAGTGACGCGCGCCCGGACCTGGCACCTCGTCAGCCCAAGCGGGAGCTCTACAGGAGTGAGTCTTTCCAAGCAGCGTGAAGATGAGCGAAGCGTCCCTCGCCGGCAATGAGCTCGGCGGGAGTGCCGTCTTCGACAATCCGGCCGGCATCCATGACAAGAACACGGTCGGCGATTTCGACCGTCGACAGGCGGTGGGCAATGATGACCGCTGTCCGGCCGGCGAGGATCGTCTCCAGTGCCTGCTGGACCAGCTTCTCTGATGGCACATCCAGGTGAGCCGTGGCCTCGTCAAGAACGAGCACTGCAGGGTCGGCCAAGAACACGCGCGCGAAGCTCACCAGCTGACGCTGCCCGGAGCTCAAACGCCCGCCGCGTTTGCGTACATCCGTGTCATAGTCATCCGGCAGGCTCTCAATGAATTCGTCCACACCGACGGCGCGTGCGGCCGCGCGGACTTCGTCATCAGACGCATCGGGGCGGCCGATCCGAATATTGTCGGCAATCGTTCCGCCGAACAGGAACGATTCCTGCGTGACCATGACAACGGCTTTGCGCAGATCAGCATCCACAATGTCCCGCAGGTCAACTCCATCGAGTCTCACCGCACCTTCCAGCGGATCGTAGAAGCGGGTCAGCAGCTTCACCAGCGTTGACTTGCCAGCACCCGTCGCGCCCACGAGTGCGACCGTCTGCCCGGCCGGCAGGCGCAGATCAAAGCGGGGGAGCACATCCTGTCCGTCCCCGTACGCAAAGCGGACGCCATCGAAGACAACCTGGCCGTCGGCCTCGACAGTCTGGGGAGAGGCAGGATCAGTAATGGTGGGTTCGACCTCGAGAACAGCCGTGATCTTCTCCAGGGCGGCCTGCGCCGACTGGTACATGTTGAATGTCTGCACGAGCTCATCAAGTGGGGCGTAGAAGCGGCGCACATAGAGGACGAACGCGGCGAGCACACCCACTTGCGTGTGCCCGCTGATCACAAGCCACGCGCCCAGGAGGATGATCGCGAACTGCGAAAGGTTGCCGATCAGCCTGGTCAGCCCGGCAAAAGTTGCCACTCCTCGCAGAGCGTCGGTGTTCGCCTTGCGGTAATCGTCATCGTGGGCAGACAGACTGGATTTGCGCTGCGGCTGCCGGCGGAAAGTCTGCACGGCGCGGATGCCGCCCATGGACTCCGTGAAGTCGATGATGACCTTGGCAATCGACGTGCGCGTCCGCCGGTAGGCCGCGCGCTGTGAGCGCTGAGCCGCACGGGTGACGAAGTACAGCGGGATGAAGCCGGCGAAGGTGACCAAGGCCAGCGGGATGTCGAGGAAGATGAGAATCGCTGCGATGACCGCCATCTGCACGACCCCAGAAATCGCTGAGATGAGCGAATAGCCGAGGAACTCCTGCACCGACTCCATGTCCGATGACTGCCGGGACACCAGCCGGCCTGAGCTCTGCTTTTCGTGATAGGCGATGTCGAGTTTCTGCACGTGGTCGAACAGGCGACCGCGCAGAGTCACCATGATCTTCTGGCTGACGATCCCAATGCCTCGGGTAGCTGCCCAGGAGGCAGACGCACCAAGAACCACAAACGTCGCGAACAGGCCCACATTAGTCCACAGGGGGCCGAAATCGCCGTTCGTCGCGGCGGGCAGACCGTGGTCGAGGGCGCGGGCAATGAACACCGGGCCGAGCGTGCCGGCCGTGGCGAAGAACAGGACCAGCAGGGTCAGCACGATGAGGATCCCGCGGTAGGGCCGGACCAGCTGCAGGAGGAGCGCGCGAGAGCGTTTGGAAATGCCCTCCGGGAGGGCATCAATGTCCGAGGTGGAGGTCACGGTGTCGCTCATGCCTGCGCCCCCATGAGGTTGCGGTAGGTGGTCGAGTTGGCCGTGAGTTCGCGGTGGGTGCCGGTTTCGACGACCGTGCCGCCGTCCAGCACAGCGACCCTGTCCGCGAGCAGGGCGGTCGACGGGCGGTTGGCCACGACAATCGTCGTGGAGTCCGGCAGCACCTCGGCCAGAGCGCGCTGCACACGGTCTTCCGTGTCGACGTCAACGGCTGAAAGCGGGTCGTCCATCACAAGCACGCGCGGCTTGCCGATGATGGCCCGCGCCAGGGCCACACGCTGGCGCTGACCGCCGGAGAGGCTCAGCCCCTGTTCGCCGACCTGCGTTTCCAGGCCGTCGGGAAGTGCCTGCACAAAGTCCCACGCGGCGGCAATGCGCAGCGCCTGCTCGATTTCGTCCTCACTGGCTCCGGGTGCGCCCATTTCGACGTTCGCCTGGATGGTGTCAGAGAACAGAATGGGGTCTTCAAAGGCGAACGACACCAGGCCCCGCAGGGCGTTGAGCGGGATGTCGCGGATGTCCCGGCCGTCAATCGTGATGGCACCGGAGGTGACATCGTGAAGGCGCGGGATGAGTGAGACAACCGTCGACTTACCCGATCCCGTGGGCCCCACGAGCGCCAGAGTTTCACCGGGTTCAACGGTGAGGTTCACATCGTGCAGCAGCGGGCGCTCGCCATCGTCGAAGGTGAATCCGACGCGTGTAAACTCCAGTCTTCCCTCAGCGGACGGCACGGCGGCTGCATCGTCGATTCCTCCCGCGGGGTCTTCGATGCCGATGTCTTCATCGAGCACTTCCCAATACCGCTGTGCGGCGGTGATGCTGATGAGGAAGTCGGCCAGCAGGAAGCCGAGCATTTCAATGGGCATCCGCAGAATCCACGTGATTGTCAGCGCAGCAACCACCTGGCCGATGGTCACCCAGCCCTCAAGGACACCCCACGCGCCCAGGCCCAGCATGACGACCTGCGCGGCCGCCGGCAACATCTGCATCGAGGCCCACATCCAGGAATCGAGCTTTGCCAGGCGCACCTCGTAGCCGGCCAGACGGTGGGAGAGTTCAGAAAACCTCTGCGATGCCCACGATGACCGCCCGAAAGAGCGCAGAATCCGAATGCCGAGAATCGACTCTTCGACGCTTGTGGTGATTTCGCCCATCGTGTCCTGAGATGCGCGCGACGTCCGCCGGTACTGGCCCTCCAAAAGAGCGACAGAACCCGTCAAGGGAATGGCCATGCCGATCACAGTGAGCCCGAACAGCGGGTGAATGAGCCACAGCATGACGGTGCCGATGACGATCGTCACTGGAGTGACCAACATGAACGGCCCGCCGAAGGCAAAGAAGCGCCGCAGCTGCGACATGTCCTGCGTGGCACGCGACAGCAGCTGGCCCGAATCCCACGCGTCGTGTCTGCCGACCCGCAGGTACAGAAGGTGGGAGAACAGCCGACCGCGCCACGTGACTTCCCATTCCGAAACCACCCCGGCAACCAGCCGGCGGCGCGCCCACAGGGCAGACGCCTCGGCGATTCCGACCGCCAGAATCGCGGCGGCAGGCCACCACAGGCCGGCGGGGTCGCGGTGGGCGATCGGGCCGTCGATGATGTGGCCGGTGAGCATCGGGGTGGCCAGTGAAATTGCGTTGGCAATGAGCGTGAGCACCATGACCAGGGAGTACACCCATATACGGGCGCGGATGTCTGGCCAGAAACGCAGGAGTGCTCGCATTTGATTCAGCTTATAGGCGCTTCAGCCTGGTGAGAACCTCTGCGTGGGGTGAATGCGGGAACATGTCGACTATTCGGACGATTTCGGCCCTGTAGCCGGGCATGTGCTTAAGGTCCGCTGCCAGGGTGCGCGGGTTGCAACTGGAGTAGATGACGGTTGCAATTCCTGACTTTTCAATCCACTGGCTCATGGGTTTGCCGAGCCCACGCCGGGGCGGATTGACGATGAGCAGATCGGCTGGCTCGCTCTGCTCACGAGCCCACGTGAAGGCGTCTTCCGCTGTGAACTCGACGCGGTCTTCGACTTCCGGATGCTCACTCACGAGGCGCCTGGCGGCTTCCTGGGCGCGCTCGACTGCTTCTGGGTTGAGTTCGGCGGCGTGGATACGGACCTGCGGTGAGGCGAGTGCCGCGTGGAGGGCAAAACCGCCAACACCGCAGTAGAGGTCCCACACGGTGAGGGGAGTGGCGGGGTTCGCTGCTGTTTGGTGCGTGGCGGCGTGTGCTTCTGCGGCGTCGGCAATCCATTGGCGGACCGTCTGGTAGAGCTCGCCGGCAACAGTCGTGTTCGTCTGGAGGAAGGACTGCGGGCCGGGCAGGAGCGTGACATCGCCCTGAGTGACCGGCAGGGAGCGCTCGCCGTGCAGGTGGATTTCTGTTGGGCCTTCGATGATGGCCGTGTGCTCAGGATTGATGTTTGCACTGATGAGCGTGATGCCGGGGAGTGTTTTCAGCAGGCGCGGCAGTTTTTCTTGTAGGCGCGGCAGGGCGCTTTCGGTGCGCAGGACAAAGCGGATAGCCAGCTGGTCGTCATCGCCTTCGGTCACGATGACGTATTTGAGTTCTCCCTTGCGCGCACGAACCCGGTAGGGCGGGATCTGTGCCGCTTTGATGATCGACGGAATCGCCTCCAGAGCGCGGTGGATGACGGGGGAGTAGAGCGGACAGTCTGATAGGTCGATGCCTGCGAAGTCTTCATCGAGAATCCCGAGTGTGGGTTCGTTGACGGTGCCGCCGACGGCCATTTTCGCGGTGTTGCGGAAACCGGAATCCGCGCTGGTAATGGGGTCTGCGAAAACCGCGTCGGGGCTCCTGTCGGCCAGGGCGTGTTCGATGTTTGCGGCAAGTTCGCGTTCAATGCGTGTCAGCCGCTGGTCGGTTGGGACCTCGATAAGCGAGCAGGTCCGGCAGCGGTCGGCAGCGTAGTGGGCGCAGATCATACAGCAATCCTAGGCGCTGTGTCAGACCCTGCTGTTAGTGTTCGAACACCCGGAAGGAAGAGCGCTATGACACACTCGCCGCGGAAAACGGAAGACTCCAAACGCCGCCTGTCCATACTTGTGGCTGCCTTCGGCACGATTGTCGAATGGTTCGACTTCTCGGTGTTCTTCTACGTGTCGGTCAACTTGGCACGCGTGTATTTTCCGGGGCAGGAAAACTCCCTGCTGCTGACTTTGGGAGTTGGCGCGGCAGGCTTCTTCTTCCGACCGCTGGGTGCCATGGTCTTCGGACATTTGGGCGACAGGGTCGGCAGGCGTGCAGCGCTTGTGGTTTCGGCAATTCTCATGGCGGTGGCCATGTTCGGAATCGCCATTACGCCCGGCTACGAACAGATCGGCATATGGGGCGGAATCATCATGATTTCCCTGCGCTGCCTGGCGGGCTTTTCCGTCGGTGCCGAATACACCGGCATCATGGTCTTCCTCATGGAAACTGCCAAGGAGGGCCGTCGTGGTTTGGCCGCCAGCTGGGCGGCTGCGAACTCCGAGGTTGGTGCGCTCTTGGCCGTGGGCTCCGGTGCGCTGCTGGCCAATCTGCTGACCCCAGATCAGATGGACTCCTGGGGCTGGCGCGTGTTGTTCATTATCGGCGGTGTTCTGGCGGCTGTGATGATTCCGCTGCGCAAACACCTCGAGGAAACCGACACCTTCAAGAAGGCCCAGGACAGCGGGGTGAACACAGGCTCACCGCTGCTCGACGTCCTGCGCCGTCACCCTAAGGCCGTCATCGTGGCGTTCCTGGTGTCGTCGGTCGGATCTGTGTCGTACTTCCTCAACATCACCTACGTGCCCACGTTCCTCGAAACCGTTGTCGAAATGGACGGTGCGGGATCGCTGGCGTTCGGCACGATTGCAGGAGTGGCGGCCATCATCGTCACACCGTTGATCGGGCTGGCCTCTGACAAGTTCGGCAGGCGGACCATGTTCGCGGCTCTCAGTGCGGTTCTGGCGCTTACAACAATTCCCGCCTACGCGCTGCTGTCCCACGCCAATCCGACAACCGCCGCCACAGCCGCGGCGTTCCTCGCGGTTCCCGCCGCAGGGTGGTCGGCTGTTGCCGCTGCCGCCATCCCTGAGCAGTTCACTGCCATCGGCCGCTTCTCCGGTATGGCGATTGGCTTCAATACGGCCACTGTCGCCTTCGGGGGACTGTCGCCGATTATTGCCGCCAGCCTGGTCCAGGCCACCGGATGGAACCTTGCTCCGGCCGGCTACGCCACTGCCATCGTGTTGGCCGCCGGGATTCCGGCACTGCTGCTCATGCGCGAACGCGGCCACGCACCCTTGGCGGACATCGATGCGGACCGCGGAGATCCACCTCGTGTCTCAAAAAGTGGACGAACCGTATCCGCAAATTGACATTGCTGACGTGGCCTAGTTCACTAGGTCACATGTTCACCGATGTCATTGTCCTTATTAGCAGGCGCGCGAGGTAATCCCTCCCAGCGTTCGCTTGGACGATCATCGCGCGCCCCTCCAGGATCTGGCAGGGGCTTTTTTTATTGGTGATCGCCAGGGCGCAGACAACACACAGGTACACACAGAGGAGATCACCGTGGCATCAAAGCCCGTGCCGGCGCCATCGCCTTCGCGCCAGGCTCAACAGCCCGCCAAAAGAGGGCGGACTGCCCCCGAGGTCCTGACGGGCGCACAGGCCATCATTCGCAGCCTTGAGCTGATGGGCGTCGACACCGTATTCGGACTGCCGGGCGGAACCATCCTCCCGACCTATGACCCGCTGATGGACGCAGATTCCATCAACCACATCCTCGTCCGCCACGAACAGGGTGCCGGACACGCGGCAACCGGCTACGCGGCCGCTACCGGAAAAGTCGGCGTGTGCATGGCGACCTCCGGTCCTGGTGCCACGAACCTCGTCACCCCGATTGCCGATGCTCACATGGACTCCGTGCCTCTGGTGGCAATCACCGGCCAGCAGTCCTCCAAGATGCTCGGCACCGACGCGTTCCAGGAAGCGGACATCGTGGGCATGACAATGCCCGTCACCAAGCACTCGTTCCTGGTGACCCGCGTTGAAGACATCCCGCAGGCAATCATGTCGGCGTTCCACATCGCCTCGACCGGCCGCCCCGGACCCGTTCTGGTGGACGTGACAAAGGACGCCCAGCAGGCCGAAGCTCCGTTCGTCTGGCCGGAAGCTCCCAGCCTGCCCGGCTACCGTCCCGTCGCCAAGCCGCACAATAAGCAGATCCGCGAAGCCGCGCAGCTGATCGCGCAGGCCAAGAAGCCGGTGTTCTACATCGGCGGCGGTGTCATCCGCTCCGGCGCTTCCGCAGAGCTGCTGCGCTTGGCTGAAGCAACGAAGATTCCGGTGGCCACAACGCTCATGGCCCGCGGCGCGTTCCCGGACTCCCACCCGCAGCACGTGGGTATGCCCGGCATGCACGGCAACGTTTCTGCTGTCGCCGCATTCCAGAAGTCGGACCTGCTCATTGCGATCGGTGCGCGCTTCGATGACCGCGTCACGGGCGACCTCGCGTCATTTGCTCCGTACGCAAAGGTCATCCACGCCGACATCGACCCGGCTGAAATCGGCAAGAACCGTGCGGTCGATGTGCCGATCGTCGGCGATGCCCGCGAAGTGCTGAGCTCGCTGCTGAGTGAGCTGCGCGAATCACACTCGGCAGCACTCGAAGACGAACGCCCCGGATGGTGGGCGAAGCTCAACGGGTGGAAAGAAACGTACCCGCTGGGCTACGAAGCCAACGATGTCGGACTGTGCGATCCGCAGTACGTCATCAAGCGCATCTCTGCGCTGACCGGCCCCGAAGGGGTTTTCGCCGCAGGTGTTGGACAGCACCAGATGTGGGCGAGCCAGTTCGTCAAATACGAACGACCCAATTCGTGGCTCAACTCCGGAGGGCTCGGCACCATGGGCTACTCCGTTCCGGCCGCCATGGGTGCAAAGGTCGGCGAACCCGACCGCACCGTGTGGGCCATCGACGGCGACGGCTGCTTCCAGATGACAAACCAAGAACTGGCCACATGCGTCATCTCGAACATTCCGATCAAGGTGGCGATCATCAACAACTCGTCACTCGGCATGGTCCGCCAGTGGCAGACCCTGTTCTATGACGGCCGCTATTCGCACTCCAACCTCGACACCGGTCACGGTTCGAGGCGGGTGCCGGACTTCGTGAAACTCGCCGAAGCCTACGGCTGTGTGGGCATGCGGGTTGAGCGCAATGAAGACGTCGATGCTGCAATCGCCAAGGCACTGGAAATCAATGACCGTCCCGTGGTCATCGACTTCACGGTCCCGGCTGAGGCAATGGTGTGGCCCATGGTGCCCGCCGGTGTCAGCAACGACCAGATTGAGTACGCGCAGAACCTGCGTCCCGAATTCGAAGAGGAAGAGGAAGAGCTGTGAGCCGTCATACTCTGTCAGTCCTGCTGGAGAACAAGCCCGGCGCGCTCACCCGCCTGACCGGCCTCATCGCACGTCGTGGGTTCAACATCGATTCGCTCGCGGTGGGCACCACCGAGGTCGAGGAGATTTCGCGCCTGACGATGGTCGTTGACGTTGAAGACGTGCCGCTGGAGCAGGTCACTAAACAGCTGAACAAGCTGGTCAACGTCATCAAGGTCGTTGAACTCGAACCGTCGAACTCGGTTGAGCGCGGCCACGTGATCTTCAAGGTGGCGGCCGATTCTGTCACCCGCGGACAGATTGCGGACGCCTGCGAACTGTTCCGCGTGCGCATCATCGATGTCGCACCGGATGCGGTGAGTGTTGAAGCCACTGGCGAAGAGTCCAAGCTGGAGGCACTGCGGGCCGTGCTCGAACCGTTCGGCATCCGCGAAATCGTCCAGTCTGGGCTGCTGGCCATCAGCCGCGGCTCACGGTCGATCTCGGATCGGTCCACCTGGGCGTAACCGGCTGGCCCGAGCCCTCGGGAACACAAGTTCCCGAGCGGTTCCGGGCCGGCATCTCGGCCCCTATCTCACAGTGTGCACGCTCAATTCGCAGTGAGCCGGCACGCTCCTATAATCTCGAAACGACACCCAACATCTGAGACGCACCATTCGGTGGGCGATCTCAAAGGAAGGAAAATCCCATGGCAGCAGAGCGCTACTACGACGACAATGCCGACCTCGGCGTCATCCAGGGCAAGAAAGTCGCCGTCATCGGCTTCGGATCGCAGGGCCACGCACACGCGCTGAGCCTGCGCGACTCCGGCGTTGACGTGCGCATCGGTCTGAAGGAAGGTTCCAAGAGCCGCGACAAGGCCGAAGCAGAAGGCCTCAAGGTCGGCACCCCCGCCGAAGTGTCCGAATGGGCAGACGTCATCGTGATCCTCGCGCCCGACCAGGTGCAGGCAGACATCTACAACGCCGAGATCGCAGACAAGCTCACCGAAGGCAAGACGCTCGTGTTCTCGCACGGCTTCAACATCCGCTTCGACTACATCGAAGCCCCGCAGGGTGTTGACGTCATCATGGTCGCCCCCAAGGGCCCCGGCCACGTTGTGCGCCGCGAATACGTTGACGGCCGCGGCGTTCCGGTTCTCGTCGCCGTTGAGGTCGACGCATCCGGCAAGGCATGGGACACCGTCCTGTCCTACGCAAAGGCCATCGGCGGTCTGCGCGCAGGCGGCATCAAGACCACCTTCACGGAAGAAACCGAAACCGACCTGTTCGGTGAACAGGCCGTTCTCTGCGGTGGTGTTTCCCACCTCGTGCAGGCTGGTTTCGAAGTTCTCACCGAAGCCGGCTACCAGCCCGAAATCGCCTACTTCGAGGTTCTGCACGAACTCAAGCTGATCGTCGACCTCATGGTCGAAGGCGGAATCGCCAAGCAGCGCTGGTCCTGCTCCGACACCGCCGAATACGGCGACTACGTATCCGGCCCGCGCGTCATCACCCCGCAGGTGAAGGAAGACATGAAGGCAGTCCTCGCCGACATCCAGGACGGCACCTTCGCCAAGCGCTTCATGGACGACCAGAAGAACGGTGCGAAGGAATTCAACGAACTGCGCGCCAAGGAAGAACAGCACCCCATCGAAGCCACCGGCCGCGAACTGCGCAAGATGTTCGCTTGGCTGAAGGACACCGAAGACGACTACACCGAAGGCACCGCCGCTCGCTGATCGTCACGTAGCTGACCTTCCACACAGCCGAGGTGGAACTCCTGCAGGAGTTCCACC